>CAIMCI010000155.1 GCA_903839465.1 uncultured Pseudomonadota bacterium
CGCCGTCGAGCGGGATGACGGCGCCGGTCACGTAGGCGCCGGCGCGCGAGGCGAGGAAGAGCGCGAGGCCGCCGATGTCCTCGGCGCTGCCGCCTCGGCCGAGCGGTACGACCGAGAGCGTCTTCGCGCGTGCCGCCTCGGTCTCGAACATCTTGACGGTCATGCGCGTCTCGAAGAGACCTGGCGCGATCGCGTTGACGAGCACGTGGCGGGGCGCGAGCTCGGCGGCGAGCACGCGGGTCAGCTGGTGGAGCGCGGCCTTGCTCGCCGCGTACGAATAGGTGTGCATCACCTCGGTGATTAGCCCGTAGATCGAGCCGATACTGATGATCCGGGCCGGGCGGTCGGCGCTCGCGCCCTGCTCGAGGAGCGGCAGCAGCTCCTGAATCAGCACGAAAGGCGCCGTCACGTTGATGCCGAGCACGTCGCCCCAGGCCGCGTGCGGGAACGTGGCCAGCGGCGCTCCCCAGGTACGGCCGGCGTTGTTGATCAGCACGTCGAGCGGGCGGCCGCTGGCGCGGTACTTGGCGGCGATCGCGACCGCGCCGTCCGCGCCCGACAGGTCGCCTTCGATGACGTGCAGGTCACCGAGCGGGCCGAGCGCATCGGTCGCGCGCCGGAGCGACTCCTGCCTGCGTCCCGTGATGGTCACGCTCGCACCGCCGGCGAGGAAGGCGGCACTGAGCATGCGGCCGATGCCGCCGCCGCCGCCGGTGATCAGCACCGCGCGGCCGCGCACCGAGAAGAGGTCTTCCGCCGCCAGGCTCATCAGTCGACCGCCACCGGCTCTTTCAGCCACTCGTTGACGCGGTGGAGGCGCGCCTCGTCCAGCTGTCCCGAGGACTGCTCGAGCGTCAGCAGGCTCGTGATGTAGTCGTAGCGGCTCTTCAGATACTCGGTCTGCGCCTGGAAGAGCCGCTGGCGCGCCAGCAGCACGTCGACCTGGGTGCGCGTGCCGACCTCGTAGCCGGCCTCGGTGGCCGTCATCGCCACCCGGCTCGATTCGAGCGCCTGGCGCAGCGCCTTGACGCGGGAGATGTCCGATTTGACGCCGAGGAAGGAGTCGCGCGTCGCGCGCTCGGTGGCGCGCGCCGTGAACTCGAGGCGCTCCTTGGCGGCGCGCTGGCGGTACACCGCCTGGCGGACGCGGGACGAGGTCTCGCCACCGGAATAGAGCGGCAGCGTGACCTGCAGGCCGATCGACTTGTCGCCGTGGCCGGTGTCACCGGGGAAGGAGATCGGCGGCTGGCTGAAGCCCGGTCCGACGTAGGAAACGCTGTCGGTGCCCGTGTTGGTCGAGCCGGTGCGCCCGGCCACGAGATCGACCGTCGGCAGGTGGCCGGCCCGGGCGATGGCGATGTTCTCGCGGGCGATATCGACCCCGATGCGCGCCGAGGACAGCTGCAGGTTCTGATCGAGCGCGACCTTGACCCATTGCTCCTCGTCGACCGGGTCGGGCGAGACGAGCGGCATGTCCTCGCCGGGCTTCACCAGCGTCGTGAACGCATCGCCGGTCAGTTCCCGCAGGCGGTCGCGCGCGGTGGCCAGGCTGCGCTTGGCCGCGATCACCGTGGCGGCTGCCGTATCGGCGGCGGCGCGCGCTTCCTGCACGTCGGTGACGGCGATCAGGCCCACCTCGAAGCGCTTCTCGGCCTGCTCGAGCTGGCGTGCGAACGAGTCGTGCGCGGCGACGGCGGCGCCGAGCGCGTCCTTCTGCGCGAGCACGTCGAAGTAGCGGGTCGCCGTGCGCAGGATCAGGTCCTGCTGGGCGGCCCGGTAGTCGATCTCGGCCTGGGCTACCTGGGCGTCGGCCTGGCGCAGCGCCGCGATCTGGTCCCAGCGGAAGATCGTCTGCGTCAGGTTCAGGCCCCAGCGCGTGATGTCGGAGCGGGCCGTCGTGTAGGTGGCGTAGGTCTTCACCGGTACGATCGGCTGGCCGCTGTTGTTGCTGAGCGGGCCGGTCTGGCGATCGTTGTAGTCGCCGTGCGTGGCACTGCCGGTGACACCGACCTGCGGCAGCAAGAGGGCGAGGGCCTGGGGCTTCGACTCGAGCGCGGCGAGCCGGGTTGCCTCGGCTTCGCGGAGCTGCGGGTCGTTGCGCAGCGCCTTCTGGTAGACCTCGGCGAGGTCCGCCGCACCGACCCCGGTCGCGACTCCGGTCAGGGCGAGGCCGGCCAGCACGGACGCCGGCAGGCCGGCAAGGCGGTGTAAAGCTCTCATCCGGAGCGCTCCCCAGCAGCGTGAAAGTTAGTGTTGTATAACACTATATCAGCAGGTCCCGCCTCCGCAAGCCCCGTCGGCGGCGCGGCCACCGCTTCAGTAGGCAGGCAGACTCGGGTCGAGTTCCGCTCCCCAGGCGAGAATGCCGCCGGTGAGATTGTCGACCGCCGCGAAGCCGCGCGACTCGAGGAAGCCGGCGACCTGCCGGCTGCGGGCACCTGAGCGGCAGAGGACCACCGTCGGTGCCGCCGGCGACAGCTCGCCGTAGCGGCCCTGGATCTCGCCCATCGGGATCCGGACGGTGTTGGGCAGCGAGGCGATCTCGATTTCCCAGGGTTCGCGCACGTCGAGCAGTACCAGGGCCTCGCCGGCGGCAAGCCGCGCGGCAACCGAGCCCGGCGAGACTTCCCGGACCATGGCGGTCAGAACCGGAAAGCCGACGGGGTCACGGCGTGGACGAGCGCTTCGAGTTCGGTCTCGAAGAGACTCTCCCGCGTGTAGGTCTGCTCGGCCGTGCGCGTGACGAGCAGCGCTTCCATCGGGGCCCGCCCGCCGACCACGACGAACAGGCGGCCGCCGACCTTCAGGAAGGCCTGGTAGCGCGGGTCGTAGACCGGCAGCGACGCGCCGAGGATCACGACGTCGTAGGCGGCGACCGGCGCGACGGTCGTCGCGTCGACGGTCTCGACCTCGACGGCGGCGCGGCCGTCCGAGCGCAGGCGCGCAACGGCGGCGCCCGCCAGTTCCGGGTCGATTTCGAGGCTGCGGACGTTCGCGCCCAGTGCCGCCAGGCAGGCCGCGAGGAAGCCCGAGCCCGTACCGATCTCGAGCACCGCCTCGCCGCTCTGGACCGCAACCGCCTGCAGGATCCGCCCGTCGACCGACGGTGCGAGGATGTAGCGACCACCACCCAGCGGGATCGGCGCATCGGCATACGCGACGTCCGCGAACGGCGCGGGCACGTAACGTTCGCGCGGCACACTGGCCATCGCATCGAGCACGGCGGGATCCAGTACCTCCCAGGCACGGACCTGCTGTTCGACCATCTGCGCGCGTGCGGCTTGAACGTTCATCATGGAATGCATGCCATTGAGAGGAGGTGAAATCCCGGCTCGGGACAGGGTACGAGACCAGGCGCGGGACGGACAAGCGCGGTAGCGACACCCGGTACCGTAAAGACCTGCCATTATGGTGAATCTAGGCGTGGCACAGCAACGCCTTCGCTATTGTATTGGCGTCCTTAGAACGAGTAGCGCGTCGCTTTGCCGGAAGCCGGCGCGCCAGAACGAAAAAAGCAGGGGATCCACGAACGGAGTGCGCCAGCGGATCGGCGCAACACGCTCGGGGATAAGGAATTTTGCCCGTGACCGCGACCTACGTCGGGATCGTCGCGTTGCTCCTGGTGCTGCTGGTCGTGGCGGTGATCGCCTATGCCATGGCGGCCAGGAAAGCGCGTTCGCACCAGTCCCTGGAGGACCTGGCGGACGCACTCGACCTGTTGCCCGTCGACCGGCCGGCGCGCCTGTCGATCGTCGGCCGCGACGACCTGACCGGCCGGGTCGTCGATTCGGTCAACGCGATCCTCGAGCGCCAGCCACGCCCGCAGCGCGTTCAGGACCGGCTCTTCGAGGAGCTTCTCGATACCGTCCGCGACGCCGTGCTCGTGCATCGCGAGTCGGTACTGGTGGCCAACGAGCGTTTCGCGAAGCTGCTGGGGCGGTCCGCCGCCGAGATCGTCGGCAAGCCGCTCTGGCAGCTCGTGACCCCGGACTATGCCGACATCGTCTACGAGCACGTGAAACGGGCGCTGGCAGGCCAGGTAGCGCCTGACCGCTTCGAGGTGGAGATCAGCGATCCGCACGGCCAGGTGACGCGGGTCGAGCTCACCGGCCGGCCCGTCGACTACGCCGGCTCCGGAGCGATGCTGTACGCCGCCGCCGAGATGGTGGCGCACGGGGGCGGCGAGGCGGGCGCCGGCCGGCCGCGCGCGCAGGCCACACTCGATTCGCTGACCGTCGGCCTCGTGACCACGGACCTCGACGGCCGGGTCGACTACCTCAACCGTGCCGCGGAGCAGCTCCTCGGCCAGTCGATCGTCGACGTCGCCGGCGAGCCGTTCGCCGAGGTGGCCGCGATCGTCGACGAGCCCGAGCGCAAGCCCATCGCCGATCCGGTGCGCCAGTGTCTGGCGAGCGGCGCGCCGGTCTCGCTGGGCCGGCGTACCCTGCTCCTCTCGCGCGCCGACAATATCGAGCACAGCATCGAGGTGTCGGTGGCGCCGCTGCGCGATTCCGCCGACCACCTGACCGGTACGGTCGTGCTGCTGCAGGACGTCACCGAACAGCGTGGCATCGCCCGGCAGATGTCCTACCAGGCGAGCCACGACGCGCTGACCGGCCTCGTCAACCGCCGCGAGTTCGAGCGCCGGATGCAGGAGGCGATCGACAGCGCACACGCGGGGTCCCTCACCCACGTCCTGTGCTACCTCGACCTCGACCGCTTCAAGGCCGTCAACGACACGAGCGGCCACACGGCGGGCGACAACATGCTGCGCGAGGTTGCCGCCCTGCTGAAGGATGCGGTGCGCGACTCGGACACCGTGGCGCGCATCGGCGGTGACGAGTTCGCGCTGCTCCTGGTCGGCTGTCCGCTCGAGAAGGCGACCCAGATCTCCGAGGACGTCGTCGCGGCCGTGCGCGACTACCGCTTCGTCTGGAAGGACAAGATCTTCGCGATCGGCGTCAGCATCGGCCTGATCGAGGTTGGCCGCGAAAGCGGTGCGCTCGAGGACGTGATGTCGGCGGCGGATTCGGCCTGCTACGTCGCCAAGAGCACGGGACCCGGCCGCGTGCACGTCTACTCGGCGCGCGACGAGGCCGTCGCCCGCCACCGCGGCGAGATCCAGTGGCTGCAGAAGCTGCAGCAGGCGCTGCGTGACGATCGCTTCGTCCTCTACACCCAGTCGATACTCGCCGCCGAGGCGGCCACGACCCGCGGTCCGGCGCTGGAAGTCCTGGTGCGCATGCTGGACGAGCAGGGCCGGATCAGTGCCCCGGGTGAATTCCTGAAGGCCGCCGAGCGCTACCGCCTGATGTCGCTGGTCGACCGCTGGGTCGTGCAGGCGACGCTGGCGGCACTGGGGCGCGGCGGGCTGAAGCTCGCGCCCGGCCGGAGCGTGTCGATCAATATTTCGGGCCAGACGCTCGGCGACATGCACTTCCTGGAATTCGTCGTTGACTGCCTCGACCGGACCAGCGTGCCGCCGTCCCAGATCTGCTTCGAGGTCACCGAGGCTTCGGTGGTCGCCAACCTCGAGCATGCCCGCCGCTTCATCGGCGTGTTGCATGGCATGGGCTGCCAGTTCGCGCTCGATGATTTCGGCAGCGGCCTGGGCTCGTTTGCCAACCTGAAGAATCTGGCGATGGATTACCTGAAGATCGACGGCACCTACATGCGCAACCTGTCGCGCGACAGCGTCAATCAGGCCATGGTGCAGGCGATGATCAAGCTGGCGCGGACCCTGGACTTCAAGGTGATCGGCGAGCAGGTCGAGGACCAGCAGTCGCTGGATGCGGCGCGTCTACTTGGCGTCGACTACATCCAGGGATTCATCATCGCTCGACCGGAGCCGCTCCTGCCCGCGGCCTGAGTTCGGCGAGCGGCCTGAGCGGTCGCACCTCGGCGGATTTGAGCTCCGCCTTCTTCATCCCGAACGCGAAGGTCGCCCGGTCCACCACCGCGGCATCGACGATTTCGCTGAACCGGGCACCCCAGTCGGCGAAGGTCCGCCAGCCGATCGTCTCGTGGCCGACCCGCGCCAGGTACACCCGGCCCTTGAACACGAACGGCAGCGCGAGCGGTTCGCTGTCGAGCAGGAGGTTCTCCGGCGACCGGTCGGTCGACGCCGACTCGGCACCGCCCGCCGCATGCCAGGCGGCCATCATGGAATCGAACTGGGCACGCTGCGCCCCGGTCAGGCCGGCCTCGTGGCGGTGCCGGGCGGCCGTGGGATCGGCCTGTACCTCAGCGATGAGGTCGAACGCGGCGCGTTTCCACGCCTCGCAGTCGGCACCCGCGCAGCTCTGCTCCCAGCCGTTCAGCGTCTCCTCCGTGATACGCGGCGCGTAGGTGAAGTCGACCGTGCAGCTGCCGAGGAAGTCATCCACGCCCCAGGTCGCGACGGTCAGCGTGCTCGACAGGTGCGAGTCCTGCAGGTAGTCGTCGTCGATGAGCACCGGCGTGTCGTCGATCCTGCCGAAGTAGCGCGCGACCAGGCAGCCGTCGGTGCCATCGTCGGAGACGAAGCCGGGAGGTGGTGTCGTCACCACGGTGCGCCCGTCGTGCACGTGGAAATAGGTCAGCGCATAGCAGTGCATCGTGCCCTGCACGGAGCCGGCGGCGTAGAAATGCGAGCCGGGCAGCTGTGCCACCGTTATGCCCTCGCCCGCACCGCCCGTGTCGCCGAGCACGGCGTCGATCAGCGCCGGGGTGACGAAGACCGGCGGGTTCTGGTCGGCACCCCAGTCGCGCAGCGCGCCGATCGGCATCAGAAGGCCGCTCTCGATGCGCGTGGCGGCCACGTGCGCCTCGGGTGTGGCGACCAGCGCCGCCACCGGCGCCTTGCCGGCGTTGGCCGTGGCAATCGGCCGGTAGCGTTCAACGAGCGTCCGGCAGCGCTCGACCGCGCCGTTGGGTGCGGGATCGACGTGCGTGTTGAGATCGGCGATGCGCGCTCCGTACGCGTCCGCCAGGCAGTCGTTCAGTTCCGCGCCGCCGCCGGGCGGCCGGCCGAGGCAGCGGTGGTCGCGCGCGGCAATCCACTGCCGCTGATTGGCGAGCAGGGCGTCCCGTTGCCCGGGGTCGGCGGCCTGTGCGCGGTGGTAGGCCTGGGCGAGGGTGACGTCGAGGGCGGCGAGCTTCGGGTCCTTGCAGACGGCCTGTTCTACGGTCGAGGTGGCCTTCGCGCAG
>CAIMCI010000156.1 GCA_903839465.1 uncultured Pseudomonadota bacterium
AACTACCACGCTTAGACGACTGCGTGAAGTGAAGGCCATCAAGCCTTCTAAAACCAACATAGCACAAGAGTACAACGCTTTTGTAGCTAGGCGGAGGGGAACGAAATGAAAGTAGACATAGTACAGCCTGCCACAGGCTCCGGTGGTGGCGGATCCACTCCAACAGGTCCAGCAGGTACCCCTAATGCTAACGTAGTCTCAGTCCAGGGTATCACTAGTATGACGCCCATTCAGATTGCTTCTGCTGGTGGCCTCACCGTCACCCAGTCCTGGAGCGTGGCCGGCAACTACACCTACGCCGATTCGCGCGACCGCTCGCCGGGGGCGCCGAGCGAGGGCCGCGAGCTCTACCGCCGGCCGCCGTCGTCGGGCAACCTCTCGGCCACCTACTGCCCGGACGAGCGGCTGGCCTCGACGCTGGCCGCGCGCTTCGCCGGCCGCACGTTCGACGACCCGCTGAACCGGATCCGCCTGGCGCCGTATGTCGTCGTCGACCTGCGCGCGTCCTACAATCTGACCGAGCGGCTGTCCGTGTACGGGCGCGTCGAGAACATCGCCGACCGCCATTACGAGGTGGCCTACCAGTACGGCACCTACGGGCGGGGCGCCTTCATCGGTTTCGGTGCCAAGCTATGAAGACCCTCATCCTGGGCGGCGTGCGCTCCGGCAAGAGCCGACACGCCGAAGAACTCGCGTCGGCCGCCGGTGGCGCGGTCACCGTGATCGCGACCGCGCGCGCCCTCGACGAGGAGATGGTGCGGCGCATCGAGACGCACCGCCTCCACCGCCCGGCGCACTGGGCCGTGATCGAGGAGCCGCTGGCGCTCGGCGCCGCCCTGCGTGCGGCCGATGGCGCCGGGCGGGTGCTCGTCGTCGACTGCCTGACCCTGTGGCTGACCCAGCTTCTCGATCTGCCCGACGAGGAACTGTCCGCGCAGACCACCGCCTTGCTCGACACCCTGGCCACGCTCCGCGCCGAGGTCATCCTGATCGGCAACGAGACCGGGCTTGGCATCATGCCGCTCGGCGAACTGACGCGCCGCTACGGCGACCTCGCCGGCCGGCTTCACCAGGACCTCGCCCGGCGCGCCGACCGGGTGATCCTGATGGTTGCCGGCCTTCCCCTGTTGCTCAAAGGATCCGCATGAACCGCCATCGCACCGTTCGACCAGCCGACGCCCGCGCCCATCTCGACCAGCTGACGAAGCCGCCGGGCTCGCTCGGCCGCCTCGAGGACCTCGCGGCCCAGATCGCCGTACTGCAGGACACGCTCAAGCCCGCGATCCAGGCACCGGTCGCCCTCGTCTTCGCCGCCGACCACGGCGTCGCCGACATCGGCGTGAGTGCCTTTCCGAAGGCGGTGACGGCGCAGATGGTTCTGAACTTCCTCGCCGGCGGCGCCGCGATCAGCGTGTTGGCCCGCGCCAACGACTTTGCGCTGCGCATCGTCGATGCCGGGGTCGATGCGGATTTCGCCGCCCACCCGCTGCTCATCGACGCCAAGCTCGGCCGCGGCACGCGCAATTACGTCGACGGCCCGGCCATGACCGGGGGCGAGTACGCGACAGCGCTCGAGCGGGCCGCGCAGATCGTCGCCGACTGCGCCGACGCGGGCTGCAACACGCTGCTCCTCGGCGAGATGGGCATCGGCAACACCGCGTCCTCGGCGCTCCTGATGCACGGCCTGACCGGCATCGACCTTGCGACCTGCGTCGGCCGCGGCACGGGCCTGGACGATGCGGGCCTCGCCCGCAAGGCGGAGATCCTCCGCCGCGCCCTTGCCCGCCGGCCGCTGCCGGCTACGGCCGCGGAACTGCTCACCGAGTACGGCGGCTACGAGATCGCGATGCTGACCGGCGCGATCCTCGCCGGCGCCCGCGCCGGACTGCTCGTGCTTGTCGACGGCTTCACGGTGACGGCGGCGGCCGCCGCCGCGCTCGCGATCGAGCCGGCGATTGCCGATGCGCTCGTCTACACCCACTGCTCGGCGGAACGCGGCCACGCGGCGCTGCTCGCGCACCTCGGCGCACGCCCGGTTCTCGATCTCGGCATGCGCCTCGGCGAGGGCTCGGGCGCCGCCGTGGCCCTGCCGCTGGTGCGCGCGGCGGTCGCCCTATTCGCTGGCATGGCGACGTTCCAGAGCGCCGGCGTCAGCGGCAAGAGCTGATGCGACAGGCCCTCAGCCGCGAGTGGACAGTACTGCTCGGCGCCGTGCAGTACTTCACTCGCCTGCCGGTGCCCGCCTCGGTCGGCCATGGCCCGGCCGTGCTCGGTACCGCCGTCCGCTACCTGCCGCTCATCGGCATCGCGGTCGGGGCGTTTGCCGCCGGCCTCTACACGGCGGCGCTGCACGTCCTGCCGGGTCGCCTCGCCATCCTCCTGTCGATGGCCGGCACGCTCTGGCTGACCGGCGCCTTCCACGAGGACGGCCTCGCCGACACCGTCGACGGCCTTGGCGGCGGCTACGACCGCGAGCAGGTGCTCGCCATCATGAAGGACTCGCGCCTCGGCACTTTCGGCGCGCTCGCCCTGATCGTCGCGGTGCTCGTGAAGTGGGAAGCACTCGGCGCACTGCCCGTCGCGGCGCTGCCGGCGGCCCTCGTCGCCGCCCACGCCTTCAGCCGGGCGCTGACGGTCGCCGTGATGGCGAGCCTGCCGTACGTGCGTCCGGCCACCGCCGACTCGCGTTCACGGCCGCTGATCGCTGTCGGTCGGGCGTCGCTCGGCGTTGCGCTCCTGACCGGCGCCCTGCCACTGCTCCTGCTGGGTCGGGCGGGACTCGCGGCGGCGGCGGCCGCCGCCGCCGCCGCCTGGATCGTGCGCCGGCGCCTCGCGGCGCGCCTCGGTGGCTACACGGGCGACGGCCTCGGCGCCACCCAGCAGCTGGCGGAACTGGCCTTCTATCTCAGCCTGGCGGCCGTTCTCGGCACGGCCACCCCGCACGGATGACACTCCTGCTCGTCCGCCACACGACGCCGTGCATCGAGCCGGGCCGCTGCTACGGCCGCCTCGACGTACCGCTGGCCGAGAGCGCCGCCACCGACATCGGCGCGACCGTGGCCGTCCTGCCGCGGGTCGCGCGCGTCCTGTGCAGCCCGGCGCAGCGCTGCCTGCCGCTCGGTGCGGCACTCGCCCGTCGCGACGAGGCCGAGCTCGTGCTGGAGCCGGCGCTCGCCGAACTCGACTTCGGCGCCTGGGAGGGAATCGCCTGGGACGACATCGACCGGTCGGCCATCGACGCGTGGGCGGCCGATCCGTGGGGCTATGCGCCGGGCGGCGGCGAGTCACTGGCCACCCTGTGGTCGCGCGTCGCCACGCTCGTCGCGCGGCTGCCCCCGGCGCCGGTGCCGGTGGCGGTGGTCAGCCATCACGGCCCGCTGCGCGTCATGCTGCTGCAGCTCTTGCGCCGGCCGTGGCGCGAGCTGTTCGACTATAAACTCGACTTCGGCGGTGCCTGGCAGGTCGACCGCACGGGCGCGCACGCCGTGCGCGTTCCCGTCGTCACCCGCCTGCACTGACGGCTGAAGGGAACCCCGGCGCGCACCACGGCCCCGGCCACGATCCTGCAAGGAGCAGCGATGGAAATTGAAACACCACCGACCGAACACGGCTCCACGAAGCCGATGGGCAAGCGCCGCGGCCTCGTGCTCGTGCACACCGGTGACGGCAAGGGCAAGAGCACGGCCGCCTTCGGTCTCGCGCTGCGCGCGCACGGGCGCGGCAAGCCGATCCGCGTCTTCCAGTTCATGAAGGTCGCACCGGCGCAGTTCGGCGAACACCGGATCTTCGAGCAGCTGGGGCTCAAGATCGAGGGCCTCGGCGATGGCTTCAGCTGGAAGAGCAAGGACCTCGAGCGCTCGGCGCAACTGGCGCGCGATGGCTGGGCGCGGGCCGAGGCCGCGATCCGCGGCGGCGAGTACTTCCTCGTCGTTCTTGACGAGGTCACCTACCCGCTGCGCTACGGCTGGATACCGCTCGAGCCGGTGCTCGCCTGCCTGCGCGAGCGTCCCGCGCACGTGCACGTGGTGCTGACCGGCCGCAACGCCCCGGAGGAGATCGTCGAGCTCGCCGACACGGTGACGGAAATGCGTCTCGTGAAACACCACTACGACGCGGGCGTGCCGGCACAGCGCGGCATCGAGGACTGAAACCGAGGGCAAATAGGTCAGCGGCCGTGGCTAATTCGGCGTACAACGGACGAGCGATCGGCGTCACGCCGAATCGTTCCCTTCCCGCTTCCCTGGAGTACGTCCACGTGCTGGTACCCGATCCCCTTGCCGCGGCCGCGGCGGATTACCGGCGCGAGATGGGCCACGCGGTGCCGCCGGAAGTGTTGCAGATGTTTGCCCTTCGGCCGGGTCCGCTGATCGTCGAGATCCGCCAGGCCGTTGCCCTCAACCGGCCGGTCAAGGCCTGGCTCGCGCAGTCGCA
>CAIMCI010000157.1 GCA_903839465.1 uncultured Pseudomonadota bacterium
TCGGCCGCGGCGAGGCGCTCGGTGTTTATTACCGTGGTGATACGGTGACCAGCATGGTTGGCGCCATCGAGGAGGTTTCCTCGGAACTGGCGCGAGGCATCTCGCGCGATGCGCTGCAGGAACTGCTTCCCGCGGGGGGTGCCCGCAACGCCATCGACGCCGCGCTGTGGGATTTGGAGGCCAAGGCGGCGGGAACGACGGTGTGGACGCTGGCGGGCATAACTCCGCGGGTACTGCAGACGGTCTACACGATCGGCCTCGACGAGAGCGACGCCATGGTTTCGCAGGCAGCGGATGCGTCGGACTATTCGCTGCTCAAGGTGAAGCTGGACGATCACGACGTGGTCGAAAAGATAGAGGCGATTCGCAGAGCCCGACCCGATGCCCGGATCGTTCTCGATGCGAACCAGGGGTGGACTTTTGCCCACTTGCGCCACTACGCGCCGGAGCTTCACCGGCTGCGTATTGAGATGATCGAGCAGCCGCTGCCCGCCGGCGGTGACGCCGAGCTCGAGGGGTACGACTCGCCCGTGCCGCTGGCGGCGGACGAGTCCTGTCTTACGCTCGCAGACCTCGATCTTGCCGAGGCGCGCTACGACCTGATCAACATCAAGCTGGACAAGGCCGGCGGCCTGACGCACGCGCTGGCGCTCGCGAAGGCGGCACGCAGCCGTGGACTGGGGCTGATGGTGGGCTGCATGGCGGGCAGTTCGCTGGCGATGGCCCCAGCCTTCGTAATCGGCTGTATCAGCGATCTGGTCGACATCGACGGCCCGCTGCTCCAGAAGCACGACCGATTACCCGGGATGACGTATACGCACGGCCTCGTCAGTCCACCCGGACCAGCACTGTGGGGCTGATAACGTTAGCCGGCTCTGCCGTGCGGATCGGTGCTGCCGTGGGTCTGTTCGTGGTCGGGTCGGTCACGGTCACTTTGGCCGCACCGCCGACTTCCGGCCGATCCGAGGACGCCGCGCAGTGGACGTCACCCGGCCGTGATGCGGCGGGCACCTATTACTCGCCGCTCCGTCTGATCAATGACCGCAATGCGAACCGGCTGGGATATGCATGGCAGCACCGACTCAGCACCCGGCGCGGGCTCGAGGCCACCCCGCTCGTAGTCGACGGTCTCCTCATAACGTCCGGTAACTGGGGGAAGGTCTACGCGCTGGATGCGCGAACGGGCCAGGAGCGCTGGACTTACGACCCCGGGGTTGAGGGCCAATGGGGCCGGTACGCGTGCTGCGACGTCGTCAATCGCGGCGTCGTCGAGCGCCACGGTGTCGTCTATGTGGCGTCACTGGATGGCTATCTCCACGCCCTGGACTTGCGCTCTGGTCGGCTGCGGTGGAAAGTCGACACACTGGAGTCACGGGCGCGCGATCATTACGCGGTTACGGGGGCGCCGCTCCTCGCCGGAGACCTCGTCGTTATTGGACACGGTGGCGCGGACTTTGATCACACCCGGGGATCCCTGTCTGCTTACGACGCCCGAACCGGGACGCTTCGCTGGCGGTTCTACACGGTGCCGCGCGATCCGGCGCTGGGTGGTCAGGACCAGCCCCACCTTGCCGAGGCGCTGACGACCTGGGCGCGGGACTATGACTGGCAACACGGCGGTGGCGGCACGGTGTGGGACGGGCTTTCCTACGACACCAATCTCAAGCTCGTGTACGCCGGGACCGGCAATGCGGCGCCGTACCGCGTTGAACACGGTCGCCACGACGAACTCTACACCGCGTCGATTCTGGCGATCGACGCCAGGACCGGGCGCCTCGTCTGGCACTACCAAACGAGCCCCGGCGATGGCTGGGATTACGATGCCTCCGCCAAGTTCATTCTCGCCGATGTCACGTTTCATGACGCATCGCGCCAGGTTCTGCTGCAGGCGAACAAGAACGGGTTCCTGTACGTGCTGGACCGTGCGACGGGGGATCTGCTGGGGGCGCACCGCTACGCCGAAGTGACGTGGACGCGCGGAATCGAGGGCAACCCGGGTCGCCCGGTTCCGCTACCGGAAGCCGACTGGACGGACACGCCCCGACGGATCACGCCCGGGCCGCCCGGTGCCCACAACTGGCAGCCGATGGCCTACAGCCCGGTCACGCACCTCGTCTACGTTCCGACGATCGAAGCGCCGATGGTCTACATCAATACCCGGGGTACCCGGATCGGCCCGTCCGACGGCACGTTCGAGATGGCTGCCCTGCCGACAGTCGCCTACGACCCGACCGAGCTTGCCCTTCTGTTTGGTGAACTTCCGCCAAAGTCGATGATCGCGACCACGGCCGACGGGCCGCCGCGCGGGGTGCTGCGCGCCATCGACCCGGTGTCGGGCCGGATCGTCTGGGAACAACCCGGATCCGACTTCTTCGACGGGGGCGTGCTGGCGACGGCCGGGAACCTCGTCGTTCGGGGCAATATTGCCGGTCGCCTGAACGTCTATGCAGCCGACACCGGCAAGTTGCTTCAGCAGATTGACGTCGGGACCTCGATCATGGCGGCGCCCATGACCTATCGGATCGGCGACGAGCAGTACATTGCCGTCATGGCAGGCTTCGGTGGTGGCCCCATGGGCGGGCCGTTCCCCGCCGACAGCGCGGCGGCCCGATACGGCAACGAAGGTCGCATCGTCGCCTTCCGTCTCGACGGAAAACCGGTTCCCTTGCCGGATCCCGTCGTCGCGAAGCCATTCGAACAGCCGCTTCGTGCGCGTCCGGTCGGCAAGACCGTTGCGGACGGCGAGGTCCTCTACAACCGCCATTGCAGCCGGTGCCACGGGTTCGGCCCGGGCCTGCTACCCGACCTACGCCGCATGACGCCGGGCATCGACATGGCGTTCGACGATATCGTCCTGCGCGGCCTGCTGCGGGCGAACGGCATGCCACGGTGGGATGACCTGCTGTCCGAAGCGGATGTGCACGCGATCCACGACTTCATCACCGACCAGGCGTGGCAGGCGGCCGAGGCGAAATGACGCCTGCGCCGGGCCACGGCTCAGCGGCGGCTTCCTCGGACCCTGCCGGTAGCCGGCGGCGTCGCCCTGGCCCTGGCCTCGAGGCGGTCCGCGAGCGCCTTGGAGAGAGCCGGCTCCGGCGTCGAGCACACGCAGAGTACCTTGAGCGGCTTCTTGCCAGTGGACACATAGGCGTGTCCCATCGTGCTGTCGAAGTAGACGGACCCGCCCTCGTCCACCGTCACCGGCTCGTAGAACTCGGTATGCAGTTCCATCTGGCCCTCCAGCACGTACGTAAATTCCTCGCCATCGTGTTTCATCAATCCGTTGGTCTCGGCCATCGACCGGGAGTGAATTTCGCCGGTCATGGGAGTCATCTTCTTGTTGGCAAGTTCCGTGCAAAGGTACGTATAGCTCTGTAGCGACACGGTCAGGAACCGACCGCCGCCGGGTGGGGTCACGGTGCGACGGGCCATCGGTGCCGGTATCGGCGGACCGTCGGCGGGGGCGAAAAGTTCCGCCAGATCGACGCTGAGCCCGGTCGATAGCTGGAGGAGCTTGTCGTAGGTGAGGGACAATTTGCCGTTCTCGACTCGCGAGAGCGTTGACTTGGAAATGCCGGTCACTGCGCTGATTTCGGCCAGCGACAGCTTGCGCTGCAGGCGGATCCGCCGGAGCGAGGAGCCGAGATTCGGGCCCTCCGACGCTGCAGCTGCCGGCTTGGCAGGACTCACGGGGCGGGAGATAGATCGCTTCATGGGACGGACCTTAGCGGGAGCAAAGCGACTTGTGAACCGTCCGGCCCTCTACGGTTTGACGGATGTACATACGCAACTATAATGCATATACGCAACTTTTGCACTCCTCGGCTGTTGGCGGGTCGCACCCGACGGCCGGCAGACCGCTGCAGGGCGGCGGGCGAGGAAGGATGGGGGCATTCTGGTGGCCAACGTGGCCGTCGTAACGGCTGCGCCGTCGCCGATCGATGCGCGGTGCTGGGTCCGCCACGCCAGTCGCTGGACAGCTGACACGGCTTTGGATCAGGCGGCAGAACGAGCTAAACGATGACCATGCCTCCGCGCCGGTGGCAGACTCCCACAGGGCTCCACTCTCCATGAACACCGTACGCGCGAACTGGTTCAATCGGCTGCTGCTGCCCGGCTTTGCCTTCAAGGCGGTTGTGATCGGCGGCGGGTATGCGACGGGCAGGGAACTCGCCGAATTCTTCCTGCCGAGCGGCCCGTGGGGCGGGTTGCTGGGCATGCTGCTCGCCACTGTCTGCTGGAGCGTGATCTGCGCGATCACCTTCGTCTATGCGCACACGATGCGCCTGTATGACTATGGCGCCTTCTTCCGCGCACTGCTCGGTCCGGCGTCGTTCCTTTTCGATGCCGCCTACGCGTGCCTGGTGCTGATCATGCTGTCCGTATTCGGGGCCGCGGCTGGCGCGATCGGAGCCGCCCTGTTTGGCTGGCCGGAGCTCGCCGGTACGCTCGGGCTGATTGCTGGCATCGCCCTGTTCGCGGCGTTTGGGAACGAGGCGGTCGAGCGGCTATTTAAGTACGTGACCTACTTTCTCTATGCCGTCTATGTGCTGTTCTTCGTCCTGTCCCTGGTAAAAACGTCGGGTTTGCTGAAGGCGCAGTTCGCGCTCGGGCAGCTGACCTCCGGCTGGGCAATCGGCGGCCTCACCTACGCGAGCTACAACGTGGTCGGCGCGGTGGTGATACTCCCCGTGTTGCGGCACCTGACCTCCCGGCGGGATGCCGTTGTCGCGGGACTCGTGGCGGGCCCGCTCGGCATGCTGCCCGCAGTACTCTTTTTTGTATGCATGGTTGCCTATTATCCTGCCATCGGATCAGCAAGCCTGCCGTCGGACATCATGCTCTCCCGGCTCGACCTGCCGGCATTCCACGCTCTCTTTCAGCTGATGATCGTCGCTGCTTTGCTCGAGAGCGGCACGGGGGCGGTTCACGCAGTCAACCAGCGCATCGCCGGAGTCCTCACCGTGCGCGGAAGAACGATGCCGCCGGTCATTCGGCTGCTAGTGTCGGCCACCGTACTCGTAGGCGCCATATTCGTGGCGAACCGCTTCGGTCTGGTCGCACTGATCGCCCGCGGGTACCGGCTGCTCGCATACCTTTTCCTCGCGGTCTACGTAGCGCCACTGATTGGCATCGCCGTCTGGACGCGGGGGCGATTCTCGAACCGCGCCACACCGGCGTCTTGAAGTCCGAATTCATCTGATGCACTTAGACCGGTACATGTAGCTCGATTGTGCGATCAATGACTCGAGGCCGGCGAATCAACGGCAAACTTGCCGAGCAGGGGCCACCCCATCATCTCTAGCTGAATGTCCGGATGACCGGTCTTGTTCCGGATCGTGGTGACCGCCACCTCGTCGTCGTCCTGCTTGAGAAATCGCCCGTCGCCCTGGTACATCAGGGGAATTGCGCGCGCCGCCGGCTCTTCGACTGTTTTCGTCCCGGTTGGCGAGAGAATGTAAGTAGGTCTGGGCCCCACGGTCATGAACAATCGGTTGTTCGAGTAGGAGAGTTTTACGGCATCGCCGCTGGGCAGTAGCTCTGGCAGCAGGTAAGTCCCGACAAAGTTTTGCGCGTCGGCCAACGAAAGCGGCAGGTCGACGACCTTGCCCTGAGGAATTCCGTGCACGATACGGGCCAGCTTCCGCTCAAGGCTTGCCACGGGCACGTTGTTCTCCGCGATGGCGCTATCCGTGTTCGCCAGGACGGTAATGGCAACCTTGTCTCGCGGATAGTAGGCAACAAAGGCATGGAAACCCCAGATGCCGCCGGCATGCGCCAGCTTCGGATGGCCGTAGAAATCACTCTCGACGAAAGCCGCGGGGAGGTAATTGACGGGAGTTCCATCAGCCAGCGAGACCTTGTTGAACATCATCCGGCGGATCTCGGGCGATACCGAAGTTCCGAACAGGGCCGCAACGTACCGGGTCAGGTCATCCGCGGACGATAGGTACGCCCCCGCACCGAGGGGCAGCGTGGCGTCCCACGTCGACGCATTCTGGATCTGGCCGTCAGTGTCGATCGTGTAGCCCACGACGCGATTGCGGATGATTCGGTCGCGCTGTCCGAGGACAATATGGTCAAGGCTGAACGGCTTCAAGAGCAGTTCCCGCACCGCACCGTCGTAGGGTCTTCCGGTGAGCTTTTCGATGACGAGGCTGAGAAGGTAGTACGTCGAGTTCGAGTATTGCCAGCGTGTTCCCGGCGCGAAGACCAGTGGTTTGTCCTTGAACTGATCGACCACTTCCTGCTTCGTGAAATTCCGCGCGGGGTCGTCGAAGAGGGCGGGCGCGGAATCGCCGGCGTTGTCGAGAATCCCGCTCGTGTGCGTAAGCATCTGCAGAATCGTGACGTCCCGGCTCGGGCCTTTGTAATCCCGCAGGACCTCGCCGATTCTGGTGCTCAGGGTTAGCTTGCCCTGTTCGACGAGAGAGAGAATGCAGTACGACGTCAGGCTCTTGGTGATCGAACCGATGGCGTAGAGCGACTGTGGTGTCGCTCGCACGTCGTTTTGAAGATCGGCGTAACCAAGGCTTTTCGCATAGATCACGGTGCCGTTTTGGCGTACTTCGGCCGTGATGCTGGCAAGGTGATACCTGTCGCGTGCACCGTGAAGAATCGAATCGATAACCGGGACCTGGACTTCATTGCTACCTGGCGACGCGGGCGATGCCGTGGCCAAAGAGGGAAATGATGAGGCAATAAGCAGAGCGCCGGCGATGCCGGGCGCAAAATACGGGTGACGGATGGGCATGGGCCCTCCACAGTACGGAAGTTGATCCGAGCCGCATCAA
>CAIMCI010000158.1 GCA_903839465.1 uncultured Pseudomonadota bacterium
ATCTGGCAAGGTCCGCCGCCGCCACCTCGTCCAGCACCCGCTGCGCCGCGGCGAGGTGGCCCGCGGCACGCGCCACGGTCCGCGCCCACCCGGGCCAGCGGGCGGCGACGAGCGGCGCCACGGTCGCACGCAGGTACACCCGGTCGAAGCGCGGGTCGCCGTTCATCGGATCGGTGACGGTTGCGGGCCCGGCGAGCGATGCGTAGCGGACGAGCTCGGCACGCGCCGTCTCGAGGCACGGCCTAAGGTGCAGCCCCGCGCCGAGCGCGGCGGCGGGCGGCATCGCCGACAGGCCGCGCGGACCGGCGCCGCGCAGGAGCTGCAGCAGCAGTGTTTCGGCCTGGTCCTCCCGGTGGTGCGCCGTCAGGAGCGCCTCGCCGGGCGCGAGCGCCGCGCCGAGCGCCGCGTACCGGGCACGACGGGCGGCCGCCTCGAGACCCGCCGGGTCGCGCGCATCGACGCTGACCTTGAGGACGACGCACTCGACACCGGCCGCCGCGGCCTGGGCCCGGGCCGCCGCGACGAAGGCCGTCGCCGCGGCCTGCAGGCCGTGGTCGACGTGCAGGGCGCGGACCCTGAGCGCGGCATGTTCCACCGTGAGCGCCGCCGTGGCGGCGAGGAGCGCCGCGGAGTCCGGGCCGCCGGACAGCGCGACGGCGAGCCGGGCCGCCGGCCAGTGCGGCAGCTGTTCCGCGAGCGCGGTCGCCAGTGTCCCTGGACCGAACGCCAGGTCGCCCACCTCAGGCGTCGCGGAAGACGCCGAAGGAGCGCAGCCGGCGACCGCGCGCCGCCACGAGTTCGGGAACGGGCAGCAGGCAGAGCTCGTCGAGCGTCCGCGCCAGCGTCGCGCGCAACCGCTCGGCCATCGCCTGCGGCTCCCGATGCGCGCCACCGAGCGGCTCGGGCACGACCTCGTCGACGAGCGAGAGCTTGGCGAGGCGCTCGGCCGTCATGGCCATGGCCTCGGCGGCGAGTTCCTTCTTGTCCGAGCTCTTCCACAGGATCGACGCGCAGCCCTCCGGTGAAATCACCGAGTAGACGCTGTACTGGAGCATCAGCAGCCGGTCACAGACGCCGATCGCGAGCGCGCCACCGGAGCCACCCTCGCCGATGACGCACGACACGATCGGAATCGTCAGCCCGGCCATCTCGTAGAGGTTGCGGGCGATCGCCTCGCTCTGGTTGCGCTCCTCCGACCCGACCCCCGGGTAGGCGCCCGGCGTGTCGATCAGGGTCACCAGCGGCAGCGCGTAGCGCTCGGCCAGCTTCATCAGGCGCAGCGCCTTGCGATAGCCCTCGGGCTTGGGCATGCCGTAGTTGCGTCGCACGCGCTCCTTGGTGTCGCGCCCCTTCTGGTGGCCGATCACCATCACCGGCCGTCCCTCGAGCCGGGCGACACCGCCGACAATGGCGGCATCGTCCGCGTAGGCCCGGTCGCCGTGCAGCTGCTGGAACTCGGTGAACAGGAGCGGCAGGTAGTCGAGGGTGTAGGGTCGCTGCGGATGGCGGGCGAGCTGGGCGACCTGCCACGGCGTCAGGTTCGAGAAGATGCTCTTCGTCAGCGTGCGGCTCTTCAGCCGCAGCCGGTTGATCTCCTCGACGATGTTGACCTCGGCGTCGTTGCCGACGTACGAGAGTTGTTCGATCTTCGCCTCGAGCTCGGCGATCGGCTGCTCAAAATCCAGGAAGTTCAGGTCCATAGGGGCGCCACGGTTCCAGACCGGGGGCCCGCCGTCAAGGCCCCCGCCCGCTCAGCCGGCCCGCGCCAGGGGCGCGGCCGGCGGCGGCGGCGGCGCCGACCAGGCCTCGAGC
>CAIMCI010000159.1 GCA_903839465.1 uncultured Pseudomonadota bacterium
GGGATTGTTCCGCAATCCGTTGGCCGAGCCATACCTGCTGGGCACCGCCTCCGGGGCGGCACTCGGGGTGACACTGAGTCTCCTTGCCGCCGATTCGACGTTTATGGGAATCGCCTTCTGGGGCAAGCTCGGTCTGACGTCGGCGGCGTTCGTCGGAGCGTGCGGGGCCATGGCTCTGACGCTCAGCCTGTCCCGGGGCGTGTTGCAGACCGCCAATCTGCTGCTGGCAGGCGTAGTCGTCAGCTTCCTGCTCAGTGCGGTGACGGGCCTGCTCCTGCTGTCGTCGCCGACGGCCTGGCGCGCCCTGCAGGGATTCCTGATGGGTACCACGGGTTTTCTCGGCTGGTCCTCGGTGGTTCTGCTGGGATCCGCCCTGGTGGCCTGTTCGATCCCGGCGGTATTGCTATCACGGGGCCTCGATGCCCTGACGCTCGGTGAGGACACCGCCCAATCGCTCGGGTTGTCACTCCCGGTGCTGCGGGTATCGATGCTCGGCCTGCTGTCCCTCGCAACTGCCGCGGCGGTCGGCCAGGTCGGCGTTGTCGGCTTTATTGGCCTCATCGCGCCGCACCTTATCCGGCAGATGCTGCACGTCAACCACAGGCGCCTGCTGATCGCGGCACCTCTGGCCGGCGGCGTGCTGCTGCAGGCCGCCGATCTCGTCAGTCGTGCCGTGTGGCGACCGGTGGACCTGCCTGTGGGGTCGGTAACGGCCTGCCTGGGTGGCGTGTACCTGGTCGCCCTGCTCTGGCGTCGTGCGCGTGATGTCTGAGCAACCGCCATCGGCCATCGGTTGCCGCGGGCTCGCGGCCGGTTACGGGCCGCGCCTGGTGCTCGATGGTGTCGACCTCGAGATTCCAGGCGCGAACTGGACGGCCGTAGTCGGGCCCAACGGGTGCGGCAAGTCCACCCTTCTGCGAACGCTGGCCGGCTTGCTGTCCGCACGACGGGGAGAGGTACGCCTGCTCGGCAGAGCGCTCGACTCGTGGCCCCGGCGCGAGCGCGCGCGGCGGCTGTCCTGGCTTGCCCAGGGCGCGCCGGCTACCGACCTGACCGCCGCCGAGTGCGTTTCGCTCGGACGGTTCGCCCACACCGGCTGGCTGGCGAGTCGGGAAACGGCCGACGAAGCGGCGATCGACAAGGCCATGCGATCGACGGGCGCAGACGCCTGGGCGCATCGACGTCTTTCGACGCTGTCAGGCGGTGAACGGCAGCGTGTCCATATCGCGAGAGCGCTGGCCGTCGAGGCCGAGGTCCTATTGCTCGACGAACCGACCGCACATCTGGATCCGCCGCACCAGGAGGATGTTGCCAGGCTGCTCCGGTCCGAGGCGCGCGACCGTGGTGTCTGCGTGGTCAGTGCCATCCACGATCTGTCGCTCGCCCTTGCCGCCGATCGCGTGATCGTCCTGTCCAAGGCCGGGGTCGTCGGGCATGGCTCGGTCGCTGAGGCGCTGAACGGTGACTGGCTGTCAAAGGCGTTCAATACGGCGATCGACATCGTCAACGTCGGCGACACGCCGGTGTGGCGTCCGCGGCTCGCGCCGTAGTCTTCAGGGCAACGGCCTGGTACCGGGGAACTGCGGCCTGTCGTCGGCCGGCGAGTCCCAGGCCAGCGCATCTTCCATCCAGATATGGTCTGCCACACGGACGGATCCCGGATCATCGAGGCTCGCGATGGTGAGATCAATCTCCGTCGGGCGTTCTTCGCTGTAGTACGTCAGCGTCGTCCCGCATCGGGTGCAGTGGCCTCGCCGAACCCCCGGGGAAGATGGAAATTCCGCCGGTCGGCCCGCGTCAAAAACCAGTGACTCCAGCCGCACCGTGAACCAACCGACGATGTGGGAGCCGACCGCGCGGCGGCAGGATTCGCAGTGACAGAAAGTGGCCGCATAGAGCGGTGGCGCCGCGCGATAGCGGACGAGCCCGCACAGGCATCGACCCCTTACCAAGACGGGTAGGTCCACGCGTCGCTGGCAGGAACCACTGGCCGGCGATGCCGCCGCTCAGGGGTGCATCGGATCTGCGGGAAGCTTGATGACCATGATGTCACAGGGCAAACCCTCGAGCAGCATTTCTGCCGTATGGCCGATGAATATCCGGTCCAGGCCGCTGCGTGAGACGGCTCCCATCACCAGCAGATCCGCACCGTGGTGTGCTGCATACGTCGGCAACTCGTCGACCGCGATCCCGTCGCGCAGATGCGTTCGCTGTGGCGGTATGTGGTGGACGCGGGCGAGATGCTCAAGCCGCTCGCGGTCGAGACCGCGCTGGGCGTCGATGACCTCCGGAGGCATCATGACCGGGACGCCGCCCATGCCACCACCCACGGCACCCATTGCGTACAGGGCAATCGGCGACCAGCAGTGCACAAGAGAGACCTGTGAGCCGAGACCGCGCGCAATCCGGTCGGCAGCGTAGACCACCGCGTGATCAAGCGCGGCTGGCGTGTCCTGCGGATGCCCGGGATCGACAGCGGCACTGACGTGGGGCTCGGCGCTCCAGATCGTATCCTTGACCAGCAACAGAGGCTGTCTGCAGTCGCGAATGAGGTGCCAGTCGGTATTCGTGATCAGAGTCCGCCTGAGTATCGAATGGTGGTGCGTGTCCTTGATCACCAGATCCGGCTTCTTGAGCGCGATCCGGTCGAGGATCACCGCATGGAGCGGTCGACCGAATTCGACGTGACACGTGACCTGCAGTTTGTCCACCGCGAAAGGCGTTGCCAGCACGCGCAGTCTCGCCTCGTGGCTCGAGCGGACAGGCTCGACGACGCTCGTGTAGCTCTCGGCGTCGGGATAGAAATTGGGCATCAGCGCCGGATTGCGGTCGCAGAGCAGAAGCTCGACGCTTGCCTTGAAGGCATTTGCGAGGCGCCTTGCCTTTGCCAATGCCGGGGATTGCTGCGCGACCGGGTCGACGACAACCAGAATGTGACGAAGCGGTTCCATGGCGGCTTGCTCGCGTTTCAGGGAGGGAACCCCGTGGACAGCAGTTTCGAGTATTCACTGGCCAAAGGCCATCGGGGATAAACCGTCCCTCCTAGGTACTGTCCACGGGACCACGCCTCGGGCATACCGCGCGGGGCCGCAAACGCGCGGACCGCAGCCAGGATCCGTGGTGCATCGAATGGCAGTAATTCCTTACAAAACAAATAAATAGGACGCTATGGCGGTTGACAATCGGGTGACAGCTGCCGGCCGCCAGAATTCTGCAAGCGGGCAAGACGTCCGGACGGCGGGCGCTCACGCACAGCGCCCTTGGTTAGGCAGCGGCTGACGCAGGAGCGATGCACGGGCCTGCCGGCCGCTTCATCGCAGCAGGATCAGCTGCGGTCGCGCATCGACGCCCGTCCAGACGATGGCGTTCTGGCGTGCCTGGTTGCCAAGTTCCACGGCGGTCACGAGGGCGATGCCGAGGACGAGAACGCTGCGCTCCTCTGGCCACAGGCCGAGCGGATCCTCACCGACGGCCAGCAGGAAGCTCAGACCCTGGGCCGCCACGCTGCGCTCCAGTTTCTCGGTTGCCGCGTCGTTTTCGTCCTGGGGGCGTAGTTCGCCGTACGGATTGCACGCCGTGATCACGGCGGAGGACTCGACCTTGTAACGGAGATGCAGCTCGTCAAGCGGGGGGCTATGGGCGCCGACTCGAATACTGAACGCAGCGGTGCCCGTTATGATCCGGTAGTCCGCCGCCCGGTACGCGGCGATTACTTCGGGAGCAATCTCGGTCGGCATTCGAAGACCATTCCTCACTGCAGTCGCGGACCCGTCCGGCGACGGAGCTTTGTTATGATCATTGCAGCCGGACGCCCGCAGGAGAATCCCCGATGACCGTAAGTCCCGCCGCGCGCAACGGCGCCGAGGCTATGCGCGACAGTCTGATCGACTGTGGTGTCGATACCTGCTTCGCCAATCCAGGCACATCCGAGATGCATTTCGTGGCGGCGCTCGACGATGAACCACGCATTCGGTGCATTCTCGGGCTTCAGGAGAACGTGGTAACCGGTGCTGCCGACGGCTTCGGGCGCATGCTCGACAGGCCGGCGGTCACTTTACTCCATCTCGGGCCCGGGCTGGCTAATGGCGCCGCGAATCTGCACAACGCACGGCGCGCCCGGTCACCGATCCTGAACATCGTAGGCGATCATGCCGCCACGCATCTCGCGCTGGATGCGCCGTTGACCTCCGACGTCGAGGGAATCGCGCGACCGGTATCCGACTATGTACGTCGCGTCCGCGGCGCGGACGACGTCGCCCGGGCGACGGTAGACGGATTCGTTGCGGCCCGCGATACACCCGGGGTGGCGACCGTCGTTCTGCCGGCGGACGCTGCGTGGGGAACGCCAGTATCACACGGGCGAGTTACTGTTCCCGCACCGGAGGGGCAACAGCCGGACGAGCGGGCGGTGGCGGAGGTCCTAAAAGCGATAGCCGACGCACAGCGGCATCGAGTGCCGATGGCGTTCCTTCTGGCTGGCAAGGCCCTTCGGAAGGAAGGCCTGGATTTGGCCGCGCGACTGGCCGCTCAATTCGATGCGCGCCTGCTCTGCGAAACCCTGGTAGCGCGTCATGAACGGGGAGCAGGAACCGTCGACGTTGAGAAAATCCCCTATCCGGTGCCGCAGGCCCTCGAGTGCCTGCGCCACCTCGGGCTCCTCATCCTGGTCGGGGCCAAGGCGCCGGTGGCGTTTTTTGCCTACCCGGAACTGCCGGGTCGGCTTACCGGTACCGAAACGACAGTGATTTCGCTGTGCGAACCCGGGCGCGATCCGGTTAGTTCGCTCGCGGCGCTCGTCACTGCGTCGAAGGCCGACGCGGGCTCCCTTCGCCGAGCGCATGGCGTGTGCGCGTTGCCGGACGGCGGCGCCCAATCGCTTGCGGCCGAGTGGATATGCGCGATGGTGGCGGCACGCCTTCCGGAAGGCACCATCGTCTGCGACGAATCGCTCTCCGCGATGCGCGTCCTGTATGACTCGACGCGACTGGCAGCGCCGCATGACTACCTGCAGAACACGGGCGGTGCGATCGGTATCGGACCGACGCTCGCCATAGGCGCCGCCGTAGCATGTCCGGACCGAAAGGTCATAAACGTCCAGGCAGATGGCAGCGCCATGTACACGATCCAGGCCCTGTGGACACAGGCGCGTGAGCGCCTGAACATACTGACGATAATCCTGTCCAACCGAGCCTATAAGATCCTTCACCACGAGATGCGCGGCGTCGGTGTTCATTCGCTCGGCGCCAATTCACTGCAGATGTTGAATCTCGACAGTCCGGAGCTCGACTTTTCGTTGATGGCGAAGGGAATGGGAGTCGAGGCGGTGCGCGTCAGGACGCGCACGGAATTTGCCGCGGCCCTGGTTCAGGGCTTAGCTGCCCACTCTCCGTATCTGATCGACGCGGTCCTCTGATGAGGCGGGCCGCTAGCGGATGTCAATCGTCGTGACGCTCATGGCAGGAAGATCAACCGTTAGGGTCGCGCCGTTGACCGCCAGAGTACCGACGGGAACCGGAGAAATCGACGACTGCACGGACGCCGTGGATGCCGTGACCTGGTAGAGCCGTGCCGTGCCTGCCAGCGCCAGGCCAGTGAACCGGGCGACAAGGGTCGTCGAATGGCGGTTGATGGCAACGATCACGATGTGCCCAGGCGCTGACGAGTCGCTGCTGACGTAGGCCGAAACCTTGCTTTGATCACTGGACGTGGCCTTGACGGAAACATCACCGAAATTGGTGCCGCTGCCGTCGAAATTGCGATACGCCGTGAACGCGCCGACGGGGTAGGGGGCGGCACCCACGGGCCAAAGATTCGCCGCGTAGAGTCCATAAGCGCCGAAGGCCCCTAGGTTGTCGGCCTGTGCGATAAGCCCGGCAATGTGGTTGTTGCCGCCGTTGAAATACTCGGTAAAGGCCAGTTTGTTCGTGGCGCCGGAGTTGCCGAGCTTTGCCAGCATTCTTGGAATGATCTGGATCGCGTTGGGCGCTCCGGGACCGTTCAGGCCGCCGACGTCCTGTGTAATCCAGGAGTTTTCGACGAACGTCGGATCCCACAGGCTCCGCGGGCTTTGCACGATGGCCTGCACCGTGGCGTCGCTGAGGACGGAGCCGGACGTGCCGCCGGCTATGCCGGCACCTGACGCGGGGTCCGAGATCTGTGAATACCAGTGCATCGAGAATGCGTCGAGCAGCGGTCGTCCGAAGCTGTCCGAGGCAGTCTTGAATGCGGCCAGATAGCCGTCCGCCCACCAGTTGTATGGAGGCGCGGTAACCGAAGGCAATGGATAGCTTCCGTCCCACCAGAAAAGGCTGCTGAACACGGCGTTCGCAGGACCCCAGACGCGGGCGTCCGGAAACTGCTTCTTGATCGCCTTGGCCAGAGCAACGGATTTCGCAAAAAAAGCTTCGTAACCGATCAACGTCGTCGTCTCGATTTCCTTGTGGGTCGCGGCCCAGTCGTCGGGTTCGTTGTCGAGTTCGATCAGTACGGGCGTGCTCGCCGGGGTCGGCCCGAAGATACCCGCACCCGGAAAGGCCTGATCGACGGCCCATACAAATTCATCGTCATAGACCAAGGGATTCGCGTTAGACGGATTGGCGGTAAAAGGCCCGCCCTTCTCGAACTGCAGCTTTCGGAATCGCGACGTGTCGACACTGGTGCCGTTTGCAGTGACCGGGCCGGCGGCATCCGCAGCCACGTAGCCCAGCATCGGAACGGTCATGACCGTAGCGCGGCCCGCGGCGCGATCGGTCGATATCCGTGAGGTCACGGCGTGTCCGGGCGTGGTGCTGGAATCGAGATACTGATCGTTCTGATAAAGATAGTCGCTGCCGGCGTTGGAATAGTTGTTTTGCCAGTTATATGCCGTCCACCGGTTGCCGCCGATGCGATTGATCGTGAAGGACGACGCAGGCGCTTCAGTCGGGCTTCCGAGAGCGTCAATGTTAATCCCGTAGATGTAGGGAGAGATACCGCGCGTCGTTGCCGGGTCGATCGTGACTGCCACGTCCGCGGTGACCGGGGCCGCAGTGGGCGTGGCCGTAACCGGAGTCGTGTACGCGCTCGAGCCAGCGGCGTTGGTAGCCGCCACCTCGTAATAGTACGTCGTGCCGTTTTTGAGGCCGGCGTCCGTATGCGATAGGGAAGGCGCCGTAACGACGGTCGCATACGGGCCGGTGCTGGCCGTACTGCGCTGGAGGATGTAATTCGTTGCCCCGGCGCTGGCGGACCACTGTATCGCGACCTGGCCGTCTCCAGCCGTGGCCGTCAGACCGGAGGGGATCTGCGGTGCCGATACGGCCGGCGGTGGCGCAGGCGACGTTGATCCACTGCCGCCCCCGCAACCTGCGAGACTGGTGGCCAGCAGACTTGCCAGAAAGGACCGACGGTCGAAAAGCCCGCGACTGGAACGAGGCCTAAACCGATACAGCGAGCTGAACAATCTATCAACTCCATCAGGGGCAGTGGACCGCACCGCCATCGGCTCCATAGTGCCACCGGAGTGCCTGCGAACATTGGGCTGCGCGCGTCTTCATTTGGCGACTTGTCGCCACCCGGCATCGATCCGCTCAGCGTTGAAGCGCACTGGACACTTCGATCGATGGACGTATCGAAACGCGTACGTAAATCCCATGCCCAATCGGCGCGACGAGATCGTGTCCCCTGAGGGCGCCGAAACCCACGCTGCGCGCAATATCGGTATCAACGAACAGACTCATGCAACGGTCCGTAACCAGCGGGACTTGCCACGCCCGCGTCGTTGTCACAATTGCTCGCCATCCCAGGCCGCCCTGACCGCGCCCGCGCGGCTGGAGGCTACCGAGAAAGCCGCCAAAGACCAGGGTCTGCGTCTCACTCTCGGGCGCCGGAATCGACCTCTCGGTCTGGCCACCGGCACGCTCCTTGGACCTATGCCGCACCTCCAGTAAGACGACCCAGGTCACATAAGCGGCTGCCGGCCGACTCCGCCGGCTTGCCTCGTGTGTAATATAGGGTCGATAACCGACTCGCCGGTGTCGGCGAGCGGGGTTGCCGCCCGGTCCGACGCCCTGAACGGGTTTTGAAGGCGCGCCCGGATCCGTGGGGAACCGGATCAACGGGCTACCCGAACGCCCAGTTGCCAGCGATCCACCAGATGACTCAAGCAAAGGGTAGGCGAGTGGGATCTAAACGACAACGCAGGCCCGGCGAGTTCCCGTTGATGCACCGGGGTGCACTTGCCGCTTGCTCGGACGGCGCCACGCCGCGCGGGCGCGGGGCCGCCCCGTGATGACCGCCGCCGGCGTGAGTGACGGCCGGTCGACCTCAACGGGCCGTGTCATGGACGGCGGGTATACGCTCATCCTGACC
>CAIMCI010000160.1 GCA_903839465.1 uncultured Pseudomonadota bacterium
CTTCGCCAGCCATGGGAAGAGCCGATGAGTAACGACGATCAGAAGCGCCTGGCAGCCGAGGCCGCGCTGCCCTTCCTGCCCGAGGGCGGCATCATCGGCGTCGGGACCGGTTCGACGGTCAACCATTTCATCCGGGCCCTGGAACCGCATCGCCACGACATCGAGGCGGCCGTTTCCAGTTCCGAGCAGAGCACCCGCCTGCTGCGGTCGATCGGCATCGAGGTCGTGGACCTAAACTCCGTCGCCCGGCTGCCGATCTATGTGGACGGTGCCGACGAGGCGACCCGCGACCTGGCGCTGGTCAAGGGTGGCGGCGCGGCGCTGACCCGCGAGAAGATCGTCGCGGCCGTCGCCGACCGGTTCATCTGCATCGTCGACGAATCGAAGGTGGTCCAGCGGCTGGGTCGCTTCCCTCTGCCGGTCGAAGTGATCCCTATGGCCCGCTCGTATGTCGCCCGCGAACTGGTGAAGCTCGGTGGCAATCCGGTATACCGCGAGGGCTGCGTGACGGACAACGGAAACGTGATCCTCGATGTCCACGGCCTCGCCATCGCCGATGCGCGCGATCTCGAAAGGCGGATCACCCTGATCACCGGCGTCGTCGAGTGCGGCCTCTTCGCCGAGCGCGGCGCCGACGTGTTGCTCATCGCGTCCACGCGCGGCGTGGAGCGCATCGACCGGCAGGCCTGAGGCCGGCGTCGGTCAGTCGCGCGGTCGCTTCAACTCAAGGCGGTCTCCACTTCGGGTTCGCGCGATCCAGCGCCTCGCGCCGCCGATTCGTCGACTGTGGCGTTCGGCGATCGGCAGCCACGGCAAACCCGCTTCCTTCGCCAGCACGTGCGCGAGGCGCACGACCTTGATGCGGACCGTGTGCGCGAGGAGGTCGTCGAGCAGCGCCTCGTCCATGGCAACGAAGCTCATCGCCCTCGCCCGAGCCGCCGCGGGCTCGACGGTCCGGCCGACATCGCTCAGGTACTCGAGCATCGCGCGCTCGGAACCCGACACCGCAAACTCGCCGCCCGGACCGAAACGGGTCAGCAGGCCGCGCCCTTCGGGGAGGCCCGCGGAGAAGATCGCGGTCGTCTGCAGGCTGGCCGGAAACGCCCCGACAAACCAGGCCGGCAGGCGCGCCGGCTCGCCGGACCACAGGGTGAGCACGCCACCGGGAGGTAGGTCCGGCCAGGCAAGCGCGGCCGCTCCGCCCACGTGAAATCCCGCAATTCTGGCGGCGAGATAGCCAAGAGCCCCCTCCCGCGTCATCCGGTCACCGGGCAACAGGTAGGCGTCGCGGCCGAGCCGGGTGAGCCAGCCGTGTCGGGACAGCCAGGCGGGATGCGAGCGTCCGAACCCCGCCTCGTAGAGGGTTCTGGCGCTGATCGGTGCACCACGGGGCAGTTTTGCGAACACCGCTTTGAATGAAAATCGTGTTTTATTCGGTGTCATTCATTGATTATATCGTTTTTATCAACCACCCGGGCGTGGTTCCGGAGCCAATGGATTATAAAAACAATAATAATCGCTATTTAACATCGATTGGTGATGATAAATCATCCGGGCGATTGCCACGGACCCGCCCCAAACCCGCACCGCCACCGATCGGGGCCCAGCGGGCCGCACAACGCGTTAGGATCCGGCGAGGCGCGGACGCCCCGGGCCGCCCGTACCTGCGAGCCCCGCGATGCCCTATCTCCAGTACCTGGTGAAGATCGGCCTGACCGCCGTCACCGTCGTCGCGGTGTCCGAGCTCGCCAAGCGCAGCACCCTGTGGGGCGCCCTGCTGACGTCGCTGCCGCTGACCTCGGCGCTGGCCTTCGTCTGGCTGTATGTCGACACCGGCGACACCGACCGCATCGCCCGCCTGTCGATCGACGTGCTCTGGCTGGTCGTCCCGTCACTGCTGTTCTTCGTGGTGTTGCCGGTGCTCCTGCGCGTCGGCGTCGGGTTCTGGTGGAGCATGGCGGCGGCCACCGTCAGCACCGCCATCGCCTACGCGGCGACGGTCGCGCTCCTCGCCCGCGCCTCCAGTCGCTCCTGACCCTGATGGATGGAAGCGCGCCGGGCTGCCGCGTGCTAGGTCTCTGCGGCAGCCTGCGCCGGGCGTCAATCAACCGGGCGCTGCTGCACGCCGCCGCGATCGTCATGCCGGACCCGACCCGGTTCACGGTGCACGAGGACCTGGGCTCGCTGCCGCTCTTCAACGCGGATCTCGTCGTCGCGCCGGACTCGCCTGTCGCGGAACTCTGGCGGTCGGTCACGACCGCCGACGCCATCGTCATCGCAAGCCCCGAGTACGCACACGGCATCACCGGCGTCCTGAAGAATGCCCTCGACTGGCTGGTCGGCCTGCCGGAGTTCTACGGCAAGCAGGTCGCGGTGCTGAACGCCTCGGCGCGCGCCTCGCACGCCGACGCGGCGCTGCGCGAGGTCCTCTCGACGATGGGTGCACGCCTCGTCGAGGAGGCGTCGATCACGCTGCCGCTGACCGGCGTGCCTGCCGACAGCGCGGCGATCCTCGCGGACCCGCACCGGCGGGCGGCGCTGAACTCGGCGATGGCGGCGCTCGCCCGCGGCGCCGGAACCTGACCCGCCGACGGGCCCGCGCCAGGGGTCCCGCCGGCGCATCGTGCGCCGGCGGAACGGGGCCGTTCAGGAGGCGTGATAGACGGTCTTGCCGCTCTTGATCGTCTCGACGACCTTGATGTCCTTGATGTCGGTCTTCGAGACCTTCAGCGGATTGCGATCGAGGATCACGAGGTCGGCCAGCTTGCCGGCCTCCAGCGTGCCCTTCGCATCCTGTTCACCGTACATCTCGGCCGGCCAGATGGTGAGCGCCTTGATGCCCTCGAGGGGCGTGACGCACTGTCCCGCGCCGATCACCGCCCCCGCCCGCGAGATGCGGTTCACAGACGACCAGAGCACGAACATCTGGTCGAGCGGTGCGACCACGAAGTCGGTGTGGTTCGCCGGGTGCAGCCCGGCATCGATCGCATCGCGCATCGGGCTGATGTAGGCGGTCTGCTCCGCGCCGCGGTTCGCCGTGTGGGCCTCGGCGAAGTAGTAGGTGTGCAGCGTGTAGAACGACGGCCGGATGCGGTATTCGGCGAACTTCTGCAACTGGTCCTTGCGAATGAATTGAGCATGAATTGCCGTGATATTCCGCTCCTTGGCAGGCTCACCGGCGACCGCAAACTCGTGCGCGCGAAGCAATGCATCGATCGCCGCGTCGCCGTTGGCATGGATGAGGACCGGCACGCCGAGGCCGTAGACCTGCTTTAGGATCTGGTTTGCCTCCTCCTGCGGGAAGCCAAGCTCGCCTTTCCAGTTCTTCTGCCCGGCCGGCCCGCCGGTGAGGTACGGGGTCGTGAACGCGGCGGTCCGGCCCTGCGGCGAGCCGTCCAGCGTGATCTTCACGCCGCCGATCTTCAGGCCCTTCTCGTAGCGGCCCCAGGTCGTGACCGGATAGGCGGCCAGTGTCTTGTCGAGATCCGTGATGAACGGATAGGCGACGACGTCGATCAGCTGCGCGCCGCCGGCGGCGGCGCGCTTGAGGACTTCGAGCTGGTTGAGGTGGGTGGCACCCTCCTGGGCTGTCGTGATCCCGTAGGACGCATACAGGAGCTGGCCCGCCTTGCTCGCCTCGACCTCCTGCTCGGCGGACATTGCCTCCTGCTTCTCCACGACGGGCAGGAACGCCATCTCCATGATCAGGCCATAGGGCTCCTGAGTGCCCGGCTTGCGGACGATCACGCCGCCCGGCGGAGTCTTGGTCGCGGCGCTGTAGCCGTAGTGCTTGAGCGCGAGGCTGTTCAGCACCGTGCCGTGCATCGACACGTGATCAACGCGCACCGGATTGTCGGGGAAGGCCTTGTCGAGGTCGTCGCGATTCAGGGTCCGGCCCTTCGGCATCACCGAGTCGTCGTAGCCGTAGCCGACGATCATCTGCCCCTTCGGAATCTTCCGCTCCGTGGCGAAGGCCGTCAGTGCGGCGACGATGCCGGGCACGTCATTGCCGGGACCGGCCGGCGCCGGGTACAGGTTCGCCTGGCCGGCGACGAGCAGTGAATTGAAGAAATGGCTGTGACCGTCGACGAAGCCCGGCAGGAGCGTCTTGCCGGCGAGGTCGACGACCCGCGTCGCCTGGCCCTTGTTGGCCTTCTCGATGTCGGCGCGCGTGCCGAGCGCGAGAATCCTGCCGTCGCGAACGGCCAGCGCCTCGACCGTGGGTTGCTTGTCGTTCACCGTGACGATGTCGCCACCGACGTAGATGACATCGGCTGCCTGGGCGGCCGGCGGCGTCACCGCCTGCGGAGTGCGCGCCGAGTCGCAGCCCGGTGCGACGAGCGCGCCAAGGAGCGCGATGGAGGCGAGCGTTGAAGTTCTGATCGTCATGGCAGCTCCTGAAGTTGCGAGGGATCGGGTGACACGCCGCGCGTCAGTGTGCCACCGACAGTGCACCATCCGGCGCGGATTCTTCGTAACGGTCGATCGGGCGTCGAATCGTAACTTGTTGTTTTTGTTATATCAATATGCCATCGACCAGCCGCAGCGGCGAGCTCGCGATGAGCTTCGGGCTGGCCGGCGGACGGCTTGGCACGAGCCGGGTGGCGCCCACGGCGACCTTCACTGGCGATGCCATCCCCGGCGCGTCGTCGACGAAGGTATGGAATTCGCCGTCCTCACCGATCGGGCAGACCCCGGTCGGCAGTCGGGCGAGCAGGCTCGCGTCGTAACGCGTGCCGCAGAATCCGGCATCGAGGCGCGTGGTATCCACGCCGACGAGCAGCGCACGAATCCCCGCCGCGAGCACCGCCTCCGCGATCGCCCGGCGCGACTCGCCCCACAGCGGAAACAGCGGCTCGATGCCGGCTTCGATGCACAGCGGCTCGATCCAGTCACGATGCGCCTTGAGGTCGATGTCACCGAATACCATCGTCGCGTGCCCGCTCGAGCGCAATTCGGCGAGCGTGGCCGTGAAGGCGGCGGCATAACCCCCGACCGGAACACGGACGGAAAGCCAGCGTGCGCCGAAGCGCGCCACCTGTGCCTCCATCACCTCGGCCGGCACTGCATGCGCGATGCTCGAGCCGTCGTCCTCGCACATCGTGACGAAGGTCCGCACGTCGAGACCGGCAGCCAGGGCACGCCGCAGGGCAAGGCAACTGTCCTTGCCGCCGCTCCAGCTGATCGCGGTCCTCGTGTTGTCGGTGCCTGTCATCGCCATGGGTGGTAGGGCCCGGGCCGCTGGGGGAGCGTCCAGTCTAGCGCGCCGGACGGTTGAGGATAGCGCGCGGATGCCGGCCAAAAAAAAACCCCGCAGAGCGGGGCTTTCTGTCGGACCCGCGGTGTTCTGACCACCGCGGCAAGTTGGCTGGGGGACTAGGATTCGAACCTAGGTTGGCGGAGTCAGAATCCGCAGTCCTACCACTAGACGATCCCCCAAATACAGGAGAACCGGCGTTCGTTCAGCGCTTGGAGAACTGGGTTCCGCGACGAGCCTTACGACGGCCGACCTTCTTACGCTCCACCTCTCGCGCATCGCGAGTCACAAAACCGGCGACACGCAGCGACTTGCGCAGCGTCTCGTCGTAAACCATCAGCGCACGCGTGATGCCGTGGCGGATCGCGCCGGCCTGACCCGTGATGCCGCCGCCGGCCACCTCGACGTCAACGTCGAACTTGTCGACGAGCTGCGAGAGCTCGAGCGGCTGACGCACGATCATGCGGCCCGTCTCGCGGCCGAAGAACTCGTCGAGCGGACGATCGTTCACCTTGATCACGCCCGTACCGTTCTTGAGGTAGACGCGGGCAGTGGAGGATTTGCGGCGGCCGGTGCCGTAGTAAGTCGTTGCGGGCATGTCGTGACCTTGGGACTGGATTCAGTGATGGCTGGCCGTTAGGCCAGCGCGAGGGGCTTCGGCTGCTGCGCGGCGTGCGGGTGCTTGTCACCGGCGAACACGTGCAGCTTGCGATACATCTGACGGCCGAGCGGGCCCTTCGGGAGCATGCCCTTGACGGCAATCTCGAGCACCCGCTCCGGATGTTCCTTCAGCAGCTTGTGCAGGGCGATGCCCTTGATGCCGCCGATGGCGCCGGTGTGGTGGTAGTACATCTTGTCGCGGAGCTTCGCGCCGGTGACCGCAATCTTTTCAGCATTGAGGATGATGATGTTGTCGCCGCAGTCGACGTGCGGCGTGTACTCGGGCTTGTGCTTGCCACGAAGGCGCATGGCGACCTGGGTCGCGAGGCGACCGAGCGTCTTGCCATTGGCGTCAACTACGAACCAGTCCCGGCGGACCGTTTCCGAACGGGCGAATACCGTGCTCATCGTTTGAATACTCAGACTGCGGATGCGAAGGGCGCAAAATTATAGGGAAAGCGCGTTGATTTTGAAAGGCCTGAAGGCACATTCAATCGGGAGCCGGTGGGGGTCCCCGGCGCGCGCCGGGTCTCGGGGACCGACAGTATATATAATGTCGGCATGGCTGTCGGAATCCGTGATCTCACCCCGCTGGATAGGTTTTTTTCTCTTATAAATGAGGGACTTAAGACCACCCTGGCGGACCCTTCGAGTCGCCGTCGGAGCGGTCGGCCGAATCCGGCGGCGGCGGTGGCGTCAGGCGACCTGCCCCCGCAAGCGGCCCGCCACGCCGCCGGCCTCATGCGGGTCAACCACGCCGGGGAAATGGCCGCCCAGGGCCTGTACCACGGCCAGGCGCTCGTCGCCCGCTCGCCGGCCGTCCGGGCGCAGCTCGAGGCGGCGGCCCTCGAGGAGGGTGACCACCTCGCCTGGTGCGAGGATCGGCTCGCCGAACTCGGCGCGGGCGTCAGCCGGCTCAATCCGCTCTGGTACGCGGGCTCGGTGGCGATCGGTGCCGGCATGGCGCTCGCGGGCGATGCGATCAGCCTCGGCTTCATCGCCGAAACCGAGCGCCAGGTGGAGGCGCACCTGGATCGCCACCTCGAGGATCTGCCCGAAGCGGACGCCGCCAGCCGCACCATCGTCGAGGCAATGCGCGCCGATGAAATGCGTCACGGCCAGAGCGCACTCGATGCCGGCGGACGCGCCCTGCCGGCGCCGCTGGTGGCGATGATGCGTGCCGTTTCGCGCGTCATGACCGCAACCGCCTACCGTCTCTGAGCGGCCACGCGGCACGAATTGGCTTGCGGCTCAGCGCATTATGTTCTAAAAAGGTGCGCGACCCGCGCGCAGTCACGGGCGCAGGCGATACTTAGGGAGTCCTAATGGAAGAGCTGCAAAAGCCTCTGGGTGACCTGCCCGCGATCAGTCGATTCCTCAGCTACTGCCGCATCCGCAGCGTCCCGTCGAAGACGGTGATCATCCACGCAGGCGACCTGCCGGACGTCCTCTACTACATCATGACCGGCTCGGTCGAAGTCATGATCGAGGACGAAGAGGGCAACGAGATGGTCCTCGCCTACCTCAACAAGGGGCAGTTCTTCGGCGAGATGGGCCTTTTCCACGACTCCGCCATGCGCAGCGCCTGGGTGCGCACCCGCCAGAGCTGCGAGCTCGCGGAAATGACCTATCCGCGTTTCCGGCAGATCGCCGCGGAATCGCCGGGCCTGATTTTCGAGCTGGCAACGCAGCTCGCCACCCGGCTCGACCGCACCAACCGCAAGCTGGGCGACCTCGCGTTTGTCGATGTCACCGGCCGCGTAGCGCACGCCATCATGGACCTGTGCGGCGAGCCGGATGCCATGACGCATCCGCAGGGCATGCAGATCAAGGTCAGCCGCCAGGAGCTGTCCCGCCTGGTGGGCTGCTCGCGCGAGATGGCGGGCCGCGTCCTCAAGGTGCTCGAGGAGCAGGGCCTGCTCAAGGCCAGCGGCAAGACCATCGTCGTCTACGGCGCCCGGCCGAAGGTCAAGACCCGGCCGGTCATCGTCCCCACCAAGGAAGCGCGGGCGCGCCTCGCCAAGGCCCAGGTGGACGACGACGAGGACTGACAGGGCCGGCGGCGTCGACCGGGGTCGCGCGCCGCCGCCGTCGGCTCAGGCCGAAGCTCGCCGGCCGTCGGCAATGGCCGCGCGCATGGCGCCGATCGTCGCGGCATAGTCCTTCGAGCCGAAGATCGCCGAGCCCGCCACGAACATGTCGGCTCCCGCCGCCGCGATGGCCGCGGCGTTGTCGACCTTCACGCCACCATCGATCTCGAGACGGATCGCCCGCCCGCTGGCGGCGATCCGCTGGCGGATGGCCGTCAGCTTCGGCAGGGCGCCCGGGATGAACGACTGGCCGCCAAAACCCGGGTTGACGCTCATGACGAGCACGAGATCGATGCTGTCGAGCACGTAGTCGAGGACGGACAGCGGGGTGGCCGGATTGAGCACGATCCCCGGCTTGCAGCCGGACTCGCGGATCAGGTTCACGGTCCGGTCGACGTGCTCGGACGCCTCCGGGTGGAAGCTGATCCAGTTGGCGCCGGCCGCGGCGAAGTCACCGACGATCCGGTCGACCGGACGAACCATCAGGTGCACGTCGACTTCGGCCTTGATCCCGTAGCGACGCAGCGCCGTCAGCACGAGGGGTCCGATCGTCAGGTTGGGGACGTAGTGGTTGTCCATGACGTCGAAGTGGACGACATCGGCACCGGCCTCGAGCACGCGCGCCACGTCGTCGCCAAGGCGGGCGAAGTCGGCGGAGAGGATGGACGGTGCAATCAGCGCCGGCAGCGGCGCCGCGGTGGTCGCGGTCATCGGCGGTCTCGCTCGGGGTTATCCGGCCACTCTAGCACGCCGCCCGGGCGGCTAAACGCGGCTCAGCGGCCCGACAGCAGATGAGCGACCGCGATCAGCGCGTCGACACCGCCCTCCATCATGAAATGGACCGGCGTTTCGCCCTTGAACGGCGTTTCCTTGCGCGCCTCGTGTATCCAGCGGTAGGCGCGGTCCGGCGTCAGGCCGTTCTTGGCGAGAGCGGCATGGATGCCCGTGATGATCTGGATGCGCTTCTGCTGCGCCGGCGTCAGGCGCGGGCCCTGGCCCGCCCGGTAGCGGCGCAGGACGGCCGCCGACGGGCACCGCAGCAGCCGGCACTGCTGGATTTCGGAGAGCTCCCAGGCGTCCGACACGCGGAAAAAATTCTTGAGCGCCGCCGGCACGTTCTCGCCGATCGGCTGGGCAACCGGTTCAACGGAATCCGCGACGGGCGGCGATCGTTTCGTAGGCTTCTCGGACACGCTGCGTATTTTCCTTGGCGAGTTCCTGCATGGACTCCGGCAACCCTCGCGCGACGAGTTTGTCGGGATGGTTCTCGCTCATCTGCCGACGATACGCCTTCTTGACCGCCTCGTCGCTGGCCGAGGCATCGATACCGAGCAGTTCATAGGCTTCGGCAAGGCCGGAACCCGCCGGACGGGCGGTCGGCGTCGCCACCCGGGCGCGTTCGACGAGCTCGAGATGGGCGAGATCGGCCGTGGAGATTCCCAGGGCCTCGCCAACGAGCAGCAGGCGGCCCCGGATCGGCTCGACGAGGCCGTTACCGGCAATGGCGGCCCTGAACTGCAGTTCGATGAAAAACCGCAGCAGCTGGGGCTCGCGCGCGCACAGTTCGCGCAGGTGCCCGACCTCCGCCGTCAGCGCGTAACCGGGCGCCTTGCCCCGACCGAAGCAGTGGATCGCCTGCGCGGTCTGCGACTCGTCCAGTCCGAGGAAGCGCATGACGCCGCGTGCGGCGGAAATCTCCTGCTCCGAGACGCGGCCGTCGAACTTGGCGAGGTGGCCCATCACCGCAAACGTCGTGTCGTAGAACGCGGTCCGGATCTCCGCCGTGCTCGCCCGCCGGCCCGCCTTCGCGCCGACCCCGCTGTCATAAAGGGCGCCGAGGACGAGACCCGCGACACCGCCGCCCAGCGACCTGCCGAGAGCGAGCCCGAGGAGAGTGCCGATGACCTTGCCGTACCAGTGCATTCGCGATTCTTGACCCTGTTTAAGACCGACTGCCAGAATGCAATCGACAGGTTGGGACGCCGCCCGCCGGGCATCCTCGGTATTTTAGCAGCGGCACGGGTCCCTGCCCTGCCCGCACGCTCCGCTTTGCGTACCCGGGCCGCCGCCCGTAACGCGCCACCCGTGATGGATCCCATGACGCCAGACACCGTGTTCACGACCGATCTCAAGGGCCTGAAGCGCCTGCACCGGGGCAAGGTCAGGGATATCTACGACCTGCCCGGCGGCCTGATGCTGATCGTCACCTCCGATAGGCTGTCGGCGTTCGACGTCGTCCTCCCGGACCCGATTCCCTACAAGGGACAGGTGCTGACCGAGATCTCGAACTTCTGGTTCGCCCGCCTCCGGCACCTGATACCGAACCACCTGTCAGGCATCGACTTCAGGGATTACATAAGCGACGCCGACGAGGTCCGCGCCCTGACCGGGCGCACGCTGGTCGTGCGCAAGCTGAAGGCCCTGCCGTTCGAGGCGGTCGTGCGTGGCTACCTGTCGGGCTCGGGCTGGAAGGACTACCAGCGCAGCGGCGAAATCTGCGGCCTGCGCCTGCCCGCCGGCCTGCGCCTCGCCGATCAGCTGCCGGAACCGATCTTCACGCCGGCGACCAAGGCGCCGCTCGGTGCCCACGACGAAAACGTGTCCTACGCCCACGTCGTCGAGGCGCTGGGCGGCGACCTGGCGGCAGAGCTGCGCTCGAAGGCCGTTGCGCTCTACATGGCGGCGGCGACGCATGCCCGCGCACGGGGCATCATCATTGCCGACACGAAGTTCGAGTTCGGTCTGGACGATGCCGGGCAGCTGGTCCTCATCGACGAGGCACTGACCCCCGACTCCTCGCGCTTCTGGCCGGTCGAAAGCTACGCGCCCGGCGTCAGCCCGCCATCGTTCGACAAGCAGTACGTCCGCGACTACCTGGAGACGCTCGACTGGAACAAGCAGGCGCCCGGTCCGCACCTGCCGCCGGAAATCATCGCCAGGACGAGCGAGAAGTACCGTGCCGCGCTCGAGAAACTGACCGCCCCGTAGCGGCGCGGCTCAGACGGCCCTGCGCCGCGACCAGTCGAAGATGATTTCCTGCAGCGCGTCGACGCCGTCGGTAAGCGCGGCCGGGCCGGGCTGGAGTATGAGCGGCGACTTGACCTCGTAGAGCGCACCGTCACGGACCGCCGGCACGTCCGCCCAGCCGGGCCGCGCCCGGACCGCCGCCGGCGCGAATTTCTTGCCGCACCACGAGCCGATGATGATGTCGGGCGCGCGCCGCGCCACCTCGAGCGGATCCGCGATGATCCGCTTCGCGCCGAGCGACTCGGCCGCGAGTTCGGGAAACACGTCGGTGCCGCCGGCGATCGTGACCAGTTCCGAAACCCAGCGGATCGCCGAGATCTGCGGCTCGTCCCATTCCTCGAAATAGACCCGCGGCCGTGCCGGAAGCGTTGCGGCCCTGGCCGCGACCGTCGCCAGACGCCCGTTCAGGCGCCCGAGGAGTTCCGCGGTACGTTCGCCGGCACCGATGAGCGCGCCGAGCGAGCGGATCATTTCCAGGATGCCGGCGACGCTGCGCTGGTTGTAGACGTGCACCTCGACGCCGTGGCGGATCAGGGCCGCGGCGATATCGGCCTGCAGGTCGGAGAAGCCGAGCACGAGGTCCGGCTCGAGGGCGAGGATCCTGTCGATCTTGGCACTGGTGAATGCCGACACGCGGGGCTTCTCGCGGCGGGCCCGCGCCGGGCGGACGGTAAAGCCGGAAATCCCGACGATGCGCCAGTCCTCGCCGAGGAGGTAGAGCGTCTCGGTCGTTTCCTCGGTCAGGCAGACGATCCGCTGCGGACCGACGGGACCGGTGGCAGCCACGGGCGTATTCATGGTGCCGGCAGGTTCTCGATGTGCAGGTCCTCCGCGCCGCCCGACGGCACGAAGCCGAACACGCGACCGTAAAAAGCCAGCTCGGACTGCAGCGAGCGGATGACGTTCTCGGCGCGGCGAAAGCCATGCGCCTCGCCCGGGTAGAGCAGGTACGCGACGGGCGCCTTGCGGCGGCGCAGCGCCTCGACGATGCGCTCGGACTGCGACGGCGGCACGATCGGGTCCTCGGCGCCCTGGAAGACGATCAGCGGCACGTGCAGGCCGTCGAGGTGGTTGAGCGGCGAGCGGGCATCGTAGATCGCCTGTGCCGCGGGCAGAGGCCCGATCAGGGAATCGAGGTAGCGGCTCTCGAACTTGTGGGTATCTTTCGCCAGCGCCGTCATGTCGGACACGCCGTAGTAGTCGGCACCGGCCCGGAACACGTCGGTGGTGGCAAGCGCGACGAGCACGGTATAGCCGCCGGCACTGCCGCCACTGATCGCGGTACGCTCGGGATCGGCACGGCCGCCGGCCGTCAGGTAATGGACGGCGGCGGCGACGTCCTCGACATCGACCACGCCCCAGTTGCCGTTCAGGCGCTGCCGGTAGGCGCGACCGAAGCCGGCGCTGCCGCCGTAGTTGACGTCGACGACTGCAAAGCCGCGGCTGGTCCAGAACTGGATCGCCGGCGAGAACTCGGGCGTCGCATCGGCCGTCGGCCCGCCGTGCACGAAGGCGAGCAGCGGCGGGCGCGTGCCCTCCGGCGCGCGGTACGCGGAGTTCCGTGGCGCGTAGTAGAACGCGTGGGCGGTACGGCCGCCGGCGCTCGGGTACTCGATGGCCTCGGCAACCGACAGCGAGTCGCTGTCGAGCGCCGCCGGCGACACCGCCCGCCGCAGGACGGCGACCGCACCGCTGCCGGCGTCGACCGTCACCAGCGAGCGGGGACCGTCCGCCGCGCCGGCCAGCAGCACCGCGTGGCGCCCGTCAAGCCGCGCGAGCTGGCCGTAGCGCACGTACGGCAGGTCGAGCTCGCGCAGCCGGCCGGTGCCGAGCTCGAGGACCGCCAGACGGTCGCGGCCGGCCACGCCGAAGCGGATGAGCGCGAGGCCGCCGTCCAGCAGCGCGTAATTGGCCTGTCCCAGACTCCACAGCGGCGCGCCGGCATCGGCCGCCCGGGCCGTGACCGGCCGGACGGCGCCGTCGCTGAGCCGATACAGGTTCCAGAAGTCGGTGCGGTCGGACAGGAAGTAGAGATCCCCGCCCTCGCCCCACTGCGGCTCCAGCACGGCCTCGTCCTTGCCGCCGGCCGCCACGCGCAGGTTCGAGAGCCCCGCCGGCGTCAGCTCGGCGACCATCAGGCGGGAGGTGTCCCAGGGCATGTTCGGATGGTCCCAGGCGATGAAGGCGAGGTGCCGGCCGTCGGGACTCGGCCGCGGATAGGCGACGAACGCCGAGTCGCCGTAAAGCACCTCCCCCGGACCACCGGCGGCGGTATCGAGGCGGAGGATCGCATTGCGCGGCTCGCCGCCCGGCACCTCCTCCTCGCGCACGCAAACGAGCACCGGCGAGGCCGCCTGGCCGCCGAGCTCGCGGCAGTCGGCGTAGCGAAAGCCAGCCGGCGTGACCGCGCGGCGCGGCCGGGTGCCGTCGATTTCGTACAGCCGCTGGTCGTTGAACTGGCTGTAGAAGACCCGTCCGCCGGCGATCACGTACGGCGCGCCACCGTACTCGTGGACGCGGGTCCGCACGTTGGCGCCCGTGGCGGTGACTTCGGCGACCTCGCCGTCCGGCTGGCGTGCCATCAGGGCGATGCGCCCGCCCTCGTTCGGCCGGTTCTCGGTCCAGTAGACGCGCCCGGCCGCGACCCGCACGTTGTCGAGCCGGGTGCCGCCGGCCGCGACGTTCTCCGCCGAGAGCGGCGAGGCCCAGCTGCCGTACGGCGCGGTCAGCGGCGGCACGACAGCACCGGTCGCGCCGGTCGCACCGGCCAACAGAAGCACGGACAGCATCCGGACGGTGACGGGCATTCGGGGCGACCTCGGCGCGGCTGGCTCATGGCCCAAGCATACCGTGCCGCGTGCGGCCGATCAGGTCCGCCGGCGGCCGCCATGGCCACACCGGCCACGGTGCTGTGCTTAAATGCGGGGCCTTCGACCCACGAGCCGCCGATGAACGACCTGCTGGCCCGCCTCGAATCCGCCCTGTTCGCGCCGTGGCCGGCCGACCGGCGACCATGGCTTGGCCGGCTGCGAGTATTCCTGCGCTACGTCTACGCGCTCATCCGCGACCTGCTGACCGGCGATCACAACCTGCGGGCGATGAGCCTCGTCTACACGACATTGCTCTCGGTCGTGCCGCTCGTTGCCTTTGCCCTTTCGGTCCTCAAGGGCCTCGGACTGCACCACGACCTGGTGCCGCTCCTGGCCGAGATGCTGCGCCCGCTCGGCGACCACGCGACCGACCTTGCCCAGCGCCTCGTCGCGGTGGTCGACCGGCTGCAGGGCCGGCTGATCGGCACCGTTGGCTTCGCCGTCCTGATCTTCAATTCGATGGCCGCGATCCAGAAGATCGAGGAGTCGTTCAACCACATCTGGAACGTGCCGCGGCTGCGCGGTGCGGGCCGGCGGATCGGCGAGTACCTCGGCGTCCTGATCGTCGGCCCGGTCGTGATCGTCACGACCTTCGGCGTGGCGAGCGGCCTGGCGAGCCACTCCGGCAGCGACTGGCTGCGCGAACACACGCCCCTGGCGCCGGTGCTCGCCGTAATCCACGGCGCCGCGCCGTGGGGCCTGACCTGCCTCGCGCTCGCCTTCCTGTATGCGTTCGTGCCGAACACGACAGTGCGGGCGCGCGTCGCGCTGACGGCGGGACTCGTCACCGGCGTCGTCTGGGTGGCCGCCGGCTTCGCCTTCGCCAACCTCGGCGCGTACTCCACGCGGATGATGGCCGTGTACGCCAGTTTTGCGATCACGCTGCTGACGCTGACCTGGCTGTGGCTGAGCTGGCTGATCCTGCTGCTGGGCTGCCAGCTGGCCTTTTACCTGCAGAACCCCCGATACCTGCGCACCGGCCGGCGCCTGCTCGTCGCCAGCCCACGGCTTGCCGAACGCCTGGCGCTGTCGACGATGATCGAGGCGGCAAGCGCGTTCCAGGCAGGGTCTGCGAAACCGACACTCGCCGGCCTTGCCGAGCGCTTCGATGTCGCGAGCGGCGTGCTGACGCCGATCGTCGACTGCCTGGAGCGGACGGGCCTGCTGGTCGAGACCGCCGACGGCGCGCTGGTGCCCGGGCGTGCGCCCGGCACCATCGGCCTCGCCGCCATCGTCGGCGCCATCCGCGATGGCACGGACACCGAGCACACGAGCCTCTGCGAGGCGCTGACCCTTGACCGCGCCGACGCGGCGAGCGACGGCCTGGAGCAGGCCATCGAGGCGCACTTCGCGGACCGGACGCTGCTCGACCTCCTCGACCGGTAGGCGAGGCACCCCCTACTTGCCGCTCGCGATGTCCTTGCGGCAACCGGCGATGTCGGCCTCGGAGGTCGTGACGTAGGCGCCGAACGCGGGCAGCGTCGAGGCCACGGCGAGTTCAGCGTCGCGCACCGCGGCGAGGTCATCGCACAACCGGCCTGCCGCCTGCCTGACGAGGTTGACCTTGGCCTCGACGGTCGCCTCGACGTCCCTGGAGTCGCCCTTGGCGAGGCTCTCGAGCGCGGCACCGGCGGCGGCCACACCGACCTTGGCGCCGGCCTTTCCCGTATCGATGCCGTGCTGGATCATCTGATGCGCAACCTGCTGCAGGCGGACCAGTTCGGCGCGCTGCGCGGCGGTGACGGCGACCCCGGCGCCGCCGATCGACAGCGAGCCGTCCGGCGTGACGCGGGCCTTGGTCGAGTTCTTGCCGGACAGCAGCAGGTCGTCGCCGTCGAAGGTCATGTGGCCGGAGTCGGTGTGGACGCCGACGTGGCTGTCGCAGGCCGGCAGCGGCAGGAGGCCTGCGGCGACCAGGAGCGCGGTCGTTGTGCCCTTCGCGTTCATCGTGCTACTCCCTTGGCAAGTGCATCGGCATCGGAACGGACGGCGGGCGCCGACGGTGGGCCCGCCATCAGCAGGGGCTCATTCGCCGGCGATGGTCATTTCCTCGAGCAGGACGGAGCCTGTCATCAGTGCGCCGCGGCGGTCGACGTCGCTGCCCACGGCGACGATTCCCTTCAGCATGTCCTTGAGGTTGCCGGCGATCGTGATCTCGTTGACCGGATAGGCGAGCTCGCCCTGCTCGACCCAGAAGCCGGCAGCACCGCGCGAATAGTCACCGGTCACCCCGTTCACGCCCTGGCCCATGAGTTCGGTGACGACGAGGCCACGGCCCATGCGCGCCACGAGCGCCGCGAAATCGTCGCCGCCGGAGGCAACGATCAGGTTGTGGACGCCGCCCGCATTGCCGGTCGTGCGCAGGTTCAGCTTGCGCGCGGCGTAGGAATTGAGAACGTACCCGGTCAGCACGCCGTCCTTGACGAGCGCACGGTCCGCCGTCCGGCAACCCTCCGCGTCAAACGCCGCGCTGCCCAGCCCGCGCCGCAGGTGCGGACGCTCGTCGATCTGCATGAACGACGGGAACACCTGCGTGCCGGCGGCATCGAGCAGGAAGGAACTCTTGCGGTACTGGCTGCTGCCGCGGATCGCGCCGAGAAAGTGCCCGAAGAGACCGCGCGCCACCTCGGGCACGAAGAGGACCGGTGCCCGGCCCGTGGCCAGGCGCCGGGCGCCGAGGCGGCGCACGGTACGCAACGCGGCCGTACGGCCGACGGACTCCGGTGTCTCGAGGTCGCCGGCGGCGCGCCCGGCGGTGTACCAGTAGTCGCGCTCCATCGCCTGGTCCTGGCTGGCGACCACGACGCAGGACTGACTGTAGTAGGTGCTCGGCTGGCCGCCCATGAAGCCGAGCGTATTGCCGTAGATCTTGATGCCGCGCTGGGTGCCGATCGAGGCGCCTTCCGAATTGGTGATCCTGGCATCGACCGCAAGCGCCGCCGCTTCGCTCGCCTTGGCAATCGCGATCGCCGCGTCGACGTCGAGCGCCCAGGGATGATCGAGGTCGAGATCGATGCTGTCGGCATCGCGCGCGAGGTCTGCGACGTCCGGCAGGCCGGCAAAGGGGTCCTCCGCGGCAAACCGCGCCATGCTGACCGCCTTGGCGACCGTCTCGGCCACGGCCGGCCAGCCGAGGTCGCCGGTCGTGGCCGTGCCCTTGCGCTGGCCGAGATAGACCGTGATGCCGAGGCCCCGGTCGCGATGGTGCTCCAGCGTCTCGACCTCGCCCAGGCGGACCGTCACCGACAGGCCCGAATCGACCGAGACCGCCGCATCGGCGCCGGTCGCACCGAGCCGGGTGGCTTCCTCCAGCGCGCGCCGGACGAGGGTCTCGAGCTCGGTCTTGGCAGGGAAAGTGGACATGCTGGGCCTTGGGCGCTCTGGGGGCCCTAGTCTACCAAGGGTGGACCCTGCGCCGGGCGCCGGCGCGGGGGGTGGTAGAGTGGCGGCCGGAAGGCGGGCGCCGGGAGCGGGTGTGGGCAAGCGGGAAGACGACGAACACGAGACCGACGGCGAGGAGTACGGGCCGAGCAAGAGCCAGCGCAAGCGCGACGCCAGCGCCCTGCAGGATCTCGGCGTGCGCCTGTGCGAGCTGCCGGCGACCGAGCTCGACGTCCTGCCGCTGCCGGAGAAGCTCCGCGACGCCATCGACCTCGCCAAGCGCATCACGAGCCACGGCGCGCTGTTCCGCCAGCGGCAGTTCATCGGCAAATTGATGCGCCACATCGACGTCGAGCCGATCGTCGTGGCGCTGAACGCGAAAACCGAGCGCCAGGCGGAAGCGGCGCGCCACTTCCATCGCCTCGAACAGTGGCGCGACCGGCTGCTGGCCGAGGGTGATGCGGCGCTTGACGCCTTCCTCGCCCGCTATCCCGCCGCCGACGGCGGTGCCCTGCGCACGCTCGTCCGCCAGGCGTCGGCGGAGCGGGCCGAGGGAACTGAAAAAGCCGCGCAGCGGGCCCTGTTCAAGGCGGTCCGGGCCGCCGGCGAGGCGGAAACGGGCCCGGTCGACCCGCCGGCCTGAGCGCCGGCCGGCGACGGCCCCCGTGGTATCATGGCGTGATGACGGCACTGGTCGGCATCATCATGGGTTCCGCTTCCGACTGGGAGACGATGTCCCATGCGGTCGCGATTCTGGAGAACCTCGGCGTTCCGCACGAGACCCGGGTGGTCTCCGCGCACCGCACGCCGGACCTCCTGTTCGAGTACGCGGGCGCGGCCCAGGGCCGCGGTCTCGAGGTCCTGATCGCCGGCGCGGGCGGAGCGGCCCACCTGCCGGGCATGGCCGCCGCCAAGACCCGCCTGCCGGTACTGGGCGTGCCGGTGCAATCCAAGGCCCTGAACGGCATGGACTCGCTGCTCTCGATTGCGCAGATGCCGGCCGGCATTCCGGTCGGCACCCTGGCCATTGGCATCCCCGGCGCCAAGAACGCCGCGCTGCTCGCCGCCGCCATTCTCGCCAACAAGTACCCGGAGATCGGTGCCCGCCTGGATGCGCTGCGCGCGAAGCAGACGGCCGACGTGCTGGCGCACCCCGATCCCCGCCACCCGCCCGGCTCGTGAAGATCGGCATCATCGGCGGCGGGCAGCTGGGCCGCATGCTGGCCCTGGCCGCCTATCCGCTCGGCGTCCTGCCGGTCTTCTACGAGCAGACACCCGACACCTGTGCCGGCCAGGTCGGCCCGGTCATCGGCGGGCGCTTCGACGATCACGAGGCGCTCGCGGCCTTTGCCGCCTCGGTCGACGTGGTGACCTTCGACTGGGAAAACGTGCCCGTGGACTCGGTCCGGCCGCTGTCGGGCCACGCCCGGGTGGCACCACCCGCACTGGCGCTCGAACAGTCACAGGACCGGCTCGCCGAGAAGAACCTCTTCACCCGGCTCAAGATCCCGACGCCGGGCTACGCGGCGGTCGACAGCCGCGACGATCTTGACCGGGCGATCGCGCGCCTCGGCCTGCCCGGCGTCCTCAAGACCCGCCGCTTCGGCTACGACGGCAAGGGCCAGGCCGTGCTCCGCTCCGCGCGCGACGTCGAGCGGGGCTTCACCGCGCTCGCCGGTCAGCCGCTCATCTATGAGCAGTTCGTGCCCTTCGAGCGCGAGGTTTCGCTGGTGTCCGTGCGCGCCCGCAACGGCGAGACGCGCGACTATCCGCTCGCCGAGAACGTGCACGAGTCGGGGATCCTCGCCGTCAGCTCGGCCCCGTACACCGACCCGCGGCTCGCCCGCCAGGCGGCCAAATACGTGCACCGCCTGCAGGAAGCGATGCGCTACGTCGGCGTGCTGGCCGTCGAGTTCTTCGTCCACGAGGGCCGGCTCATCGCCAACGAAATGGCGCCCCGCGTCCATAACTCCGGCCACTGGACGATCGAGGGCGCGGTGACGAGCCAGTTCGAGAACCACGTCCGCGCGATCGCCGGCCTGCCGCTCGGCGATACGCGGCCGACCGGCCATTCGGTCATGGTCAACTTCGTCGGGCGCATGCCGCGCCGCGACGTCGTGCTCGCCCTGCCCGGCGTGCACCTGCACGACTACGGCAAGGCGCCGCGGCCGGGCCGCAAGCTCGGCCACGCAACCGCCGTGATGCCGACGGTCGCCGCCCGCGCCAGGGTACGCCGGACCCTGCTGTCGCTGCGCCGGACCTGAGCGCGGATCGCCCCGCGGCGCATCGGCAGGAACCCGCCCCATGTATCTCGAACTTTTCGGCCTCCGGGAACTGCCCTTCCGGCTCAGCCCCGATCCACAGTTCCTGTACCTGTCCAAGCACCATGCCCGTGCCAAGACCTACATGGAGTCGACCGTCTGGTTCACCGACGGCTTCGTGGTGATCACCGGCGAAATCGGCTCCGGCAAGACGACGCTCATCGAGACGTTCCTGCGCGAACTCGACAAGGACGTCGTCGTCGCCCAGATCAACCAGACGCAGCTCTCGCCGATCGCCTTCTTGCAGACCCTGCTCGCGCAGTTCGGCTTCACGCCGTTCAAGATGAAGAAGGCGGAACTGATCGCCACGATCAGCACCTTCCTGATCGAGCAGTACGCGGCGGGCCGCAAGGTCCTCCTGGTGGTCGACGAGGCGCAGAACCTCTCGAACCGGGTGCTGGAGGAAATCCGCCTGCTGTCCGGCGTCGAGACGACCAAGGACAAGACCCTGCGCATCATCCTGGCCGGCCAGCCGGAGCTGAACGACAAGCTGCGCTCGCCCGAGCTCGTGCAGCTCGCGCAGCGGATAAGGCTGCGCTTCCACCTCACGGCTCTCTCCCGCCAGGACCTGTCCGCCTACGTCCGCCACCGCCTGGAAGTCGCCGGCAGCGGCGGCCGCGAGATCTTCACCGAGGATGCCCTCTCGCTCGTCTACCGCTACACCGGCGGCGTGCCGCGCCTGGTCAACACGCTGTGTGACACGGCGATGATGTCGGCGTTCGCCATCGAGAAGAACGTCGTCGACCAGGCCATCATCGAGAGCGCCGTCGAGGACCTGCAGTGGGTGGAGTTCATGGCCCGCACCAACCGCATGCCGGCGCTCGTCCAGCGTCAGCAGCCGGCGATGCCGGTGCCGCAGGGCCCGGTGCAGGCCCGCCTGTACCTTGCCACCGAGGGCCGGACGATCGCCGAATACGAACTGCGCAACGGCCGGTTCGTCATCGGCCGGACCTACGACAACGACCTGCCGATCGATTCCAAGTTCGTCAGTCGCCACCATTGCCAGATCTCGAGCGACGGCGAGGAATCGATCCTCGAGGACCTGAACAGCACGAACGGCGTGTACGTGCACAGCCGGCGTGTCCGGCGCCACGTGCTCAAGGACGGCGACGTGATCGTTATCGGCCGCCACGAGGTGATGTACGTCGACGAGCGCATGACGCGGACGGTCGCCATCGGCTCGTCGGCCCAGCCCGGTGCAGCGCGCCAGCAACCCTACCTGCTCGGCTCCCCGGGCGGGGAAGTTGCGGAGGACGCCGAGCCGCCGGTGCTGCTGCCGGGCCCGGACAACGAGCCGCAGATCTAGACGGGTGCGCCGCGGAACTCGCGGAACGCCCCGGCAGCGGCGGCGCAAACGCTCCCCGACTTCCTACTTGCGCCGGGACTTCCACCCTGGCGACAGGGTGTTGTTCCGTGCCGGCCAGCGCTCATCGAGAGGAGGGAGCAAGCCAATCTTGCCGGTGATGAGTTCCGGCGTGATCGCGTAGACGATGGTTGCTGCCATTCGTGGAAATGAGCCGACTTCGCGACCCCACGAGTCCGCCGGAGCATACTTGGTCATGAACCTCGTAAAGAAGCCGGCCGCATCGTCCTCGCCGTCCAGCTGGCGGATCCGCCCGAACATGACGACTGATCGGTACGCGACCGACGTATCGCACTCGATGTTGCCGTAGGGAAACACCTCGCCGGGCTCGTCAACCTCAAAGCTGACGCGATCGCAATGTTTCACGTTTGCCGCAAAGTGGCCGGGATGGCGGCCGGTGTGCAGGTAGACGACTCCGTCGTGCCAGACAAACAGGTTCGGGGCAATGTAGGGGTACCCGTCGGCACCTATCGTCGCCGTGCGCCCACAGAAGGCGCCGACAAGAAACTCGTCGACCTCGCCAACCGTCATTACCTTGTCCGCGCGCCGGAGGAGCCCCCGCCGGTCGTCGGACTGCCGGTCGGTACCCGTCACCGGGAAGCTCCGGGGGATGCCGCCTGAAGCGCATTGTCGAGGTCCGCGATCAGGTCGCTGGGATGCTCAAGCCCGATCGACAGACGTACCAGCCCCTCAGTGATACCCGCCTCGGCTGCCTTCGATGCGCCCACCGAACCCGACCACATCGCCCCTGGCAGAGTCGCAAGGGATTCGAACCCGCCAAAACTCACGGCGCGGCTGACAAGACGCATGGCGCCGACGACTGCATGCGCACCCCTGGACCCGGTTCCCACTTCGAAGCTCATCAGACCGCCGAAGCCGCCACCCATCTGTCGACGCGCCAGCTCGTGCTGCGCGTGGCTGGCCAATCCCGGATAGTGGACTCGCGATACCGCCGGATGCCCCTCGAGAAATCGCGCGACTTCCAGCGCCGTCCTGTTCTGCCGCTCCACCCGCAGGGGCAGAGTTCGCAACCCACGCAGCAAGAGCCAGGCGGCGAACGGATCCGGCACCGGACCCAGTGCCACGGCCGTGTGCCATACGCGCTCGATGATCTCGCGGCTGCCCAGGACGACGCCGGCCATCAGATCGTGGTGCCCGCCCAGGAATTTGGTGGCGCTGTGCACGACGAGATCGATTCCCAGGCTCAGCGGCAGCTGATTGACAGGTGTCGCTATCGTGCTGTCGCACAGCGTAAGGATGCGACGGCTGCGCGCAAGTTCCGCCACGGCCGCGAGATCGGTGATTGTCAGCAGCGGATTCGCCGGGGTCTCGACCAGGATGAGCTTTGTCTTCACGGTAACAGCATCGGCAAACGCCTGCGGGCTCGTCTGATCGACGAGAGTCACGTCGACCCCGAACCGCGGCAATATGGTCGCCAGCAGCTGGGCAGTTCCCATGTAATGCGTGCGCTGGGCGATGACATGATCGCCGCTTCCCACCAGCGTCAGGACCGTCGTGCTTATCGCACCCATGCCGCTCGCGGTGAGCAACGCCGCCTCTGCTCCTTCGAGTGCGGCCAGCACCGCCTCGACCCGGCTGAAGGTTGGATTGCCGTCGCGCGTGTAGTTTCGATTGTGCCGCGGAGTGTTCGACATCAGCGCGAATTCGTCGTCCGACATGGCCCGAAACGGTGCGGTCTGGTGGATCGGTGGCGCAACGTCCGAGTCGGCATCGATGCCGCGATCGGCGTGGGCCACCACGGTGTCGGCATGTACGTCGGTAATGAGGCTCACAGGTGCATTCCTTGTTCGGGCCGGCGGGCGGGGATCGTCGCCGTGCGATTACGCGATTGCCGCGGTGCCGGTGCGGTCGACAAGGCGCACCGACACCTGCGCCGTGGGGCTGACTTGCTGCAGAACGTCCTTCAGCACGATGGCGGCTTCGACGGCGGCGGCGACGGGCATCGGCTCGAGGCGCTCAAGCACGAACCAGGCAAGCCGCGTCTCGGTCGTTATGCGCGTCCGGACGCCCTGGCGCCAATTCCAGCGGCGACAGGTAACACCCCGGTCATCGGCCCAGACCACCTCACCGGCCGGAACCGGCTCGGTGACCAGTTCACCGTCCTTCATCGTGTCGAAGTGTTCCGAGCCGTCGGCACGCCGGAGGCGTGGAACACCGACGTAGGCGGCGATGTCTTCGCCGCCGACGGGAATCACATGGCTGACGCTGATGGCGTTGTACAGGTCGACCACGGCATTGATGCCGGGCAGCCGGCCGTCCGAGCCTAGCCGCTGCAGCAATGCTTCAGCGGAATTGAGCGTCCGCTGCGGCTTGGCGCCGAATGAGCGGTAGGTTGACCGCCATGCCTCCAGGTGCGCCTCGAACCAGGGCACCCGAACAGGAAGCTTCACCGCCTGTTCGACATATCGACAGACCGCGGGGTGAGCAACTGCGTTTGTGATGCCGTCGGCGATCACGCTGACTGCGCAATAGTCCGGCCGCAGCGCAAGCACGTCGGCATTGATGACCGGCGTGAACTCGGGGTGGATCTGCGTCACCCGACCGGCTCCAGCACGACCATCTGAAACTCACACGCCACTTTGGCCAGATTCGCGTAGCGATGCGGCGCGTCCGCCAAGAATCGCGCGGTGCATCCGGAGCGGATGATTGCCGTTTCACCGGCGCAGCCCACCGTCAGCGTGCCCCGCCGCACCGAGAGGAATTCGGTCGTGCCCCCGGGATGCGCGGCACCGTCGAACTGCTCGCCGGGTGACAGGCGCCACCGCCAGATTTCGGCGGCGAGATCGCCGAGGCGCACGGTGTCGATCAACGTCGCGCAACTGCCCGCGCCCGTCTCCCACAGGATGCGTCCATCGGCATCCGGACTGACGACGAAGCGTGTTTTGGCGTCGTTCTGGGCAAGGAGCTCGCCGATCACGACGCCGAACGCGTTGGCCAGCCTGCAGAGAATGGCGATTGACGGATTGGTACGTCCCTGCTCGATCTCGACGACCATGCCTTTGCTGATCCCGGAGCGCTTCGCCAGCGCGTCCAAGGTCAGGAGGCGTGCCTTTCGCAAGCGGCCGCAATTGGCGGCCACCGTCCGCAAAATCGCTTCTTCCTGATTCATGGTCATTATATCGACTGCTTGGTTTTTTATATTATAGTAACGCCCGCGATCCCAATGGAAGCCATGCTGCGGCGGTGCAACAATCAACCCGACCCTTATGCCCATCGGCCTCATCATCGCCTCCCAGGTCGGCTACCAGCTCGCGCAGCGGGCAATGCCCGCCGGCGCCAATCCCTTCGCGGCCATCGCCGTCGCTTACGTGCTCGGGATCGCTGCCTGCGTGGCCCTGGCGCCGTTGGTCGGCCGGCCGATCGGAATCGCCGACTCCGGACTGGTCAGGCACTGGCCCATCTGGGCGTTGGCCGCATCGGTCGTCGGCATCGAGCTTGGGTATCTGCTGGCCTACTGCGCCGGCTGGACGCTCGCGACGACCACCGGTGTCGGCTATTCGGCAACGATCGTTCTGGTCGCCCTCATCGGCGCAGCGTATTTCTCGGAGGCCATATCAGCCCGTCGCGCCGCCGGGCTTGTCCTGGCGGTCGGTGCGGTTTGGCTGTTGATCGCCCCGCCGCGTTCGACCTGAGTGATTCCCGGTCATTGCCCGTGCCCGCTGATCGCGGCACCGCGCTCGGCGCCCGCCCTGGCAGATGGAGCGGTCGGCATAGCCACTGCCATGGTCGGCGTGCCGATCAGCGGCCTTCGGATATCAGCGGTGCAACCGCTTCCCCGGATCGTCAGGCGGCCGCCGGCAGTACCAGCGTAAACGTCGAGCCGACCCCGACCTTGCTGTGCACGGCCACCCGCCCGCCGTGCTTGGCGGCGACGGCAGAGACGAACGCGAGACCGAGCCCGGCACCGCCGGGGTCAGCCTCGCCGTCGTGCAGGCCGCGCGCGTAGCGGCGAAACAGGGCCTCCTGACCGGACGCCGGGATGCCGGGTCCCTGGTCGGTCACGGTAAGCCACAGCTCGGGCCCGCGCGGGTCCAGGGCCACGGCCACGACGGTGTTGTCGGCCGCGAACTTGACCGCGTTGCCGAGCAGGTTGCCAATGGCCCGAGCGAGCAGCGAGCGGTCACCGACGACCTCGACCGGCAGCCGAGGCGTAGCCCAGTCGATGACGATGCGGCGCGCCGCGGCAGCGGCCCAGACCTCGTCGACGGCGTCCTGCACGGCGTCATGGATGGCAAACGTCCGAAAGACAAGCGGGTCGGCCGCCTCGGCACGGGCAAGCGCAAGAAAACCGTCGACCAGCGACAGGGTCCGCTGCGCGAGGATGTCGAGGCGCTCGGCCAGTACGGCGGGCGGCAGGGCGCGCGCGGGATCGCGCTGCAGCCGGGCGAGGCCCGCGAGCGAGGCCGCCGGCCCTTTCATGTCGTGCGACAGAAAGCCCATCACCTCGTCGCGTTCGCGCTGCAACTGGCGCAGCTCCGTGATGTCGGCGAGATCGAGGATCGTGCCGAGGCGCACGCCGCCCCGCCCGTCGAACGGCACGACGCGCACCAGGAAGTCGCGCTCAAGGCGCGTCGAGCGGTATTCGAGCGTGCACGGTGCCCGCGCCGCAAGCGCCGCGAAGTCCAGCGGCCGGCCGGTGAGCTCGGTCAGGAGCGCGGCGTCCACCGCCCGCCCCTCCAGCGGTCGGTCGCCGAACACGCCGAGCACGCTCGCCGCCTCCGGATTGGCGAGCACGATGCGCCCTGCGAGGTCGACCACGACGGTGGCATCCGGCAGGCTGCGCACCGTGTCGGCGAACAGCCGGCGCACGTCGCGCAGGTGCTCGGCGGCCTCGCGCACGACGTCGATCTGGCGCTGGAACGGATCGAGGCGCGTGTCCCGCGCGCGTGGATCCGGCGCCGGTCGCGGCAGCGGTTCGTCCTTGAACGTGGCGAACTCGGCCTCGAGAAACGCCTGCGCCGCCTCGAGGCGGCGCCAGCTCCACAGCGGGTAGAGCAGGACGAGCGCACAGAGGGCAGCCGTCGGCGGCCACCAGTAACCGACCTCGCGCAGGAGGACGAGCGCGGCCCCGGCGGTCAGCACCACGAGCGCACCGATCAGCAGCAGCGATTGGCGCGGCCGCAGCAGCAGGAAGCCGGCGAAGGCGGCGAGCACGGGTATGAGGTCGAGCACGAACTCGGCGGCCGGCGATGCACGGCGGATCGCCCGGCCGTGCCTCAGCGCCGAGGCAACGTTGGCCGTGATCTCGACGCCCGGCATCGCCACGCCGTAGGCCGAGCGCGGCGTCGGGTAGGCGTCGGGCAGGCCAAGCCCGGTCAGACCGACGAGCACGACCTTGTCGCGGAAGGTGCTCGCGGGTGCCCAGCCGTTCAGTGCGTCGATGAAACTGACGTGCGGCATGGAACCGGCCGGGCCGGCGAAGGGGATGCGAAAGCGGTAGTCGCGCACCCAGGCGCCGCTGCGCTGCTCGGGGTACGGGTTGCGCTCGCCCGACAGCCGCGTGCCCGGGTCGTCGCCGGCCGCCGCGAGCAGCGCGACCGCCAGGTGATCGCGACTGGCCCGTCCGGGACCGGCCTTCAGGTAGACGCTGCGCACGATCCCGTCGCCGTCGATCTCGAGTTCGGCGTGGCCGAGGCCGGCGGCCGCGGCGGCGAGGCGCGGGATCGGCAGGCTTTCGCTGAGCGCACCCTCGTCACCGGGCTCCGGCGCCACGGGCAGGACCACGGGCAGTCCGGCCGTCATGGCCGCGGCCAGGCGCTCATCGTCGTCGCCGTCCCGCTCCGGCTCGGTGAACAGGAAGTCGAGCGCAACCGCGCGCGCGCCCGAGGCGCGCAGCCGGTCGAGGAGCGCCGCGTGCACCGACCGGCGCCAGGGCCAGCGACCGATCGCCTTCAGCGACGGCTCGTCGATGCCGACGATCACGACATCGCCGCTGACCGGACCGGAAGCGAGCGCGGCATCGTAGGCGCCAAGGTTCGCCCGCCAGAGCCAGTCGCCGCGCACGGCACCCGCGAGGAGCAGCACGCTCACGGCCAGCAGCCACAGCCACTGGCGGAGCACGGGCGAGCGTCGTCTCGCTGGCGACTCCGTCAGAAGAATGACAGCACCGCGGCCAGCGACACGACGAAGCCGATCCACGGCGAGCGCGGCGCCTGCAACGGCACTACCGGCCCCGGCGGCGTCTCGTAGCCGTCGCTGTCGATGCCGCGCACCCGCGCGTAGTAGCGCCCGCCAAACAGCGAGCCTGTGTTCCAGACGGGCTCGGCCACCGTCGCGGCGCGGACCGGCCGCGTGAAGTCCCGGTCGCGCGCAAGCTCCACCCGGTAACGGGCGGCGCCGGTTGGCTGCCAGGCGATGGTCGACGTCTCGCGCCGCACGGCCCGGACCTCGGCCACCGGCGGCGGACGACGGACGGTGAAGCGGCGCGTGGCGCCCGGCGCGCCGAGATCACCGGCCGAATTCTCCGCAGCCACCCGCCAGGAATAGGTGCCGGCCTCCAGGTCACCGACATCGAGTTCGGGCCGCTCGACCCGCCGGCGCAGCAGCGGCTCCTCGAACGCCTCGTCACGGGCGACGACCACCTCGTAGGCCACCGCGTCCGCGACGGCCGCAAAACGCAGGCCGGCGCTGCGACCGGCGACATTGGCATCCGCCGGCGGCTCGAGCGGCGCGGGCGCCGCCGGGGCGCGGCGCACGGTGAACTCGCGGATCGCGTCCGGGCCCTCGAGGTCCCTGGCCGTGATCGAGCGCGCCTTCAGCCAGTAGCGCCCGTCGGCGAGCGCCGTGAGGGTGCCGCCGGGTCCGCTGACGACGTCATCGCGCAGAACCGTATAGAACGCCTCGTCGTCGGCGAGCTGCAGGCGGTAGCGTGCGGCTCCAGGCACCGCCGCGAAGGCGACGGCCACGTCGCCGCTCGCGCTGCGGGCCGGCAGCGCCCCGAGATCGGGGGCCGGCGGCAGCGGTACCGGCGCGGCGGGCGGCGCGTCCCTATCGACCCGCGTGCCGAAGCCCGCGGGCACCGCCACCGTCGCGCCGGCGCCGTCGACCCCGACGGTGCCCTCGAGGGTCTCGGTCCGCGCATCGGCGTCGGCCGCATCGAACGCGGCACGAAAACGCGTGCCGCGCACGGCACTGACCGCCACGGGCGTGCGGATCTCGAAGCGTCCCACGTCATGCTGGGGCTGGACCTTCGTCTCGGCGCGGCCGGCCGTCAGGCGAAAGCCGACGTCGTGGGCATTGAGGCCGTCGATGCGCTGCATCCGCTCGACGGCGAGGCGGCTGTCGCGCTGCACGGTCACGATCGAGCCGTCCGGCATCGCGATCGTCGCCGAGCCGTTGCTGCCTGTCTCGACGACACCGCCCGCACCGAGCCGCCCGCCCTTGACCAGCGGCGCGCCGTTCAGCCGCGCCTCGCCGCCCACGCTCAGCACCTCGGCCTGCTCGGGCGACAGGCGCAGCCAGCGATAGGGAATGTTCAGCAGCGAGCCGGTCGGGATCTGCCGCGGCTTCGCGACGTGGTTCAGCGTCTGCAGGTCGACCCAGCGGCGCGGCTCGATGAGGACCTTCGCGGACAGGCCGATCAGCGTGTCGCCGGCCCGCGTGTGGTACGGGTAGAGTTCGCCGTCGGCGGGCTCGGCGCCGTGCGCGACGCCAAGGACCACGAACACGCCGGCAATCATCGGCGCCGCGCGGCACGGCCCGCCGCGGACGGTCACGTCACCTCACCGTTGACCGCCTCGAGACGGTAGCCGTAGCCGTAGACCGGCGTCAGCCGCAGGCCGCTGGCGGCGGACAGCCCGAGCGCCGCGCGCAGCCGGCTGATGTGGGTATCGACCGTGCGGGTCGTGGTGCTGTCACCGCGACCCCAGACGGCCTCGAGGATGTGGGCGCGCGACAGCACCTTGCCGAGGTTGCGGCACAGGAGTACGGCGACGTCGAACTCGCGGCGCGTCAGCGGGATCGGCACGCCGTCGCGCTCGATGCGCTGGCGCGTGACGTCCACCGTGAAGGGCCCGGCCGTGAAGCGCTCTTCCTCGGCCGGCGCGGCGACCGCCCGCCGGCCGAGGGCGCGCACCCGCGACAGGAGCTCGCGCTCGCGCGGCGGCTTGGTCATGTAATCGTCGGCCCCGGCCTCGAGCGCCGCCACGACGTCCGCCTCGGCATCGCGCTGGGTCAGAAACAGCACCGGCGTCCGGCCCCGGAGCCAGGGCCTGGCGGTCGCCAGCACCTCGAGCCCGGACAGGTCCGGCAGGCCCCAGTCGAGCACCAGCAGGTCGTAGCTTTGCACGGCGAGACTGGCGAGCAGCACGCGGCCGCGACTGAAGACGTGGACCTGATGGCCGTCGCTGCTCAGCAGTGACTCGAGTCCCGCCGCCTGCCCCACGTCGTCTTCCAGAATGGCGATACGCATACTGGACAAGTATATCGGGCGCGCCGGCCGGCGTTCCGGCCGCCGGCAGGCGTCACAATAATTAACAGTTGCGGCGGCGTTGTTCACAGTGCCGAACGACCGACCGGCTACCGTGCTGGCACGCACCCTGCGCAACCACCTGCTCGCCGGCCATGAACGAACCGATGCAACTCGGCCAGGACGTCCGGGTTCCCGTCGCGGATCCGGCCGCCGCCCGCACCGTGGCGCCGCCCGGGCGCTTTCGGACCTTGCCACCACGGCGGCCACGGTCGCCGCCGCGGAGCTCGTGCGCCTGTGCCTCGCCGAGCCGGCGGGCGTCTGGTGGGCGGGGGTCGCCGCGCATCTGCCGCGGGCGGACGACGCCGCGCTCGGCGCGCTGCTCGATCGCGGCGACCTCGCGCCGGTCACGGAGCTCGGCGACGATGCGCGCGTCGCCGGTCTTGGCGGCCGCTACGGCACGCTTGCGCAGCTGCCGGTCGTCGTCGGCGGCACGGTGCTCGGCGCACTGAGCGCCTTCTATCCCCTGGGCGTCCGGGTCGGCGCGGACCGCCTCCAGGCGCTCGCCGCGATTGCACGCCTGGCGGGTGGCACGGCGGAACGTCTCGCCGCCGAGCACGAGGTGAGCCGGCGGCACGCCGAGCACCGGCGTCTGGCCGCGGCGGCTGCCGCCGGCGAAGCCGAACGCGGCCGGCGGCTCGCCCGTGAACTGCATGAAGGCCTCGCCAACCAGCTCACCGGCACGGCGCTTCTGGTCCAGTCACTGTCCCGGCGGGTCGCGGCGCTGGGTCCCGACCTCCAGCAGGACGTCCTGCACGTCAACCGGCAGCTGCACGCGGCGCTTGCCGCGACGCGGGAACTCGCGACCGGCAGCCTGCCCTACGTGCTCGCCGCGCACGGGCTGGTCGATGGCCTGAAGATCGCGCTGCGCCGCCTCGAGCATCGGCCCGGCAGCCGCATTGCGCTGATCGCCAGTCCGCACGCCGGCCAGGGCCTGTCGCCGGCACGGGCGCTGTGCCTGCTCGAAATCGCACTACACCTGATCGATATTGCAAGGCCTGCACAGGGCGCCGGCCGCCTCACCGTCCGCCTGCGCGATGAGGGCGGTTGCCGGACCCGGCTGTCGGTCAGCGGCGAGCGGCCGTGGTTCGGTGCCGGCGCGTCCACCGACACGATGCCGCTGTGGCGGGAGGTCCGCTACCACGCCCGGCGTGCCGCCGCCGATGTACGACCCTTCGGCGACACACATCCGCAGTGCCGCTGCCGGGTCGACGTCGTGCTCGAAGAGCCCGTTCGCCGTGCGCCCCGGGCTTAGCCCGTGCCGCCGACGGTCAGCGCGTCGACCTTCATGGTCGGCTGGCCCACGCCGACCGGCACGGTCTGGCCTTCCTTGCCGCAGATGCCGATCCCGGCATCGAGCTTGAGATCGTTGCCGAGCATGGAGACGCGGGTCAGTACCTCGGGCCCGGAACCAATCAGCGAGGCGCCTTTGACCGGTCGCGTCACCCGCCCGTCCTCGATCAGGTACGCCTCGGACGCCGAGAAGACGAACTTGCCGCTCGTCGTGTCGACCTGCCCACCGCCGAAGTTCACCGCGTAGAGCCCGCGCTTGACCGAGCGGATGATCTCCTCGGGATCGTGCGGACCCGGGCGCATGTAGGTATTGGTCATGCGCGGCATCGTCGCGTGCGAGAAGGATTCGCGCCGCCCGTTGCCGGTCGGCTGCGCGCCCATCAGCCTGGCGTTCAGCAGATCCTGCATGTAGCCGACGAGCCTGCCGTTCTCGATCAGCGTCGTGCACTGCGTGGGCGTGCCCTCGTCGTCTATGTTGAGCGAGCCGCGACGCCGCGCCAGCGTGCCGTCGTCGACCACGGTGCAGAGCGCCGAGGCGACCTGGTCGCCCATCCGGCCACTGAACGCCGATACGCCCTTGCGGTTGAAGTCGCCCTCCAGCGGATGGCCGACCGCCTCGTGCAGCATCACGCCGGGCCAGCCCGCGCCGAGCACGACCGGCATGGTGCCGGCCGGTGCGGGTGTCGCCTCGAGATTCACCGAGGCGGCGTGGATGGCTTCGCGCGGAATCGCATCGGTCGCCGGATCCGCGACGAGTTCGCTGAGCGAGAAGCGGCCACCGCGCCCGGCATAGCCCTGCTCGCGACGGCCTCCCGACTCGAGGATCACGCTGACGTTCATGCGCACCAGCGGCCGGACGTCGGCCGCGTAGAGCCCGTCGGAATTGACGACGAGGACGATCTCGTGCGAGGCCGTGAGGCTCGCCATGACCTCGCGCACGCGCGGGTCCAGCGCCCGTGTCTGGCGGTCGAGCCGCTCGAGGAAGGCCACCTTGTCGGCGTCGGCGAGCGTGTCGATCGGGTCGGCCGGCAGGTACAGGCCCCGCGCGGGGCTGACCCGGAACGGCTGTGCGGTGCCGCTGCCGCCACTGGCGACGATGGCCCGGGCGGCACCGGCCGCCTGCAGCAGCGCCTCGAGCGACAGGTCGTCGGTATAGGCGAGGCCGGCGCGCTCGCCGGCAATGGCGCGCACGCCGACACCGCGGTCGATGCTGTGGCTCGCCTCCTTGACGATGCCGTCCTCGAGCGACCACGACTCGTCGCGCGACCACTGGAAGTAGAGCTCCGCCAGATCCAGCCGGTGGGTGTTCATGGCCGCGAGCACGCGGCCGAGCGCGCCGGCATCGAGGCCGGTCGGGTCGAGCAGGGCACGGACGGCCAGCGCGTCGGCGTCCGCGGAGAGATCGGCGTCGGAGAGGGCAACCATGGAGTGGGATTCAGCCTTGCAGTGAGGGGCCCTGACGGCAGGACCCGGTGGAGATGGGGGTGCGCGCCCGGCGCATCAAGCCCTGAACACGCGGTTCGCGAGGACCGGAAAACTCGCCCTGGCGCTGGCCTGGCCGGCGAGGTCGACATCGGCGGTCACGATGCCCGTACCGCGCGGCAGCCGGTCGAGGACCCGCCCCCAGTAATCGACGATCAGGCTGTCACCGTAGGTCTCGCGGCCGTTGGCATGCAGCCCCGACTGCGCCGCGGCGACGACATAGGCCATGTTCTCGATGGCGCGCGCCCGCAGCAGCACTTCCCAGTGCGCCCGGCCGGTCGGCGCGGTGAAGGCCGCCGGCACGACCAGTACCTCGGCCCCCTGGCGCACGAGTTCCCGGTAGAGCTCGGGAAACCGCACGTCGTAGCAGACCGACAGGCCGATGCGCCCGACCGGCGTGTCGACCAGCACGGCCGTCTGGCCGCGCTCGACGAAGGCGCTTTCGCGGTAGCTTTCCGCCCGCCCGGGCAGGTCGACGTCGAACAGGTGAATCTTGTCGTAGCGGGCGACCCGGCGCCCGTCGGCATCGTAGACAAGGCAGGTGTTGGTGGTCCGCTCCGGCGCCTGCGGTACCTTCATCGGCAGCGTGCCGCCGATCAGCCAGATGCGGTGGCGGGCGGCGGCCTCGGCGAGGAAGTCCTGCATCGGCCCCGCGCCATCCTCCTCGGCGACGCGCAGCTTGTCCGCTTCCGAGCGGCCCATGAAGGCGAAATTCTCGGGCAGGAGCGCCACGCTCGCGCCGGCCCCGGCGGCACGGCGTACGAGGTCGGCCGCAACGCCGAGGTTCGGCGCCACGTCGGCGTCGGCGCACAGCTGCAGGGTAGCGATCAGTCCCATGGCCCAAGCATAGCGAATAGGGCACCGCCCGGCAGGCCCGGAGCGGGCGCCCGGCGTCAGCGCCGGCTGCGCGGCGATTCGACCGTTTCCGGCTCGGTGGCCGGCGCAGGTGGGGACGGCACCGGCGTAGGCGCGGGCGCAGGCGCAGGCGCCGTCAGCGCCGGGTCCGGCCCGGTGTCGAGTGCCCCGCTGCCCGCCTCCGCCGAATGGGCCGCCACTGCCCCGATGCTGTCGATCCTCGGTTTGTCCCAGGTACCGGTGATCCGGTAATAGCCGCGTGCGATTCCCTCGACCGCCCCCTGGAAGACCTTGGTGAAGAGGAAGAGCGCGCCGCCGATCACCGGCCCGCCGGCAATCGCACCGGCGGCGGCCAGCCCGTCGCCGAAGTGCCCGGTGACCACCGCCGTCTGGTCGTAGTCCTGCGCCTTGAATCCGGTCCGGCCGACGAGGCCGATGTCCGCCGCCGGCCCCTTGACGACCAGATTGTTGGTGTAGGCGTTGCCGTCACGAAAATCGAAATCGCCCTGCAGGCTGTCGAAGGCGAAGCCCTTGTCGGTCAGATCGTGGAAATCGAGGGCGAGGCGACGCGGCAGGTTCGCGATCGACAGCAGGCCGAGCACCCGCCCGGCGCCGGGCTGGACGTTGAGGATCTGGCCGTCGCGGGCCTGGACGTGGGCCTTGCCCCACAGCCGCTCGAGGATCGTCGCGTCCAGACCGTCCTTCCAGCGCAGCTGGCCGCGCGCGTCGGCCGACGTGCCGGCCATCGTCGGCTCGAAGGCAAGCGCGAGGAGCGTCTCGCGCACGTCCGTGCTGTGCGCGCTGCCCTCGACCTCGCACCACTCGTTGTCGCCCTCGCCGGTCCAGCGGCCGGTCACCTGACCGGTGAAGGACGGCGCCTTGAGCGTGGCGCGATCGAGCTTCAGTCCGCCTTCGATGCGCGACAGGCTGGCATCGACCGTGCCGAGCTTGCGTTTCATGAACTCGAGATTGCCGACATGGGCGTTGATGGCCGGCAGGCCGGCAGGCCCCTCGCGCGGACCGTCGGCCTTGACGTCGGGATCCCGGTCGTTGAGGACCAGCCGCTCCAGATCGAGCTCGACCGGCTGTGCGCCGTGCAGCTCGTACGGTACCCGCACGCGGCCTGCAGCCGCGGGCCCGCTGCCGTGCACGTTCCAGGCGTCGGCGCCCGCCGTGAACTCGCCGCGCAGGTCCGTCAGGTTGAAGCCGAGTATCCCGAAGCTGTCGACGGTGAGCTCACCACCCTTCAGCCAGCTCGAGAGCGGCGAGCCCGGCTTGTCGGACGTGCGCACGCGCAGCCAGGCGGACAGGTCAAAGCGCGGCAGCCGCCCCTCGAGCCAGACGCCCTCGGCCTCGCGCAGGCGCGGCAGGCCACCCCCGAAGCGGGTCGTGCCGCGCGCGAGCTTCAGGTGACCGGACGAATCGTCGGCCTCGCCCGCCGGCGCCTTCAGCCATTCGCCGCTGAAGGCGTCGTTGCCGAGCGCGCCCTGGACCGTGAGGCGCGGGTCGCGCGGACCTTCGGCGGCGGCCAGCGACCGTGGCGGTGCTTCGTCCGCCTCGCGCACGCCGGGATCGAGCAGCAGGTCCGCCTTCAGGTTGCGCAAGGAGTCGGCGGACTTCGCGAGCGGCGCCGGAAAATGCAGGGCGAGGCCCGCCAGCGGCGACTCGACGTGCACGGCGACGGGCAGCCAGCGCGCCTCGGGCTCGCGGCGCGGCGGCGGCGGATGGTCATCCGGCTTTATCGCATACGGCCGGCCGGCCTCGGCCTCGCGCACCTGCCAAAGGTCAGGCTCGGGCGGCTTCGCCGGCAGCGGCTTCATCCAGTCGAGCCGGCCGAGCCTGACCTCGGCGTGCCAGTCGGTCGCGCCCTCCAGCCAGCGGCCCTGGGTGATGTCGAGCTGGGCCATCAGCCGCTCGGCGTTCGCATTGCCGTCGAGACGAACGACGGTCGTGTGCAGCCCGTCGGCGCCCTTGGCCGGTGCCTTGCTGTCGGCACGTACGGTGAGCGGGCCGCCGAGCAGCGTGGCCCGGATCGCCGCCGTGCTGAAATCGAGATTGCTGATGTGCAGCGACCCGCCGATGTCGGTCACCTCGTCGGCGAGGCCCGGCAGGCGCAGCGCAGCCCGGTCGAGCCGGGCGTCCACCTCGATGCGCCGGTCGCCGAAATGCCGCAGCGGCAGGTCGAGGTGCAGCTGGCCGGCGAACCCGCCGCGCCCGTCGATGGCCGCGAAATAGCTGCCGAGCGATTTGGCGACGGGCGAGGTCTGCAGCAGACGCAGCGCCCGGTGCAGGTCGCCGGTCGCATTGCCGCCGATGAGCAGATCGGCATCGCGGAAATCGCTCATGACGGCCCGGCCGCCGCCGACGCTCAGGCCTGCCATGCGCGCCGCGCGCAGTTCCGCGTAAAAGCCCTGGTTGCGGAACTCGAGCTGGCCGCTGGCGTCCTCGACATCGGCCCAGCCGGTGGCGTAGTGCACGCGCGCGCCACTGAAGTCGCCCTGCACCAGCCAGAGGCCCTGGTGGTCGCGAAACGGGAAGCCCTCGGTGGGACCGACGTACTGCAGGCGGGCGTTGTTGATCCGCCCGGCCTGGAACGCCTGGTCGAGCCAGCTGACCGCGTCGACCGGAAAGCGCATCAGCGGCAGGTACTTCACCGCACCGCGCAGTTCGACGTCGCGGATCGCAAGGTCGAGCACGAGGTGCGGCGGCTCGCTACCGCCGGGGACCCAGAGGCGGACGATGCCGCCGCCGTGCGCATCGGGCGTGTCGGCCGTGGCGTCGTCGCTGGCAAGGTGCCAGCCGTCGGCTTCCTGCGACCAACGCACCGTGGCCGCGATGCGCGTCGCGGTCACGGGCGCGCGCAGGTAGCGGGCAAGGTCGAGCGAGAGGGGCGCGGCGCGCAGCGTGAGGGTGCCGGCCGAACCGTGCGCGGCAATTTCGCCGTCGAGGCCCGTGAACCCCGGCACGGCGCGCCAGGCGCCGATGCCGAGGC
>CAIMCI010000161.1 GCA_903839465.1 uncultured Pseudomonadota bacterium
CCGGATGCTCGTCGCCGCGGCCCGCGGCGGCGCGCTGGCGGAGATGCTGCCGCTCGCCGCGGTCCTGTCGCTGCAGGACCCGCGCGAGCGCCCGCCCGACGCGCAGCAGGCGGCCGACGAGCGCCACGCCGCCTGGGCCGACGAGCGGTCCGATTTCGTCGCGCTCCTGAACCTGTGGCGCGCCTACCAGACGGAGCGCGCCGCGCTGTCCCGCTCGGCACTCCGGCGCTGGTGCCAGGGCCAGTTCCTGTCCGCGCAGCGCATGCGCGAGTGGGAAGACCTCCATTCCCAGCTCGCCGACGTGGCAACGGGCCTGGACTGGCGCCTGAACGAGCAGCCGGCCGACTACGCAACGCTGCATCGGGCGATCCTCGCGGGGCTCCTCGGCCAGGTCGGCATGAAGGACGAGGCGGGCGGTTCACGGCCCGACTACCGCGGGCCGCGCGGTCTGCGCTTCCTGCTGGCGCCGGGCTCCCGGGCCCGCAACCGCGCGCCGCGCTACGTGGTCTGCGGCCAGATCACGGAGACGACGCGCGTCTATGCCCGTCAGGTGGCGCGCGTCGAGCCCGACTGGATCGAGGCGGTGGGCGCGCACCTCCTCAAGCGCGAGTACACCGAGCCCGGCTGGGACGCAACCCGCGGCATCGTCACGGCACTGGAGACGGTGTCCCTGTACGGCCTCGTGCTGATCAGCGGCCGGCGCGTGAACTACGGCCGGGTGGCTCCCGCCGAGGCGCGCGGGATCTTCGTCCGCGAGGCGCTGGTCCACGGCCAGTGCCGGATCGTCGCCGCCTTTCGCACGCACAACGCCGGTCTTCGCCAGCGGCTCGCGCTGGAGGAAGCGGCCATCCGCCGCCACTCAATCCTTGTCGACGAGACGGTGGAGGCGGCGTTCTATCTCGAGCGGTTGCCGCCGGACGTGCATTCCGTGGCGAGCTTCGAGACCTGGCGGCGCGATGCTGAGCGCGCGCAGCCGGGCCTGCTGTGCATGACCGAGGCGGTCCTGCGACGGGCGGACGCACCGCCCGTCGACCGCCTGGCCTACCCCGGATCGCTGAAGGTCGGCGCCAACGAGCTGCCGCTCTCCTACGTCTTCGATCCGCTCGCGGTCGATGACGGTGCGACGCTCACGGTGCCGGTGCCGCTGGTCGCCAAGCTCGAGGCCGGCACGCTGGAGTGGGGCGTGCCCGGCTGGCGGCGCGAGAAGGTGACCGAACTCATCCGCGGCCTGCCGAAAACGCTGCGCCGGCACCTCGTGCCGGCACCGGACGTTGCGGCCCGCGCGGACGCCGAGCTCGACGCGCTGGCGGACCGGACCTTCGTCGCGGCCGTCAGCGAGGCGCTCAGGCGCGCGACGGGCAGCGACGTCAGCACCGAGCAGCTTGCCGCGGTGGAGTTACCCGCGCACCTTCGGCTGTTCATCCGCGCGGTCGACGCCGAGGGGCGGGCCGTTGCGGCCGGGCGCGACCTCCAGGAGCTCAAGCGCGCGCTGCGCCACAGCGACGTGCGCGCCGTGCCGGCGGCGGGCGGGCAGGAGCGCGACGCCCTGCGCGACTGGGACTTCGGCGAGCTCGCCGAGGCCGTCACGGTCGTTCGCCAGGGCGTTACGCTGGAGCTGCACCCGGCGGTGGTCGATCGTGGCGAGGCGGTGTCGATCGTGCTGCTGGCCGATGCCGGGGATGCCGAGCGCCAAAGCCGCGCGGGCGTCGTGCGGCTCGTCTGCCTGGCGCTGGCAACGTACCTTCGCAGCGTCACCCGGGACATCGCCGCCGACCGGGAGCTGATGCTTCTGCACCAGCCGCTCGGGCCGGCGGCGGCGCTGCCGAAGGCGATCGTCGAACGGGCCGTGCGCCGGGTCGGCCTGCCGGAGGGCAGTACGGTGCCACGCAACCGCGTCGAGTTCGACGCGATCGTCGAGCGCTGCCGGACCGGCAGCGCCGCGCAGGCGCAGCGCCTCGCGGCGCTCGTGCGCGACACCCTGAAGCTGCGCGCCGAGGCGGCGCGCGCCCACGCCGGCCTCTCGGCCGCCTTCGACCGGGAACTGGTCCTCGATCTCGGCCAGGCACTCGGGCGTCTGGTCCGGCCGGGTTTCGTCACCGCTACGCCCGAGCCCTGGCTCGAGCACCTGCCGCGGTATCTGCGCGCCCTGACCCGGCGCATGGCCAAGCTGGCGGGCGCCAGCGGTGCGGGCCTCGCCGCCCAGTACGACCTGCGCGAGCGCTGGCGCCGCGAGGCGGCACTCGTCGCGCACGCGGCACGCCATCACCCGGACGGCACGGCGGCACTCGCGGAACTGCGCTGGCTGCTCGAGGAGTACACGGTCTCGGTGTTCGCCCAGGACCTGAAGACCGCCGTGCCGGTGTCGCCTAAGCGCCTTGCCGAGGCGGAGGCTGCCGCCCGCCGCTCGCTCGACCTGCCGGCCTAGGCGGAAGCGGCGCGTCGGGGCGGCTGCCGGGCCGCCGGTGCGGCCGGCTCGACGGCCGGTTCGGGCATGACCCGTACCAGGATCTCGTAGGGCCCGATCGTCAGCCGGTCGTAGTCCGACAGTACGAAGGTCGAGCGCGACGGCAGCGGCACGGCGCCGCCGTTGATATAGATGCCGTTCGAGCTGTGATCGCACAGGATCCAGCGTCCGTCGCGGTAGGCGACGCTGGCGTGCACGTTCGAAACGTAGAGCTCGGGGTCCGGCAGGATCCAGTCGTTGTCCAGGCGCCGGCCAATCTTGCCGCCGGCCGTGCCGAAGACGCGGTTGTAGCGATCGCCGAGGCTCTTCGCCTGGGCACTGACGACACGCAGGAGCAGAGGCATGAGCGTTATCCGATATCCATCGGGCCGGCACCACGGGGCAGCCGCCTCTTGCGGCTGCGGCGATCGCGGGGCACCCGCGTGCACCGGATCGCGTGCGACGGACTCTGCCCCCGGGCATTGCGCCGCGCGCTGACGCCGGTCACAGATCCACGATAGTTCACACTTCGGTCGGCGTCGCGCCGCTGTCCGGTATGTCAAATTTCAGGCCCTGCGCCAGCGGCAGGTCGGCGCCGTAGTTGATCGTCGAGGTCTGCCGGCGCATGTAGGCCTTCCACGCGTCCGAGCCCGATTCGCGACCACCGCCCGTGTCCTTCTCGCCGCCGAACGCACCGCCGATCTCGGCGCCGCTGGTGCCGATGTTGACGTTGGCGATGCCGCAGTCGGAGCCGGCCGCCGACAGGAACCGTTCGGCGTGCTGCAGGCGGTCGGTGAAGATCACCGAGGACAGCCCGTAGTCGGTCGAGTTCTGCATCGCGATCGCTTCGTCGAGGTCGCGGCAGCGCTGCAGGTAGAGGATCGGTGCGAAGGTTTCCCGGCGCGTGACGGCAAGATCGCCCGGTGCGCGCACGAGGGCCGGGGTCACGAAGTGCCCGGGCCCCTCGAGCACCGTGCCGCCACACAGCAGCTCGCCGCCGCCGGCCTGGGCTTCACCGAGCGTCGCCGCGAAGCGTTCGACCGCGGCGGCGTCGATCAGCGGCCCCATCAGCACGGCGGGGTCGAGCGCGTTGCCGATGCGCAGGCCACGGTAGGCACTGACGAGGCGTCGCTCGAGTTCGGCGGCCCGCGCTTCGTGGACGATGACGCGCCGGGTGGTCGTGCAGCGCTGGCCGGACGTGCCGATGGCGCCGAAGACGATCGACGGCACGGCGAGGTCGAGGTTCGCGTGCTCGTCGACGATCAGCGCGTTGTTGCCGCCGAGCTCGAGCAGCGATCGCCCCAGCCTGCCGGCAACGCGCACGGCCACCTCGCGGCCCACGGCCGTGCTGCCGGTGAAGGAGATGAGCGGCAGGCGGCGGTCATCGACCAGCTGCCAGGTCAGGCCCGGATCGTCGCCCGCCAGCAGGTGAAAGGCGGGCGGCAGCCCGAGGTCGGCCATCGTGGCGGCCACGATCCGCTGCACGGCGATCGCGACGAGCGGCGCCTTCGGACTCGGCTTCCAGACCGTGACATCGCCGGCCACCGCGCCGATGAGGGCGTTCCACGCCCAGACCGCGACCGGGAAATTGAACGCGGTGATGACGCCGATCGCGCCGAGCGGGTGCCACTGCTCGTAGAGCCTGTGGTTCGCCCGCTCGGAGTGCATGGTCAGGCCATAGAGCATCCGCGACTGGCCGACCGCGAAGTCGGCGATGTCGATCATCTCCTGCACCTCGGCGACGCCCTCGGCGAGGATCTTGCCGTTCTCGGCCGACACCAGCCGGCCGAGCGCGTCGCGCTTGGCGCGAAGCGCGAGGCCCACCTCCCGGACGGCCTCGCCACGGCGCGGGGCGGGCACGCGCCG
>CAIMCI010000162.1 GCA_903839465.1 uncultured Pseudomonadota bacterium
CTCGATACAGCGCCACGCGCCACGCAGGAACCGGGCGCGGCCGTGCGTCGGGGTGATGATGCTGACCAGCGGCATCAGGCTTTCGGGCATGGTGGCTCCACGGTGGTCCAAAACGGTGCGTCAGCCATGCGCGGATTCCGCCAACTCCGCCCTGGGCACGTCGATGGGCGCGGGCGGGAGGCCGGACCGGGCGCGTTCCACCATCAGTTCGAAGGCTGTTTCCAGGTTTGAGGTGAAATAGCGGGTGTCGAAGAGACGCGAGTTCGCCACCGAGTTCCTGACCCGATCCCGCAGCGACCGACGGGCGGTGGCTGATTGGCCGAGCCCGATCGCGAGCGCGCGGTAGTCGTCCAGCGACGGAAGCGAGAGGTCGGCAAGCCCCGCCGCGCAGAGCAGGCTCGTCGCGATTCGCGAGGCCAGTGTCCGGCCGGGGGCGGTGATGACCGGTACGCCCATACCCAGCGCATCGGCGGTCGTCGTGTGCGCGTTGTAGGGTGACGTATCGAGCAGCAGGTCCGCCAGCGCAAATCGCCGCCGGTAGTCGGCGAGGCTTTCGGCCCGGCCCGCGAAAAGAAGACGTTCGGGATCCACGCCCTCGGCCCTGGCGAATGCCCGCAGATTGTCGCGCAGTGTCGCCGGCCCATCGCGCAACCACAGGTGCGACCCCGGAACGGCCTTCAGGATGTCGCACCAGAGTCTGAAGAACGTCGGGTTCATCTTCTGCGCCGTATGGAAGGCGGCGTAGATGACGCCCTCCTCGGGCAGGCCGGCCGCGGCGCGCTCCATCGGCGCCTCTTCCGACGCGGCGCGCACCGCCGGAAACAGCGTGCCGGGCAGGTAGGCCGGGTGCTCGGCGAAATACGCGGGGTCGGGGAGCGCAATCCGGTCGGCAATAACGTAGTCCATCGCCGTCGTGCCGAGCGTCGACGGACAACCGAGAAACGATACCTGTACGGGGGCGGTGCGGTGCACGAAGGTCGCCAGCCGGTTGCCCGCGGTAAAGCCCGCGAGGTCGACCGCGATGTCGATCCGGTCGGCGCGCAGCCGTTCGGCCAGTTCCTCGTCCCGGATCAGCTCACAGACATGAAACTCGGCGCAGGCGGCCGCAATCGTTGCCCGTACGGGTCCCGAGTCCGGCGGACCGAGCGCGTAGGCAATGGCGGCGACACGGCGCGGATCGTGGCTGCCGAGGACGTGGCTCATCAGCTCGCCGACCGGGTGGTTTCGAAAGTCCGGCGAAATGTAGGCAACCCGAAGCGGTCCCGGCGCGTGGCGCATGGCCGGTAGGGGTTGTGCAACGATGTCGGCATGGAGTCCCGCTTTATAGCGGGCCGCGGCGAGTTGCGCGTGCGGGTCGTCGCAATGGTAGAGCAGGGCGTGCGGCGCGCCGACCGGCTGACCTTCGAGCGCTTCGCGGGTCACCTCGGCGCTCGCCCGTGCGTAGTCGTGCCAGTCGCAGAGCGCGAGCTGGGCATAGAAATAGTGTTGCCGCAGCTCGGTGGAGTCGGGGGCTGCCGCCATGGCGCGTTCGAAGGCAGTCAGCGACTCCTCGGCGCGTTGCGTGGATACGAGCAGCGTCGCGCGTTCCTGCAGCCCCTGGACATGGTCGGGGTGGTGCTCGAGCAGCAGTTCGATGATCCGCAGGGCGGCCGTGCCGCGCTTGATGCGCTGGCAATAGGCGGCGGCGGCGAGGCAGACCTGTTCGTTCGTCGGGTCGGCGGCCAGTGCCGCCTCGAAGGCACCCAGCGCATCGGCGGCCGTGCCGATCTTGGCCAGCACCAGCGCCCGCCCGAACAGCGCCGCCGGCTCGGCCGGTTCGTGGCGGAGCGCCTCGTCGTAGGCCGCC
>CAIMCI010000163.1 GCA_903839465.1 uncultured Pseudomonadota bacterium
CGAGTCGAGGCTTGCCAGTTTCGTCGCCATCGCCAAAGGCGACGTTCCCGCCCGACATTGGTTTCGCCTGGGTCGGTCTGTCGTTCGGGTCGGTGGGGGCGCGGCACTGATCTCGTGGTCGGGTTCGATGTTCGAATACCTGATGCCATCACTTGTGATGCGTCAACCGACGGGCAGCCTGATCGCCGAAACCAACCGCCGGATCGTCACGCGCCAGATTGCCTACGCGAACCAGTTGGGCCTGCCGTGGGGGATATCCGAGTCCGCATACAACGAGCGCGACGTCGAGCTTACGTACCAGTACTCCAATTTCGGCGTGCCGGACCTCGGTTTGAAGCGCGGTCTGGCGGACAGTTCGGTCATTGCGCCGTACGCGACTGCGCTCGCTGCGATGATTGAGCCCGGTGCCGCGGTGCGAAACTTCGACGAGCTGGCCAGAGCTGGCGCGCTCGGTCAGTACGGGCTCTACGAGGCGCTGGACTACACCACTGCACGCGTTCCAAACGGCTCGAAAGTCGCGATCGTTAAGGCATTCATGGCCCACCACCAGGGCATGACAATCGTGGCGCTCGCCAACACGCTGTTGGGCGGGCTGATGCGTGAACGGTTCCACAGTGACCCGGGCATCCAGGCGACGGAACTCCTGTTGCATGAGCGCCCGCCTCGCGAAATCAATCGGGCTCGACCATGGGTTGCCGAGCGTTCCCTGTCGGCGGCGGAACCTGGTACGCCGCCATCGGCGGTGCGCAATTTCAAGGATCCCCAGTCGCTGACGCCGCAGACGCATCTGCTGACCAATGGACACTACACGGTGATGCTGACTGGCGCGGGTGCCGGTTACAGCATTTGCAACGGTTTGGCCGTGACGCGCTGGCGCGAGGATTCGACACGCGATGATTTCGGCAGCTTCCTCTACCTGAGGGATGTCTCGAGCGGGGAAGTCTGGTCCGCCGGGTTCCAGCCGATGGGCGTCCGATCCTCGGACTATCAGGTCACGTTTGCAGAAGACCGGGCGACCATCGTTTGCCGGCGTGACGGGCTGACATCGTCCCTCGAAGTGCTTGTTTCACCCGAAGACGATGCGGAGGGGCGGTGCCTGACCCTGTCAAACCTGGGCGCTGCCGATCGGCTGATCGAGGTGACTTCGTACTGCGAAGTAGTGCTCGCCGCGCACGCGGCCGATGTCGCCCATCCGGCGTTTTCGAAGCTGTTCATCCAGACCGAGTTCGACAAGAGCACGGGCGCGCTCTACGCCTTTCGCCGGCGACGCGAGCTTGCTGAGCCCGCGGTATGGGCGTCGCATCACCTCGTCGTTGAGGGCGATGCCGTCGGTCCTCTGGAATTCGAGACGGACCGGTCGAGGTTTCTGGGCCGTGGCCGAGGACCGCGCGAAGCCGTTGCCGCGACTCTCCCGACCACGTTGTCCGGTACGGTAGGTACGGTGCTGGACCCCGTCCTGAGCTTGCGGCAGCGACTCCGTATCCCGCCTGGCACGTCGGCTCGCCTGACGTACTGGACCGGGATTGCCGCGTCGCGACAGGCGGCAGCCGATCTCGTCGACCGCCACCGGGGCCCCGGGGCCTTTTCCCGGGCCGGGATGCTTGCCTGGACGCAGGCGCGGGTTCAGCTGCGGCACCTGGGCATCAGTGCCGCCGACGCCAGCCTGTTCCAGCGGCTTGCGGGACATCTCATATACAACCAGTCCGTGCTCCGTCCGGCCGTGGTCTCAACCGTATCGGGCGGTGGCGGGCCGCGGGCGCTATGGGTACTCGGCATCTCCGGCGACCGGCCGATCGCTCTCCTGCGAATCGACGATGCGGCCGACTTCGGCCTGGTCCAGGAACTGCTGCGGGCGCACGAATACTGGCAGAGCAAACGCCTGAACGTGGATCTTGTGATCCTGAACGAACGGGCTTCGTCCTACGTGCAGGACCTGCAGCTGGAACTCGAAACCGCGGTTCGAACCAGTGAATCTCGGCGCCGGTCGGATCCGGTCGGACCGCAGGGTTCCGTCTTTGTCTTTCGCGGCGACCTCCTTTCCCCGCAGCAGGCCGAACTCCTTCGCGCCACGGCAAAGATTGTGATCTACGCGCCACGCGGGACGCTGGCTGAGCAGATCGAGCGCCGTGACAGAGTCTGGCGGCGGCCGCCGACCCGCCGGTGGCGTGCGCCGATGGACCATGCGCCGGTCGAAATGCCTGTACTGGAGGCGCGATCTCTCGCCTGTTTCAACGGTCTTGGCGGCTTCTCCGCTGACGGCCGGGAATACATTACGACCCTGCGCGATCGGCAGGACACCCCGGCGCCGTGGATCAACGTGATCGCCAATCCTCGCTTCGGGTTCCAGGTGGCGGTGGAAGGCTCCGGCTATACGTGGTCGATCAGCAGCAAAGAGAACCAGCTCACCCCGTGGTCCAACGATCCGGTCACGGACCGGACAGGGGAGGCGGTCTACCTGCGGGACGAGCAGACCGGTGAGATCTGGAGCCCGACCGCAACGCCGATCCGCCTGCCGGCGGCGACCTACCGCGCCCGCCATGGTCAAGGTTACAGCCGATTCGAGCACGCCTCGCACGGCATCGTCACGGACCTCGTGCAATTCGTACCGGTCGACGATCCCGTCAAGATCTCGTGGCTGCGCATCACGAATTGGTCCGGTCAGGCGCGGGAGCTGTCCGTAACGACCTACGCGGAGTGGGTACTGGGCCCGGCCAGGATGCCGGGTGGGGCGTTCATCACGACGTCCGTCGACCCGGAAACCCGCGCGCTGCTGGCGTCGAATGCATGGGATACCGGCTTCGGCGACCGCGTGTCCTTTGTCGACCTTGGCGGCCTGCAGACTCACTGGACCGCCGATCGCGAGGAGTTCGTTGGCCGATTCGGCACGTTGGCCTCGCCCGCGGCCCTGCGTTCCACGGCCATGCTGTCCGGGCGGGTCGGTCGGGCGCTCGATCCGTGCGCAGTTCTGCAGGCACCACTGCGTATCGAGCACGGTGCAACGGTCGAGATCGCGTTTCTGCTCGGCGATGCGGCGTCGGCCGCCGAGGCGCGGCTGCTCGTGGACAGGTACCGCCGGGTCGATCTCGGGCAGGTCCTTTCGACCGTGCAGGCCCACTGGGACGATGTACTGGGGACCGCGATCGTGCGCACGCCGGATCGTGGCTTCGACCTGATGCTGAACCGCTGGCTGCTCTACCAGACGCTGGCCTGCCGAGTCTGGGCCCGGGCAGCGTTCTACCAGGCGAGCGGCGCGTACGGATTTCGCGACCAGCTGCAGGACGGGCTGGCG
>CAIMCI010000164.1 GCA_903839465.1 uncultured Pseudomonadota bacterium
GCTCTGTTCCAGCATGCGGGCGATGCCGAGCCCCTTGCCGTGCGAGAGGGCGACGGAGAGCTGCTCGTCGTAGAGATCCTGGTAGAACTGGGTCGAGTCGCTGTCGAACACGCCCTCGCCGAGCTTCGCCTCGCGCATCGACTTCAGCATCATGCCGAGGAAGAGGGATTCGAACTGCTCGGCGACCTTGCTGAGCGCGCTCGGCGTCGGCTGGCCGGCCTCGGCGCGCAGGGCCGCAAGGCCCTGCACGTCCAGCCAGCTGCGGCCCTCGCCGGCGGCGGAATCGGTCGCGGGCAGGAGCGAGGATACGTCGGTGGCCATGGGCACCTCAGATGACGATGAGCTGGGCGCGCAGCGCGCCCGCCTGTTGCAGGGCCTCGAGGATCGCGACCAGGTCGCCCGGCGCCGCGCCGACCTGGTTGACGGCGCGGACGATCTCCTCGAGCGAGACGCCGGGCTCGAAGAGGAACATGCGGCTGTTCTTCTGCTGTACGTCGATCGTCGAGTCCGGCACGGTCACGGTCGTCCCGCCGCTGGAGAGCGCGTTCGGCTGGCTGACCTTCTGGTCTTCCTTGATCGAGACGGTCAGCGAACCGTGCGAGACCGCGGCCGGGCTCACCCGGACGTGGCTGCCGATGACGACCGTGCCGGTCCGGGAATTGATGATGACGCGCGCCGGTGCCTCACCGGGGCTGAGCTCGAGGTTCTCCAGCATCGACACGAAGGCGACGCGCTGGTTGGGGTCGACGGGCGCCTGGACCCGGACCGAGACCGCATCGACCGGCACGGCCGAACCGGCACCGATCGCCGTGTTGACGGTCTCGGCGAGCCGCATCGAGGTCGTGAAGTCCGCCGTGTGCAGGCTGAGCGTGAGCGAGTCGCCGGTCGCGAACGAGTTGGGCACCGCGCGCTCGACAGTCGCGCCGTTCGGCACCCGGCCGGAGGTCGGCACGTTGACCGTGACCTTGGAGCCGTCGTTCGCCTGGGCGCCGAAGCCGTTGACGACGAGATTGCCCTGCGCGATGCCGTAGACCTGGCCGTCCAGGCCCTTCAGCGGCGTGACGAGCAGCGACCCGCCGCGCAGGCTCTTGGCGTTGCCGACGGAGCTGACCGTCACGTCGATGGTCTGGCCGGGCTTGGCGAACGGCGGCAGTTCGGCGTGCACCGAGACCGCCGCGACGTTCTTCAGCTGCGGGTTGACGCCGGCGGGGAGGCTGACGCCCAGCTGCTGCAGCCAGCTCGCGAGGCTCTGGGTCGTGAACGGCGCCTGGCTCGTCTGGTCGCCCGAGCCGTCGAGGCCGACGACGAGGCCGTAGCCGATCAGCTGGTTGGTGCGCACGCCGCCGACGGTGGCCAGATCCTTGATCCGCTGGGCCGTCGGATCGGACGAGGCGGCGAGCGCGGTCGCCAGCGTCAGGAGGCTTGCTGCCATCGAGATGCCGAGCTTTGCCATGGTGTTCATCGGTCTGTCCTTCAGGGCACGTCGGCTAGAACGGCATCAGCGGCGAGGTGAAGAAGCGCGCGAGCCAGCCCTGTTTGTTCGCGGCATCGATCGCACCGCGCCCGTTGTAGCTGATCCTCGCATCGGCGATCCGGTCGGAGGGCACCGAGTTGTCGTTGGCGATGTCGGAGGCCCGCACCACGCCCGTGACGCGCACGAACTCCTCGCCCTGGTTGAGCTGCAGCGACTTCTCGCCCGACAGCAGGAGGTTGCCGTTCGGGAGGACCTCGGTGACGACGGCCGTGATCGAGCCGGTCAGCGCGTTCTGCTGGGTGGCCGTGCCGTTGCCCTTGAAGGCGCGCGTGTTGTCGTAGGACGTGACGCCGTTGATCGGCGCCTTGCCACCGAAGAGCGGGACCGCGAACGAGGCCTTGGCGTCCTTCTGGGTCTGCGTGGCCGCCGTCTTCGAGGCATTGAAGGCTTCGTTGAGGCGGATCGTGATCACGTCGCCCACCCGGTGCGCCCGCGGGTCCTCGAAGTAGGCGATGCTGTGGCCGGCCGTGTAGATGGCCCCGTCCGTACCGCCCTTGGCGACGGACGAGGCCCGGAACGCCGGTCCGGACGCGCTCGGTGGCGGCGATGGCACGGGCCTTAAGCCCAGGTCCGTGCAGGACGGCAGGGCCGCCGCCAGGATCAGGATCACGAGGCACCGCCGCAGGATGGGGTTGGTCATCGCGCTCACCGTCACAGGTTCTGCGTCAGGTAGCCGAGCATCTGGTCCGACGTCTGGATCGACTTCGAGTTCATCTCGTAGGCGCGCTGGGTCTCGATCATGGAGACGAGTTCCTGCACGACGTTGACGTTCGACTGCTCGACGCTGCCCTGCAGGAGCGTGCCGAGGCCGTTGAGGCCCGGCGTGCCGACGGTGGGCGCACCGCTGGCCGCCGATTCGACCAGGAGGTTGGAGCCGGTGGCCTCGAGGCCCGCCGGGTTGATGAAGCTCGCCAGCGTCAGCGAGCCGATCGTGGTCGGCGCCGAGGCGCCGGCCAGCACCGCGCTGACCGTGCCGTCGGAACCGATCGTCACCGAGGTCGCGGTCGAGGACACGGTGATCGGCGGCTGGATCGTGTAGCCGGTGCTGGTCACGAGCTGGCCCTGGGCATTGAGCTGCAGCGTGCCGTCGCGGGTATAGGCGGTCGTGCCGTCCGGCTTCAGCACCTGGAAGAAGCCGTTGCCCTGGATCGACACGTCGAGCGGGTTGTTGGTCTGCACCGAGCTGCCCTGCGAGTAGACCTTCTCGGTCGCCACGACCCGGACACCGGTGCCGAGGTAGAGACCCGAGGGGTACTGGGTGTCCTGGGTGCTCGACGCACCGACCTGGCGCACGTTCTGGTAGATGAGATCCTGGAACACGCCGCGCGACTGCTTGTAGCCGGTCGTGTTGACGTTCGCGATGTTGTTGGCGATCACGGACATGCGCATGTCCTGCGCGTCCAGTCCCGTCTTCGAAGCCCACAGTGCCGGTGTCATCTTGCCACTCCGCGGGCCGCTGCCCGCCGTTGCGTGTCGTTTAAAGGGACCGTCAGCCGGCGCTCGCCGTCAGCTTCTGCGAGGTCTGCGCGTTCTGGTCGATCGAACTCATCAGCTTGATCTGCATGTCAAAGAGCCGGCTCGCCTGGATCATGTCGACGAGCGAACGGGCGGCGTTCACGTTGCTGCTCTCGAGCACACCGGAATCGACCGCGACCTTGGCGTCGGGGGCCGCCGGCGTGCCGTCCTTCTGCCGCAGCATCCCGTCCTCGCCCTTGACCAGCATCGCGAGCGGCGGGTTGACGAGCTTGAGGCGCGCCACCGCGCCCGAGCCCTTCGGCCCGACACCCTGCGGCACGACCGAGATCGTGCCGTCGGAGCCGACCGTGAGCGTGTTCGACGGCGGCACCGTCACCGGGCCGCTGTCACCCAGCACCGGCAGCCCGTCGGCGGTCAGGAGCACGCCCTCGGGCGAGAGGTGGAAATCCCCCGCCCGCGTGTAGGCCTCCGTCCCGTCGCGGGCCTGCACGGCGAAGAAGCCGTCGCCGCGGATCGCAAGATCGAGCGGCGCGCCGGTGTTGGTCTTGACGCCGCTGGCCGACGAGAAGCCGACCGTCTGCGCCACCGTGTTGACCCGCGTGTGGAAGCCCGCGCCGTTGACCTGCAGCGACGAGAACGCGTGCAGGTCCTCGCGGAACCCCGACGTGCTCACGTTCGCCAGGTTCTGGGCGATGATCGCCTGCGCCTGCATGATCTGCTTGGCGCCGGTCATCGAGACGTAGAGTGCGCGGTCCATGATCGGCTCCGTTAACCGCGGATGCCGAGGACGGTCTGGGTCACCTGGTCGTTGGTCTTGATCATCTCGGAGTTCGCCTGGAAGGCGCGCTGCGCGACGATCATGTTGACGAGCTCCTTGGTCAGGTCCACGTTCGACGATTCGAGCGCGCCGGACTGGATGGAGCCTAGGTTGGAACTCCCGGCCGTGCCGGACACCGGCGCACCGGAGGCAAACGTCTGCTTCCAGTCCGAGTTGCCGGTGGGTGCCAAGCCCGCCGGGTTCGGGAAGTTCGAGAGCGCCAGCTGGCCGACCTGGATCGACTGGCCGTTCGTATAGGTGGCACTGACGATCCCCGACTTGTCGACGTTGATGCCGGACACCTGGCCGCTCGCGTAGCCGTTCTGGGTCAGGCTGTTGACGCCGAACGCGCCGCCGAACTGGGTGGTGTTCGCGAAATCGAAGGTCATCGACTGCGGAATTGCCGCGTTGGCGACGTTATTGGTCTGGAACGTCAGCGTCGACGGCGACGAGGTCAGGGCGCCGCTGGTGCTGAACGCGAGGGTCCCCGGGTTACCCGCCGACGACTGCACGCCGTCGACGGTCATGTAGACACTCCAGGTGTTGGGCACCTGCGAATACGTCGTCACGCCTCCAACCGTCGTCGACGTGGTCTTCGGCACGAAGTAGAACGAGCCGGTGTGCTGGGCACCGAGCGTGTCGAAGATCGCGGTCGAGGTCGTGCTTGTATAGGTGTTCGGATTGGCGGGGTTGAAGGCCGCCGGCGCGGTCGTGCCGGGCAGGCCCGCCAGGGTGGTGTTGGCCGGCAGGTTGACGCCGACCGTCCCCGTGGTCGTTGCCTGCGGCGTGTTCTGGGTAGGCGTTAGCTGAAGCGACGACAGCGCCCCCTGGTTGAAGCCACCGCCGGTGAGCGCGGGGTAGGCCTGGACCTGCTGGCCGGCGCCGTTGACCAGGAAGCCGTTCCGGTCAAGGCTGAAGGTGCCGTTGCGCGTGTAGGACATGCCCGTGCCGTCCTTGACCACGAAGAAGCCGTTGCCGTTCAGCGCGAGATCGAGGCTGTTGCCCGTCTGGCTGATGTTGCCCTGCGTGAACTGCTGCTGGATCTGCTGGACGTTGACGCCCTCGCCGACCAGGTTGGCGCTCAAGTTCAGCGAGCCGGCGGCGTAGACGTCGGAAAAGTTGGCGCGCGAGCTCTTGAAGCCCGTCGTGCCGGAGTTCGCGATGTTGTTGCCGATGATGTCGAGGCTGCTGGACGAGGCGTCGAGGCCCGACAGGGATATTCCGAATGACATGAGTAACCTCCGCTGCGTTTCGGCGCCCGCCGCGGGGCGGCGCCGGTGATGGTGAACGTGGCCTACTGGCCGATCTGGGTAACCGAGGCAAGCGGTACGTTGCCGATGCCGGCGACGCTCAGCTGCAGGCCGCCGGCCGCGCCGCCGCCGTTCAGCGTCACGCTCTGCACCTGCGCCGAGACGAGGGTCTGCAGCGCCGTGTTCTGCGTGCCGCTCGTGCCCTGCGCCTTGAGGACGTAGGACCCGGCCGGCTGCGCGGCGCCCGAATTGTCGGTGCCGTCCCAGGTGAACTGGGCGAGCCCCGTCGAGGGCGTACCGAGCGGCAGCGTCTTGACGAGCGCGCCCGACGCATTGAGGACCTGCACGGTCACCGCACCCGCTCCCTTCGTGACGTCGACGGCGCCATTGACCTTGCCGCCCGCGGCGAGCGGCGCGACGCTGCTGTCGACGAGCACGTTCCGCCCGAGGAGGCTCGAGGCCTGCAGCGCCTGGTTCGAGGCGAAGGAACTCGCCAGCGTCGAGAACGAGGAGTTCAGCTGGTTGATGCCGGTGACCGTGCCGATCTGCGCGAGCTGCGCACTCATCTGCGAGGTGTCGAGCGGCTGGGTCGGGTCCTGGTTCTTCAGCTGCGTCAGCATCAGGTTCAGGAAGTCGATCGAGTTGACCGCGGCGGCGGCGCTCGCGCTCTTGGCGGCCGCCGCCGAGGTGGCGGCGACGGATGCGGCGCTGCCGGCGGCGGCGTACGGATTGACGGTGCTGGTCATGGCGTGCTGCCTGCTGTTGGGTTTAGTGGCCGAGCTGCAGCGTCTTCAGCAGCAGGTCGCGGGCCGAGTTCATGATCTCGACGTTGCCCTGGAAGGAACGCGAGGCTGAGATCATGTTGGTCATTTCCTCGATCGGGTTGACGTTCGAGCTGTAGACATAGCCGCTCGGGTCGGCGAGCGGATGGTCCGGCTGGTAGCGCCGGGCCGGCGTCTGGGTCGACTCGAGGATGCCGAGCACCTTGACGCCGGCCGAGGCGGGCGTGGTCGAGCCGGCGGCATCGTGGAGCATGGTCTGGAACACCGGATGGCGGGCGCGGTAGGCGCCGGCGGCCGAACTCGCGACCGAGTCGGAGTTCGCGAGGTTAGACGCCGTCACGTTCAGGCGAACCGACTGCGCGGTCATCGCCGAACCCGAGACGTTGAAGATATTCAGCAGCGACATGGCGGGGCCTCCGTGCGCGGGCCGGCTCAGGAGCCGGTGATCGCGAGGTTCAGCGAACTGATCCTCGAGTTGATGAAGTTGAGCGCGGCCTGGTAGTGGATCGCGTTCTCGGCGAACTTCGCCTGCTCGACCCCGACCTCGACGGTATTGCCGTCGAGGGCGGGCTGGAACGGCACGCGGTACTTGAGGTCCGTCATGCCGGCCGTGTCGTCGGGGAGCGCGACGTGCATCGCGCGGGTCGTGACGAGCGGCAGGGTCGAGGGCTCGGCGCCCGACATGGCCGCGGCGAAGTCGAAGTCGCGCGACTTGTAGTTCGGGGTGTCGGCGTTGGCGATGTTGGTCGCGAGCACGCCGACCCGCTCGCCGCGCAGGAGGAGCGCCTTTTCGTGCACACCGAAGAGGTTGGACAGCTGCATCACGTCTCGGTCTCCTTCGCCGCGCGCCACCTCGGCCCGCCGCAGGGGATTCAAAGCAATATCCGTGCCACGCCGCAGGGCCTGTTGCCGGCCCGGCCGGCGGCTGTCGCGACTGGGCGCTGATTTGCCGGGCTTTTTGCGCCATCGCGCCCCTTTGCAGCGGCGACCCGCGCCGGGTCCGGTGCGCGGACTGCCGCCGGTGCCAGGGTGCCCGGACGGCAAGGGCTCGCCGCCCCCGGCAACGGTGCGCCGCCGGCCGCGCGCAACCGGGCCGGCCGCCTGTTCCTTGACGTCGGGGACGTGCGGCGGGCTCCCAAGCGTCAGGATTCCGACGGCAGCCGTGGCGGCGCAACGCGGCGCCATGCCCGGAGGCCGCGAATTCCCGCGGCGCGCGGCCCGCCGCGGGGTGGCACGTTTGGTGCATTCGATTCAGGGCATGAGTGTCAGGACGAGATATCCGCGGCGCCTGTCCGCTCGGCTCGGCGCCGGGCTGGTCGGTGCCCTGCTGGCCGGCGCCCTGCTGGCCCGCGCCCCGCTCGCCGGCGCCACGGATGCCGCGGAGGGCAGCCAGCCGGTCGACAGCATCGAGCGCGCCGCGCGGATGGTCGCCGTCGCCCAGGCCGGTGCCGGCGACCCGGCCACCGTCGAGGTCCACGCTCTCGATCCGCGGCTGCGGTTCGCCGCCTGCCAGCGGCCCCTGGAGGGAAGTCTCGCGCCCGGGCTGCACGTCGGCGCCCGCCTGACCGTCGAGGTGCGCTGCGACGAGCCGCGCTGGCGCGTCTACCTCGGCGTCACGCTGCACACCGTCGAACACGTCGTCGTCGCCACCCGACCGCTGTCCCGGGCCACCGTGCTCGGGCCGGACGATCTCGGTGTCGTCGAGCGGGAGCTCGGCGCGCTGCCCGGCGGCTTCTACCGCCGGCCGGAGGAACTCTACGGTACGCTGACCTCGCGGATGGTCGGCACGGGCGAGATCCTGACCCCCGCGCTGATCGACGTGCCGCCGGTCATCCGCCGCGGCCAGCAGGTCACGGTGATCGCCCGGCACGGCGCCCTCGAGGTCCGCCAGGCCGGCGTCGCGCTCGCGGATGCGGGGCTCGCCCAACGCGTCCGGGTGCAGACCGTGGCAGGCCCTGCCGGCCGGCCGATCGAGGCGGTGGTGCGGGCGCCGGACCTCGTCGAAGTGGCACTGCCTTGAGGTGGGGCGCGGGCCTCTCAAGTTGGGCAGCCGGGCGCCGATCCAAGGGCCGGGCCGGTAATCCGCCGGCGGCGACCGCTCTCTGCACTAGTTCACATATTTGGCTAAAGTTTCCCCGTAAGGAGACGATAGCGTGGGCATAGCCCTAGGGCTTCTGGAGACTGGACATGAGCAACACGATCGATGGGATCGGGCCGTCAACAGGCGGCATCGGCAGCGGTAAGCGTACCGCCGGCGTCGACGCGACTGCACCGGCGTCCTCGGCGACTTCCGGCAACCCGGCACAGGCCGGCGGCTCCGACACGGCCACCGTGTCGACGATTGCCCGCCAGCTGCAGAAGCTGGGTGCCGCGGTCGATCAGAGTTCGGGCATCGACAGCGCGAAGGTCGCGAGCATCCAGGCGTCGATCGCCAACGGCTCGTACAAGGTCGACTCGCAGGCCGTCGCGAACGCGCTGCTCGCCACGCAGAACGAACCCGGCTAACCGGCCAGGCCACGGAGAGCGACGATGGACGCGCAGTCGCTGAATGCCCTGAACGCCGTACTGACACGGCAGGTCGAGGCCGCGAGAGCACTCGACCAGCTGCTCGCCCGCGAGCGCGGTCTGCTGACCGGCGAGGACGCGGCGGCCGTCGAGGCCATCGCCAGCGAAAAAGCCGCCCTGCTCAACCGTATCGAGGCTCTCGAGACCGACCGCCGGCAGGTGCTGGCGATCGCCGGCCTCGGCGTCAATGGCGCCGCCATGGAACGACTGACCCGCAGCCAGTCGCCGCTGCTCGGCGCCGCACTGACCGAAACCGGCCGCCTGTGGAGCGCGCTCGTCGCGGCCATGGAACGCTGCCGCGAGGGCAACGACGTCAACGGCGCGATCGTCGGCCTGCGCCAGCGCCAGGTCCGCCAGCTGCTCAACATGCTCCGCACGGGCCGCGAGGACGAGCTGACCTACGGCCCGACCGGCCGCCCGGGCAGCGGTGCCGCGCGCGGCCTCGCCCGGGCCTGACGCCTAACCCCAGGGGCATCGCCACATGTTGGTCCTCAGCCGCCGCGCCGACGAATCGATCGTGATCCAGCCCGCCGAGGGTGCGGACCAGGCCATGACGCTGGCCGAACTCTTTGCGGCCGGTCCGATCCAGATCACGCTGCTCGGCGGCAGCGGCCGGCGCGTCAAAGTCGGCATCGACGCCCCGTCCCAGCTGTCGATCCGCCGCAAGGACGAACCCTAGTTCCGGCACCCGACGACGGTGCGGCCGCGCCGGTTATTGCGTTCCTCGGCGATCTTTGACATAATAGTAGACCGCACTTTCTATTTGTGCGCTGTCAGGCATACTGCGCCCGAGGCTGCCGATCGAAGCGGCTGTTGGGGACGCGAATGGAACGGCGACTGCACACGCGACACCGGGCGCGGACCACGGTCTACGTACAGATGCCTGGCAAGCGCGGCAAGCTCTGCCGCGCCCGCAACCTCAGCGCCAACGGCGTGTTCGTCGAGACCGAGAACCTCGGCCTCGTCAAGGGCTCGGTCGTTGAACTCGCCTTCGCCATCAACCTCGGCGCCATCACCAAGCTCCATCGCCGCACGGCGGTCGTCGCGCACGTCTCGCGCGGCGGCACCGGCCTGCGCATGGAAAACTACGTCGGCCGCTGAGCCCCGCGCCCGCGCCGCGCGACGACCGTCGCGCCGCCACCCTCGCTCGACAGCGACCCGCGCCTCGCCGAAGATGCGGAACCCCCACCGCACCCGAGCAGGCCGATGACCGCGACCACCCCGCGCCAGTACCGCTACTACGACTTCTTCATGGCGGCCTACGTCTGCATCGTGCTGTGCGCCAACCTGATCGGCGCCGCCAAGATGTCGACCGTGCACCTGCCGCTCGTCGGCGACACGACCTTCATGTCCGGCGTGCTCTTCTTCCCGATCAGCTACCTGTTCGGCGACATCCTGACCGAGGTCTATGGCTATGCCCGCGACCGGCGCGTGGTCTGGGCCGGCTTCGCGGCGCTCGCCTTCGCCTCGCTGATGTCGACGGTGATCATCGCCCTGCCGGCCGCGGCCTGGTGGACCCGGGAGCAGGACGCGCTCGTCATCGTCTTCGGCAATACGCCGCGCATCGCGCTCGGTTCGATCACGGCCTTCTGGTGCGGCTCGTTCGTCAACAGCTACGTCATGGCGCGCATGAAGGTCTGGAGCAACGGCAAGCACCTGTGGACGCGCATCATCGGCTCGACACTGTGCGGCGAGCTGGTCGACTCGACGCTCTTCTACACGATCGCCTTCTACGGCCTGTGGCCGAACGCGCGCCTGTTCGAGGTGACGCTGACGCAGTACCTCCTGAAGAGCGGCTGGGAGATCGTCGCGACCCCGCTCACCTACCGGGTCGTCGGCTTCCTCAAGCGCGCCGAGCAGGAGGACTACTACGACCGCGACACCGACTTCACGCCCTTTTCGGTCAGGACCTGAGGCCGCCTAGCGCTCCGGGCCGGCGAGCCCGACGACCCGACCGCTGATCCCGCCGGCCGTCACGTAGCGCGTCTCGCCGACCCGCTGCAGCACGATCTCGGTCGCGAGCCCGGCACCCGTCGGCGGGCCGCGCACGGTCTCCCGCGTGAACGGCACCTCGCTGCCGCCCGTCAGGCTCTCGCCGAGCACCCGCCCCGTGGCCACGCCGTGCGTGCCGACCTTCAGGCCGAGCAGTGCCGCCAGGGTGCGTCCGACGTCGGCATTGCCGGCCGGCATCAGGTCCACGTAGCCCTTGCGAAAATCCGGGCCCGCGGCCGCGATGAAATTGGCGGTGTCGGCGCGGCTGAGCGAGCCGTGCGCCCCCTGGCCGAGCTGCAGCGGCGTATCGGCCACGAGCGCCGTGCACAGGAGCACGTTCGGGCAGCCGATCGGCGCCGAGCGGAAGCTGACGACGATCGCCGGGCGCGGCGTGCGGGCGGCACCGCCGAGCCCGATCGCCGACAGCGGCAGCGTGCCCGGAATCGCGCCGAGACGGTCGTCGACGAACAGGCCGCCGACGTAGTCCTGGCCGAGCAGGAACTCGACGATCCGCGGCGCGAGCGCCGCGCCACCGTCAAAGGGGAGGTAGATGGCGTCGCTGCCGCCGTTGGCCGCGACCACGACCGCCGGATGCTCCGGGTCCTCGCC
>CAIMCI010000165.1 GCA_903839465.1 uncultured Pseudomonadota bacterium
AAGGCACTGCCGGCGGCGCTGCTCGAAGGCTTCGCCTGGGATGCGGCCGGCCGGCAGTACTCGACGATAGGGGACCTGCGTGCCTATGCCGCGCGGGTCGCCGGTGCGGTCGGCGTATGCATGGCGCTCATCATGCAGGTGCGCTCGCCTGCGGCCCTGGCCCGGGCCTGCGATCTAGGCATCGCCATGCAGCTGACCAATATCGCCCGCGATGTCGGCGAGGATGCCGCCGCGGGCCGCCTCTATCTGCCGCGCGAGTGGCTGACCGAGGAGGGTATCGATGCTGCCGCCTGGCTCGGCGCGCCGTCCTTCGATGCGCGGCTCGCCCGGGTCGTGGCGCGGGTGCTTGCCGAGGCCGAGATCTACTACGAGCGCGCCGGCTGGGGTATCCAGGCACTGCCGGCTGCCTGTCGGCCGGCCATCAACGCGGCGCGCCTCCTGTACGCCGAAATCGGCCGCGAAGTGGAGCGGCAGGGTCTTGACTCGGTGTCGCGGCGCGCGGTCGTCTCCACCCTGCGCAAGCTCAGTCGGATGGCGGCGGCGTTTCGGCTCGAGAGGAACGACGGGGCGCCGTTTGCGTCGGTCACCGCGCCCGAGGCGCAGTATCTGGTGGATGCCGCGGTCGCCGCGAACCAGGATCGGGCCGTGGCACGCCAGACCGTGGCCCGCGATCCGGGGCTCGATGCCAAGATGGAGTGGGTGGTCGACCTGTTCGATCGGCTTGCCCGTCAGCAACAGCCCGCCGACTGAGCATCCCCGCGGCGCTGACGGGCTCAGCGTCCGCGGCGCGGCATGCGTACCGGCAGCAACGTCTGCACCCAGCGACGCCGGAACCGATCCAGCGACAGCGATTCGTGAACCCCGGTCAGGTCGTGCCCGACTGCGTTCAGCCGGACCAGTGAACGGGCATAGAAGGGACCGTCCTCCAGCGTGCGGAGCACCGAGGCGAACTCCGGCCGGCCGCTGCGGATTCCGCGCGCCAGTCCCCAGCCCGTGCGCGGCAGTGCCCTGACGGTTGGCGGATCCGGCATCGGTACGAGCATACCGTCCGGACCGCTCTGCAGCGCCAGCCGGCCGGGACCGTCGTCACGCTCGACGTAGTCGTAGAAAACGAGGGTGCGGCCATCGTCGGTCGTCGCGCGGCACCACTGCCAGGAGTTGAAGCCGTCTTCCAGCGGCTCGCTGCCGCGGTTCCCGTCGACGTAGGCTGACCCTGACCAGCGCAGCCTTGGCTCCTCGAGTGCGACCTCGATGCGTGCGACGGGGGCGACCGATTGCCATTGGTGGCAACCCGAGGTGCCGAGTTCGAACCAGCGGCCGTCCGTGCGCTCGGCGTGCAGTCGCACGTGGCCACGGACCCGCGTGGGCAGCGGGGCCGTGACCTCGTCCAGCTCGAGTTCGAGGCCGTCCGGCCCGACGCGGAGCGTGCTCGGTCCGATGCAAAGACTGGCCTGATCGCGTTTCAGCGCCTGCCGGTCGCGTTCCGTCATGGTCCAGCGGCGGCCGCTGGGCGTGTACAGCCCCACATTGACCGCGACATGCGCGAGCGGATCTGCGGCACCGCGCCGGCGTGCGGCGGCGTAGTACGGCGAGAACACGCTGCCTACGAAGAAAATGATCGTCAGACCCTGACGGCCGTCGTCGCTCAGTGCGTCGAGGTACCACCAACGGTAGCCACCGTTGGCGACGCCGGCATCGAGGGAAAGGGCGTCCTGCCAGGCATTGCCGGACGCGTCCGGCATCAGCAGTGCCGACGCGCCAGGCGGCATGGCGCGCTGCAGCAACCCGGATTCAGTTCTTGCGTTGACCCGCTGTTCCGCATGTGTCTATAGTACTTGACACTTGGTAACGTCCACAAGAACGAACAGTCTCTCGGGGGTAATGCCGTGATCATGCTCGCCCGAATCGATTTGGCCCTTCAGCAGGCGCTCGACCACGTTACCGCCACGGCGATCGCGCCGCGACTCGCGCAGGCAGCGCGATACGCAGTCTTCCCCGGCGGAGGTCGCCTGCGCCCGCGGCTGTGCTGCGCGGTCGCCGCGGCCTGCGGCGCGGAGGAATCGCCGCTCACCGACGCTGCGGCAGCCTCGATCGAACTCATTCACTGCGCCTCGCTCGTCCACGATGACCTGCCTTGTTTCGACGACTCGCCGGTGCGACGTGGCCGCCCGTCCGTGCACTGCGCGTTCGGCGAGCCGACCGCGGTGCTCGTCGGCGATGCGCTGATTGCGCTCGCCTTTGAAACGCTGGCCTTCGCGTCGCGAAGCCAGCCGGAACGGTTGCCTTACCTCGTCACGAACCTCGCGCTCGCCATCGGCCTGCCTGCCGGGCTCGTCGCCGGTCAGGCGCTCGAGCAGGAAGCCAACGTGTCCCTGTCCCGGTACCAGAATGCGAAGACCGGCGCGCTCTTTTCCGCGGCGACCGTTGCCGGTGCACTGGCGGCAGGCTGCAATGCCGAGCCGTGGCGGGTGCTGGGCTCGCGCCTCGGTGAAGCCTACCAGGTGGCCGACGATATCCGCGATGTCGCGTCCGCGCCCGCCGACATCGGCAAGCCGACAGGCCGCGACGCCGAACTCATGCGTCCGAACGCGGTTGCAGAGCTCGGTCTGGGTGGCGCCATCGCCCGCCTGAAGCTGCTGGTCGCCGAGGCGCAGGAGGCGATTCCGGCCTGCCCGGGCAGGCGCATGCTACAGGAGCTGATCGTCGACGAAGCAGGGGGCTTGCTGCCAAAGCACCTGCGGTTTGCGGCGTGACCGATTGCAGCGAGATGTCGCGAGCGGCGCGCTGGGAAACGGCGCTCGCCGCCTGGACGTCGGCATGGCATCAGGCCCGCGACCGACTCATGGCCCGGCCGGGCTTCCAACGCTGGGCCGCTGCCTTTCCATTGACCCGGCCCGTCGCCGCGCGCCGCGCCAGTGCACTGTTCGACCTGTGTGCCGGATTCGTCTATTCCCAGGTGCTGCTCGCCTGCGTGCGCTTCAGGCTCTTCGATTTGCTGGCCGAGGCGCCGCTGCCGACGCAGGCGATCGCGTTCAGGATCGGACTCGATTCCCAGGCAACCGAACGGCTGCTCCGCGCCGCAGCCGCGCTTGATCTGCTCGAGTCACGCGGCGAAAAGTGGGGCCTCGGCCCGCTCGGCGCGGTGCTCCCGGGCAACGTGGCGCTGAACGCCATGATCGAGCACCACGCGCTCGTCTACACCGATCTGGCGGACCCCGTGGCACTGTTGCGCCGTGAGCAGGCCACGGGCCTTGGCGCCTACTGGGCATACGCCGATCCTCGCAACGACGCCGAACTTGGCATACCCCAGGTGGAGGGCTACACGCGGCTCATGGCGGCGTCGCAGTCGCTCGTGCGCGACGACGTGCTGGAGGCCTGTTCCCTGCGCGGCGTGCGTTCGCTGCTCGATGTCGGCGGTGGGGACGGCGGCTTTGCCATTGCGGCGGTGCGCCGCTGGCCGGAACTTAAGGCGACGGTCTTCGACCTGCCGGCCGTCGCGACCCTTGCGACCCGCCGGGTCGCGGAGGCTGGACTCGCGGCGAGGATCACGGCGGTCGGTGGAGATTTCCTGCGCGACGGGCTGCCGGTCGGTGCGGATGCGATCAGCTTTATCCGCGTTCTCCACGACCATGACGAACCGGTCGTCCGCCGCCTGCTCGCCTCCGCGCGCACCGCACTGCAGCCGGGCGGCCGGATTGTGGTCGGTGAACCGATGGCCGCGACACCCGGCGCACGGCGTGTTGGCGATGCGTATTTCGCCTTTTACCTGCTGGCGATGGGCAGCGGCCGGGCCCGCAGCGTCGCCGAGATCACGCAGCTTCTTTCCCAGGCGGGATTCGTCGGTATCCGCGAGCGCCAGACGAGGCTGCCTTTGCAAACGAGCGTCGTCGAGGCGAGGGCACCTTAAAAGTGTACCGACCAGTTGACACTTCAATTCGTAAGCGTATCGTTACATCGCCACCGAGGATGTTGCATGCCCGATTCCGCCGTCACTGACGCTTTGAGCAGACTCGAGCGACACGCGCTGCAGACACGCGCGGTCGTGCTGCGCGGTCCGGGAGATCTCGAGCTTCGTGAGCTCGCCTTGCCAGAGCCCGGGCAGGAGGATGTGGTCGTTGACGTCGAGGCGAGCGGCGTCAGCGCCGGTACGGAGCGTCTGCTCTGGACGGGCCGCATGCCGCCCTTCCCCGGTCTCGGCTATCCCCTCGTCCCTGGCTATGAATCGGTCGGCACCATCACGCACGCCGGTGCTGAGTCGGGCCGGAAAACCGGTGAACGTGTATTCGTGCCGGGAGCGCGGTGCTTCGGCGAGATCCGTGGCCTGTTCGGCGGCGCGGCTTCGCGTCTGGTCGTCGCCGGTCGGCGGGTGACGCCGGTGGCGGCGGAACTGGGCGATCGGGCGGTCCTGCTCGCGCTCGCGGCCACCGCCTACCACGCTCTCGACCTGGCGGATGCGCGCCCGCCGGACGTGATTGTCGGTCACGGCGTTCTCGGCCGGCTGCTGGCGCGCGTCGCGATCGCCCGCGGCGAGGCTCCGCCCACCGTGTGGGAGACCTCCCCGGCACGCCTGACGGGCGGGCAGGGCTACGCGGTGATGCACCCCGACGCGGACACGCGCCACGACTATCTGTCGATCTGCGACGTCAGCGGCGATGCCTCGCTGCTCGACACGCTGATTGGAAGACTGCGACCGGGCGGCGAAGTGGTACTGGCGGGGTTCTACCACGACCGGGTCTCGTTTGCGTTTCCGGCGGCTTTCCAGCGCGAGGTCCGCCTGCGGGTCGCCGCCGAATGGCAGCCGAAGGACCTGGCCCGGGTCAGCGAACTCGCCGCCTCCGGACGACTGAACCTCGATGACCTCATTACGCATCGTGCCGCCGCGGCTGACGCTGCCTCCGCCTACGCGACGGCGTTCGACGATCCGTCCTGCCTGAAGATGATTCTGGACTGGAGAACGTTTCAATGACTTCGTCAGCTACGGCCATGGCAATTGATCAGATCCGTGTCCGGGACCTGCGCAGCGAGGCCGCAGAGGAGCCGCCTCCGGTCGCGGTTGGCGAGGTCAAAAGTGCCACGCAAGTCATAGCGATCTATGGCAAGGGCGGCATCGGCAAGAGTTTTACGCTCGCCAACCTGTCCTACATGATGGCGCAGCAGGGCAAGAAGGTCCTGCTGATCGGCTGTGATCCGAAGAGCGACACGACCTCCCTGCTGTTCGGCGGGCGCGCCTGTCCGACGATCATCGAGACATCGTCGAAGAAGAAGCTGGCGGGCGAAGCGGTCACGGTCAGCGACGTGTGCTTCAAGCGCGACGGCGTGTTCGCGATGGAGCTCGGTGGCCCCGAGGTCGGCCGCGGCTGTGGCGGGCGAGGCATCATCCACGGCTTTGAGATCCTCGAGAAACTGGGCTTCCACGACTGGGGCTTCGACTACGTCCTGCTCGACTTCCTTGGCGACGTCGTCTGCGGCGGCTTTGGCCTGCCCATCGCCCGCGACATGTGCCAGAAGGTCATCGTGGTCGGCTCGAACGACCTCCAGTCGCTGTACGTCGCGAACAACGTCTGCTCCGCAGTCGAGTATTTTCGCAAGCTCGGCGGCAACGTGGGCGTCGCCGGCCTCGTGGTCAACAAGGACGACGGTACCGGCGAGGCGCACGCGTTTGCCGCAGCCGCAGGCATCCCGGTTCTCGCGGCGATTCCTGCCAACGAGGACATCCGCCGCAAGAGTGCCAACTACGAAATCATCGGCCGGCCGGGTGGCACGTGGGCGGGCTTGTTCGAGGCCCTGGCGGCCCAGGTCGCGGACGCGCCGCCGGTCAGGCCGACACCGCTGACTCAGGACAGGCTGCTCAATCTGTTCTCGGCCAAGGACACGGGCCGTGACGTGGTACTGCAACCGGCGACGCTTGAGGACCTGTGCGGCCGCGCCGACCTTTCCAAGCCGTCGCTCGAAGTGATCTACGACCAGGCCTGAGATGGAAGGGGAGCCGACAATGTCCGCGCCAACTGCCGCCCCGATACGTCCCGAGCAGGCCCCGATGCCGGCCAGTCCGGTGGGTGCGGCCGCCGGAACCGGTTGCCATGGCGGCAAGGAGACCATGAAGGCGGCGGCACGCGCGGCCGGCAAGAGCGAGGCTCTCGACCGGCTGGCGAAGGACTACCCGGTCGGCCCGCATGACCAGCCGCAAAGCATGTGCCCTGCATTCGGCTCGCTGCGTGTTGGCTTGCGCATGCGCCGTACGGCGACGGTGCTGTCGGGCTCTGCCTGCTGTGTGTACGGCCTGTCGTTCACCTCGCATTTCTACGGTGCGCGCCGCACGGTTGGCTACGTGCCGTTCAACTCCGAAACTCTGGTGACCGGAAAGCTGTTCGAGGACATTCGCGAGGCGGTCCACAAGCTCGCCGATCCCGCTCTGTACGACAGCGTGGTCGTGATAAACCTGTGTGTGCCGACCGCGTCCGGCGTTCCCCTGCAACTCCTGCCGAAGGAGATAAACGGGGTACGCATCATCGGTATCGATGTCCCCGGTTTCGGCGTTCCGACGCACGCCGAGGCGAAAGACGTTCTGGCCGGTGCGATGCTCCGCTACGCACGTACCGAGGCGGAGCAGGGTCCCGTACCGGCGCCGCGACAGGCGCGCACCGGCGTGCCGACGGTCGCCCTCGTCGGTGAGCTCTTTCCGGCCGACCCGATGGGCATTGCCATGATGCTGGACGGTCTTGGCCTCGCGGCCGGGCCGGTCGTCCCGACCCGGGAGTGGCGGGAGCTGTACGCCGCGCTCGACTGCCCGGTGGCTGCTGCTCTGCATCCGTTTTACACGGCGGTCTTTCGCGAATTCGACACGGCGGGAAGGACCGTCGTCGGCTCGGCGCCCGTGGGCGTGGAGGGCACGGCCGCCTGGCTCGAAGCCATCGGTCGCGCCTCCGGGGTTGCGGACGGGCGTATCGGCAGCGCGAAGGACCGCTTCCTGCCGATCATCCAGGCGGCGCTTGATCGCAATCCGATCAAGGCGAGGATCACGCTGTCGGGTTACGAGGGATCGGAACTCCTGGTCGCGCGCCTGCTGGTCGAGAGCGGTGCGGACGTCCGCTACGTCGGTACCGCCTGTCCGCGCACGCCTTATTCGTCGGCAGACGAGGATTTCCTCACCAGCCGCGGCATCCGGGTGCAATTCCGGGCCTCGCTCGAGCAGGATCTGGCGGCATTCCACGAATTCGAACCCGAACTCGCTATCGGTACGACGCCGGTCGTCCAGTACGCCAAGGAGCGTTCGACGCCCTCGCTCTATTTCACGAACCTGATCTCCGCTCGGCCGCTGATGGGGCCGGCCGGCGCCGGCAGCCTCGCCCAGGTCATCAACGCGGCGGTGGCCAACAAGGCGCGCTTTGCGGCGATGGAGGAATTCTTCAGCGGCGTCGGCAGCGGGTCGGCGGCCGGGGTCTGGACCGATGCGCCGAAGGACCGCCCGGAGTTCCGCGCCGAGTACGCCCGCAAGGTCGCAAAGGCCTCGGCCAAGCGCGCTGCAGAGAGTATGGGCTGATGCTGGTACTCGACCATGATCGGGCCGGAGGCTACTGGGGTGCGGTGTACGTCTTCACCGCGATCAAGGGCCTGCAGGTCATCATCGACGGCCCGGTGGGCTGCGAAAACCTGCCCGTCACCTCGGTCCTGCACTACACCGACGCGTTGCCGCCGCACGAACTGCCGATCGTCGTCACCGGCCTCGGCGAAGAGGAACTGGGCCAGCGCGGTACCGAACAGGCGATGAAACGGGCGCACGCGGTGCTCGACGCCGGCTTGCCCGCCGTGGTCGTGACCGGCTCGATCGCCGAGATGATCGGCGGCGGCGTCACGCCCGAGGGCACCAACATCGCGCGTTTCCTGCCGCGTACCATCGACGAAGACCAGTGGCAGTGCGCCAACCGGGCGCTCTCCTGGCTGTGGAGCGAATACGGGCGCAAGAAGATCGCGCCGCCCGCGGAGCGGACGCCCGAGCGACCGGCGCTCGTCAATATCATCGGCCCGAGTTACGGCATGTTCAACGGTCCGAGCGACCTCGCGGAGATCCGCCGCCTCGTCGAGGGCATCGGTGCCAAGGTCAACCTCGTCTTTCCGCTCGGCAGCCATCTCGCGGATGTGCCGAAGCTCGCGGATGCCGATGCCAACGTGTGCATGTATCGCGAGTTCGGCAGGCAGCTCTGCGAGACGCTCGAGCGTCCCTATCTGCAGGCGCCGATCGGGATGCAGAGCACCACGCAGTTCCTGCGCTCGCTGGGCGAGATCCTCGGTCTCGACCCGGAGCCGTTCATCGAGAGGGAAAAGCACACGACGCTCAAGCCCCTGTGGGACTTGTGGCGCTCGGTGACGCAGGACTTCTTCGGGACGGCGAGCTTTGGGATCGTCGCGAACGAAACGTACGCCAGGGGCATTCGCCATTTCCTGGCCGACGAGATGGGACTGCCGTGCAACTTCGCCGTCAGTCGCCTCGCTGGCGCCAAGACGGATAACGACAACGTCCGCCAGTTGCTGCGCGACAAGCCGCCCCTCGTCGTTTTCGGCAGCTACAACGAGCGCATGTATCTCGCCGAAGCGGCGTCGCGAGCCACGTACATACCTGCATCCTTCCCGGGTGCGATTATCCGGCGCCACACCGGAACGCCATTCATGGGCTACTCGGGCGCGACGTATCTGGTCCAGGAAGTCTGTAACGCCCTGTTCGACGCGCTCTTCCACATCCTGCCGCTCGGAACGGAACTGGACAAGGTCGTCGCGACACCGTCGCGCCTGCACCACGAGTTGCCCTGGGACGAGGACGCGCGGGCCGCGCTCGACCTGGTCGTGGAGGCTCAGCCGGTGGTGGTTCGCATCTCGGCCGCCAAGCAGCTTCGCGACGCGGCCGAACGGGCGACGCGAGAAGCCGGCGAGGCGCGCGTGACGAGCGCCCGCGTTCCCCGTGACATGAGGATCGCCTCATGACTTCCACAACTTCCAGCCGCTGCGCCCCCGGCGTCCGCGGGAAACTATCGGTACGCGTGCTGCGAGAGACGCGTGCCACCCATGACGCGCGGGTTGTGCGCGTTGTCAGCCGAAAGGCGTAAACGGAGGTAATGCAGGCATGCAAGAAGAAAGAAAGAGTCTGACCGGGTTGACTCACGCGGAGGCGAAGGAATTCCATCGCCTGTTCGTGACCAGCACCCTGGTTTTCGTGGCAATCACGCTGGTCGCGCACTTCCTGGTGTGGAACTGGCGGCCGTGGTTCTAGCCCGGCGAATCTGAGGAGACGATAACAATGTGGAAAATCTGGTTGATTCTCGACCCACGGCGAACTCTGATCGCCGTGCTGGTGTTCGCGTTTGCGATGGTGATGTTGAATCACTTCGTGCAGCTCAGCACCGAGCGGTACGGCAGCTGGCTCAACGGGCCCACCGTTCATTCGGCGACGCAGGCGGCTCCGCTGCCTTCGTCCTCGAAGTAGCGACGCGATGGCGGCGGCGAACGGGGGAGAGTGGCAATGCGACTCGATTCCGTTCGCTGCCGGCTTGTTGACCGGCCGCTGAGGGCGGGCGAGTGAATCCGGGAGAAAGAAGATGACCATGCTTAGCTTCGAGAAAAAGTACAGGGTGAGTGGTGGCACACTCATCGGTGGCGACCTCTTCGACTTCTGGATAGGTCCGTTCTACGTCGGCTTCTTCGGCGTCACCGGGTTCTTCTGCACCGTACTGGGTGTCGCGCTGATCATCTACGGCGCCAGTATTGGTCCGACGTGGAACCTCTGGCAGATCAGTATCGCGCCACCGGACCTCAAGTACGGCCTGCAGTTCGCTCCGCTGCGCGAGGGCGGATTGTGGCAGTTGATCACGCTATTCGCGCTCGGATCGTTTGTGTCCTGGGCGCTTCGTGAGGTCGAGATCTGCCGGAAGCTGGGCATGGGCTACCACGTTCCGGCGGCATTCAGCGTGGCGATCCTCGCGTATTTTACGCTCGAGGTCATACGCCCGATCCTGCTCGGCGGGTGGGGGCATGCGTTTCCCTACGGAATCTTCAGTCACCTCGACTGGGTTTCCAACGTGGGGTATCAGTACCTGCACTTCCACTACAACCCGGCGCACATGATCGCCGTGACGTTCTTCTTCACCACGGTTCTCACGCTGGCCATGCACGGTGGCGCGATCCTGTCGATGGCCAACCCCGGCAAGGGCCGCGTGGTACGCGGCGCCGAGCACGAGAACACGTTCTTCCGCGACACGATCGGATACTCGATTGGGGCGATGGGCATACATCGCCTCGGCTACCTGCTCGCAGTCAACGCCGGACTGTGGAGCGCCATATGCATCGTCATCAGCGGGCCCTTCTGGACCCGCGGCTGGCCTGAATGGTGGACGTGGTGGCTCAACATGCCCATCTGGCGCTGACATCGGGGAAGCACAATATGTCCGGCTATACCAATCTTTTCTCGCGGGTCCAGATCCACACCACCGAACCGTATCCGGGTGTGCCGCTAGGCAGGGGCAACTCCGCACGCGATGGCAAGGGTACGATGAGCAAGCTGCTGGGCCGCATCGGCGACGCCCAGATCGGGCCGATCTACCTCGGGGCGACAGGGTTTGCCTCGCTGCTGTTCGGTTTGATCGCCTTTGAGATCATCGGTCTCAACATGTGGGCGTCCGTCGGCTGGAGCCCGGTCCAGTTCATCCGCCAGCTGCCGTGGCTCGCCCTGGAGCCGCCGCCGCCGTCCTACGGGCTGCACATACCGCCTCTCGCCCAGGGCGGCTGGTGGCTGATCGCCGGTTTCTTCCTGACGATGTCGCTGCTGCTGTGGTGGTACCGGATGTACCGTCGGGCAGTGGAGCTCCAGGTCGGGACGCACGTGGCCTGGGCGTTCGCGTCGGCGATCTGGCTCTTCCTCGTGCTCGGGTTCATCCGGCCCGTGCTGATGGGCAGCTGGTCGGAGGCCGTTCCGTTCGGGATCTTCCCGCACCTCGACTGGACCGCGGCCTTCTCGCTTCGCTACGGCAACCTTTTCTACAACCCGTTCCACGCGCTGTCGATCGTGTTCCTGTACGGCTCGGTGCTGCTGTTCGCCATGCACGCGGGAACCATCCTGGCGGTGACCCCCTATGGCGGCGACCGCGAGGTCGAGCAGATCGTCGATCGCGGTACCGCGTCCGAGCGGGCCGCCCTGTTCTGGCGCTGGACGATGGGGTTCAACGCGACGATGGAGTCGGTTCACCGCTGGGCATGGTGGTTCGCCGTGCTGACGACCCTTACCGGCGGCATCGGCATCCTGTTGACCGGCACGGTCGTCGACAACTGGTTCCTGTGGGCGGTCAAGCACCATGTCGTGCCGAGCTATCCGCACGTATTCCCGCCCGTCACGGACCCGGCCACGTTGCCCGGGTCCGCTCCCTGAGTCCGAGACCGATGCTGGAGGCAGCTGAATGAACAGACAACATACGCTGATCGCGCTCGGGATGACCGTGGCTCTGGTATGCCTGGCGGGTTGCGAAAAACCCCGACCGGTCTCGGTGCAGCGCGGTTTCCGCGGCACGGGAATGGAGGTTCTCTACAACCGGCCCAAGCTCGACGCGCTGTACGCGAAGAACCAGCTACCCGAGGTGCAGTCGCCGGCGTCGCCGGACGGTCCGCGCGCCGGGGACGTCTACCAGAACGTGCAGGTGCTGAAGGACCTGTCGGCCGGTGAGCTCGCTCGCGTGATGCTGGCCATCACGCAGTGGGTGGCGCCTCCCGACCAGAGCTGTAATTACTGCCACCAGGGCGATATGGCGAGCGACGCGCTGTACACGAAGGTCGTGGCGCGGCGGATGCTGCAGATGACGCGCGACATCAACACCAACTGGAAGTCGCACGTCGCCAACACGGGTGTCACCTGTTACACCTGCCATCACGGACAGCAGGTGCCCGCGCAGGCGTGGTTTATCGATCCGGGTCCGCCGCCGGTACACGGGATCGTTGCGGATCGCGGCGGCAAGAACGTTCCCGCGGCCATCGTGGGATTGAGTTCGCTTCCGTTCGATCCGCTGAGTCCGTTCCTGCTGGAGGCGAACGACATCCGCGAACAGGGCACGACGGCCGCGGCGGGCTCGAACCGCCACTCGATCAAGCAGGCCGAATGGACCTACGGGCTCATGGTGTACATGTCGAACTCGCTTGGCGTGAACTGCACCTATTGCCACAACACCCGCGCCTTTGGCGACTGGGCCTCGAGTCCGCCCACACGGGTGACCGCGTGGTACGGCATCCGCATGTCCCGGGCGTTGAACAACACCTACATGCTGCCGCTGACACACACACTGCCGGCGGACCAGCGTGGCCCGACCGGTGACGTCGGCAAGGTCGGCTGTGGCACTTGCCACCGCGGGGCCTACAAGCCGCTGTTTGGCCAGAGCATGCTGGCGGACTATCCGGAACTCGCCGGGCCGCGTGTCCCGCCGTCCCCGGAGATGGCTCCGGCGCCCGTCGATGCGCGCGCGGCGACCGGTGAGGTCGCGGGCATGAAGTCGGTGCATGACTCGAGCCCCGCGACGATGGTGGCCGGGAAGCCTCTCTGATGGCAGTGCGCGGCCACGACTACGCGCCGGCTCCGGAAGCCTATCGCCGGACGGCACGCGTCGCTCCGGCCGTCGGGGCGGAAGTCGTGCTCGCGCAGCCGCGCGGCTTCTGCGCCGGCGTGTCACGCGCGGTCGACACCGTTGAGCGGGCGCTCTCGCTCTATGGCCGACCGGTGTATGTCTTTCACGAAATTGTCCACAACGGGCATGTGGTCGCGGATCTCGCGGCCCGGGGTGCCGTATTCGTGGACGCCATCGCCGACATACCGGTCGGCGCGACGACGGTGTTCAGCGCACACGGCGTATCGGGAGCGGTTTACGCCGCGGCGGCGGCCCGCGGTCTGCGCGTGATCGACGCCACGTGCCCGCTGGTGCAGAAAGTGCACGTGCAGGCGAAACGGTACGCGCGACTCGGCTACGAACTCGTTCTCATCGGCCACGAGGGGCACGAGGAAGTCGAGGGCACCGTCGGTTCGGTAGACCAGCCGGTGCATGTCGTGGCAACCGTCGCCGATGTGGCGGCGCTCGATCTGCCTGCCACGGCGAGGGTCGCCTACGTGACGCAGACGACCCTGAGTGTCGACGATACGGCTGCAGTCATCAAGGCGCTTGAGGCGCGGTTTGCGGGCCTCGTCGGGCCGGCACTCGATGATATCTGCTACGCCACCCTCAACCGCCAGCGTGCGGTTCGTGGCCTCGCCTCGATGGTCGATCTCTTTCTGGTCATCGGTGCGGCCAACAGCTCGAACTCGAATCGACTGCGCGAGGTCGCAGAGAACGAGGGCGTACCCGCCTATCTCCTGCCCGATGCCTCGGCGCTCAATCCGGACTGGCTGAACGGGGCCTCCCGGATCGGCGTGACGGCCGGCGCATCGGCACCGGAGCACCTGGTCACCCAGCTGTGTACCCGGTTGGTCGAGCTGGGTGCGCGCCTGGTCGTGGAGATGCCGGACGTGCCGGAAGGCGTGAGCTTTCGCCTGCCGAGCTTCCTCGCGGTGCCATCGAGGCCGCGTGCAAGGCTGCTAGCGGCACCAACGACGGCGTAAGTCGAGACCGTGGGCGACGAGCGAGGCGGCGAGCCAGAACGGCACCGTCGCCGTGGCGCCGCCCAGTGCGGCGCGGCAGGCGCACATCAATAGCGCTCCGGAGGCGAGATTGGGAAGGGCATCGGCCCAGGATATCCCGCGCTTGCTTCGGGCGTAATACAGGCCGAGCGCAACGGCTTCCGCGGCAATCATGCACAGGGCGAATTCAATCAGGTGGCCCAGGGCGACGTTGTCCAGCCAGTCAGTCATCGGGCAACCACGTCGGCCAGCGGTGACGCGCGGGCTTAGGCCCGGCCCAGTCCCAGCAGGTGCGCCGTGTCTTTCAGAAAGATCCGAATGTGCGCCAGCGGGTCGGCGCGGACGAGCTTCTTGTGCATATAGGCCTGCCAGGTCAGGCGCTGCACGTCCGGGTCGGCGCACATCTTGACGAAGCGCTCGCGGCGCGAATCGCTTGAGTACCAGAAGTACTGCATCATGCCGAGGACCCAGAACACGCGCCCGTGCTCGGCCATGAAGCGGCGACGGACTTCCGCCAGTTGGCGCACGTCGCCGGTGGCGAGGAACCCATCGACGGCTTCGGCGCCGAAACGGCCGCTCGCCATCGCGTAGTAAATGCCTTCGCCGGAAGCGGGGGCGACGACACCTGCCGCATCGCCGATCACGACCACGGCGCGGCCGTCGTCCCAGCGGCGGAGCGGCTTCATGGGGATCGGAGCGCCTTCGCGGCGAAGCGTCGTAGCCTCACCCAGGCCCGCGCGGGTGCGCAGTCGCGTCACGCCCTGGCGGAGCGAATAACCGCGCTGAGCGCTGCCAACGCCGATGCTGGTCGTCTCGCCGTGCGGGAATACCCAGCCGTAGAAGTCCGGCGATATCTCGCCCTGGTACCAGACGTCGCAGCGGCTGCCATCAAAGGCACCGCCCTCGACGGTCGTGGGTGTGCGAATGATCTCGTGGTAGGCGGCCACCTGCCGCATCCGTCCGGCACCGGGGACGTGCTCCTTGGCGACGGCCGAGGCCGCCCCGTCAGCACCGATGAGGCTTCGCGTGAGTACGCTACAGTCGGTGGCGGCGCCACCGTCAGCGCCGCGGACGGTGAAGTGGATCCGCAGCAGGTCCGCCGACTCGGTCGTCGTGCGGGTGTAGTCGCCCGTGATGCGGGTCGCGCCGCTCTCCTCGGCACGGGCCCGCAACCACTCGTCGAAGGGACCGCGATCAACCATGCCGACGAAGCCGCCATCGATCGGCATGTCGACCTGCCGCGGGGCAGGGGAGACCATTCGGGCGCTCCGGATCCGGGCAACGAGAAGATGATCGGGTATCGCGAAATCCTTGATCAGGCGCGGCGGAATAGCCCCGCCGCACGGTTTGATGCGGCCTGCTCGGTCGAGCAGCAGCACCACGCGCCCGGCACGGGCGAGATCGCACGCGGCCGTGGCGCCCGCCGGTCCGCCACCGACCACGACCGTGTCGTAGACCCGACCGTTCACGCTATCGTTCACCCGATCTCCCGTCGCCAGCCAGGGAGGATCGGGTGTCCGGCCCGCGGTTGCCGATCACGGGCAGGGGCGGGCGTGTCCGTCGTCGCTGCGCGCGCGATCGGTGCGCCGACCGCGAGCCAGCCGGCTGCGGCGAAGAGCAGACCTTCCGCCGCGAAGACGACAGCATAGGCGACCGCCGGAGTACCGAGCCATTGCCGGGCGAGGTCGATCGCCGCGGTGCTGAGGAGCCCGCCGGCGGCAAAGGCTACCGCCTGGGCGCCTCCGAAGAGCCCCATCCGCATGCCCTCCCGGCCGTCGCCGTTGGCGGCGGCGAGATCCATCATCACGCTGATGGACGAGACGGTGAAGGCGCCCGTCGCGAGGCCCAGGGCAAAGACCGCGGGCGCCAGCGGCAGGCTGAGCGCACCGGCACTGCAGAGTGCAATGGACACGAGCACCAGGGCGGCACTGAGGCAGCCGAGCCGCACCCACGATCGCGGGCTGCCGATCCGCAGTCCCGACGTGGCGAGCGCCACCGTGATCATGCCCAGCACGGCACCCGAGTGCAGGCTGCCGGCGAGCCTGGCGGAGGCGCCCGGCGTCAGGTGGAAGACGTGTCCGCCGAAGGGTTCCAGCAGCAGCTCAAGCGCGCTGAAGGCCAGCATCGACAGGAAGATGAAGGCGGTGAAGCGCCGCGTCAACGGTTCGCTCCAGACCGCGCCCAGAGCCTGGCGGAAGTCCGCCGTGCCTGCCGAGGCGGGCCGCGCCGTCACCGCCAGCGAGGTCCGGGATTCGATGCCGTAAATGCCGGCAATGGCCACGGACACCGCGAGGCACACGGCGCAGCCGGCGACGATGATCAGCCGCACCGGCCCGTACGGATCCAGGAACTTGCTGATCAGGCCGGCAGTCAGCGCAAAGCCGAAGATCATCATGATCCAGAGGATGGTGGCCGCCGCCGCACGTCGTGGCGGGGCGACCGACTTCGCCAGCAGGGCGAGCAGGGACGTCCCGGCCGCACCGACGCCAAGTCCGATCGCGACGTAGGCAAGCGTCGCACTCAACAGACCAGCCGCTCGCTGGGTTGCGAAGAGCGTCGTGGCAGCTGCCGCACCGACGGTGCCTAGGCCAAGCAGCAGAAGCCCGCCCACGATCCAGGGGGTGCGCCGGCCGCCGACATCCGAGCCGTGGCCCAGGCGCGGTCGCATCATCTGTACGAGGTAATGCAACGCGATCAGCACTCCCGGCACGAAGGCGGGCAGGGAATACTCGATCACCATGATCCGATTGAGAGTCGAAATGGCAATCACGGTCATCGAGCCCAGTGCCATCTGGACGAGGCCGAGTCTCACGATGCCTGTCCAGCCGAGCGAGCCGGAGCGGGATGCGGTAGACGTCATGCGAGCATTCGGACCGCGAACGCGGAGGCGAGCATGCCGAGCACGTACAGGGTGACACCCGTGGCGTTGTACCAGGGCACGACGTCCTTTGGCCGCTCGTCCAGAAGCCGCTCCATCAGGAACAACTGTCCGAGCCAGAGCACGCTGACGAGAACGGCCATCATCGGTGCGCCCCAGTAGGCGAGCAGGCCGATGACGATTGCCTGTGGCAGCGCCATGACGAAACAGGCCATCGCGAGGGCGTTGAATTCACCGAGCTTAACGGGTAGCGAGGCAATTCCCATCTGACGGTCGCCGTCGACCGACTTGAAGTCGTTGAGTGTCATGATGCCGTGCGCGCCGACGCTGTAGAGCGCGGCGAGAATCGAGATCTTGAGCGAGGGCAGCCCACCATCGATCATCACGGCCGCACCGGTGACCCAGGGCAGGCCCTCGTAGCAGATGGCGACCGCGCTGTTGCCCCACCAGCCGTTGCGCTTCAGGCGAATAGGCGGTGCGCTGTATGCCCAGGCGAGAGCGATGCCGATGCACGACGCCACGAAGACGCCCCGGCCGAGCTGGAAGGCGACGAGGAGCGACACCAGGGTCCAGGCAATCGCGACATACAGCGCCGAGCGCCCCGGCATGCGTCCCGAGGGGATCGGTCGGTTGGGTTCATTGATGGCGTCGACATGACGGTCGAACCAGTCATTGACGACCTGACTCGTGCCACACACCAGCGGGCCGGTAAGCGCGATGCCGCCCGCGATCGCAGCCCATCGGTTGGGCGCGCCGCCCGGAACCGAGACCAGCCCGCACATGAATGCCCACATCGGTGGGAACCACGTGATTGGCTTCAGGAGTTCGAGGACCGCGGGCATCCGCGGCGGGACGTGTGGGACAGGTATTGCGCGTGCCATGACTGAAAACTAGTCCTGACACATGCATCTGTCAACAAAAACTTACACTGTGGTTTTAGTGCTCCGCACCAACGCCGGAGTCATTGCCGGCGACCAGATCGCCGAGCCCGTAGCGGCGCAATTTCGAGTACAGGCTCTGCCGGCTGAGGCCGAGAATTTCAGCCGCCGCCGCGCGGTTGTCACCGGTCAGCTGGAGTGCCGCCTCGATGCACAGGCGCTCGATCATGTCGCTCGAGTCACGCACGAGTTCCTTCAGCGGAACGCGGCCCACGAGCTCGGTGAGCTGATCGACCGTTCGCGGCCGCTGGCGTACGGCCGTGCGCTCGGTCGTCACGCGCTGGCTGACATTGCGCAACGTAAACCCGAGGCAGGGCATTTCACCGTCCGGCACCGCGACCGCACAGATTTCCACATCGATCGTGCCGCCGAAGTCACCGCGGAGCTTGGTGGCGAACAGGCGGATCGACTGGTCCTCGCGCAGGTGAGCCGTCAGAAGCGGGAAATCGACGCCCGCACGGCCGAGCCAACGGTCGAGCGGCTGGCCGAGCGCCTGCTCGGCCGTCGCGAGTTCGACCATGTCGAGGAACGCACGATTGGAATACTCGATCCGGCCGTCGAGGCTGGTGATGACGAAGCCGTCGGGGCTGTGTTCCACGACCTCGAGCACCCGGGACTTGCGGGCGCCGGCCGAGCCGTTGACGGCTACGCCTTCCGCCCGGAGCCGCAGGAGCAGATACGTGCGCTGCTCTTCACGAAAAATCGACACGGAGGCCCGCACGAAGTCGCGGTCCTCGCCGCGCCGGACTCGCGCGTCGCTCGTCCGGCCGGTGGCGCGCACGCCGGCGAACAACGCCTCAAGGGCCTTCCGGCTTGGCTCGTCGAACGACGCGAGCGCCGAGCGCCCGACGATCGCGTCGGCCTGCTCATCGAGCAGGTGGCAGGCCGCCGGGTTGGCCTCCGCGACCTTGTAGGTCAGCGCATCGAGAATGAGGACGGCCTCATCCGCGACCTGGAACAGCAGGCGGTAGCGGGTGCTCGCGAGGCGTACGCGAGCGAGTTCCCGGTCCATCCCCTGCTGGGTCGCCAGCAGCTGCTGCTGCAGATCCGCCATCGGCCGGAGGCTGCGGCCGATCGCGATAATGCGCCCCTTGGGACCTAGGCGCGTGGCCGAGAACAGGATCGGCACCGAGTCCGGCGTGGACGACAGGTGATTGACGTGCCGCCACCGGCCGGGCCGGTCATCGGCGGCATCGCGCAGGAGCTCCACGACCTTGGGGCGGCTTTCCGTGGCGACGACGTCAAGCCACGGCTTGCCGATCCAATCGCTGCCAACCTCGTTGGCGATGTCGGCGCTGCCGAACGAAACATCACGGATGACGAAGGGCTCGCTCGGGGACACGATGAGGGCAACATCGGCAGCAGACGTCAGGACTTTAGCTGCGGTGGTTGCATCCAAATCGCCGAACCATTTTTTCGCCGTCGTAAACGATTTCACAGATGGATCCGCCGGGTCAGTTATATTTTCAGTGTAACAAATTCCATTTGGATCCGCCCGCTCACAGGCGCGCGGCGGCGGCTGCCGCTAGCGATTTAACCAGTGTTTGCGCCGTCTGCACGGCCGCTGGGCCGTCCATCGCCGTCGCATCCGCGCCGACCTGGCCGGCGAGTTCCGGCTTGTTCAGGAAGATCGGCCCACCGACCATAACGCACACGGTTTTGTTGCGCGATGCCCGGCGCGTCGCCGCAATTCGACTGGCCAGGTGCTCGACGCGCCCGTCGCTGCCGGCGGCGATGCCGATGACCGCGAAGTGTTCTGCGGCGACCAGCTGCAGGTACTCATCCGCGCTATTCGGCTGTTCCAGCCAAACGTCCCAGCGCGCACGCCGGAAGAACTCGCCAACCAGCTGCAAGCCGAAGGTGTGCTGTTCGCCGAGTTCCGGCACGAGAAGGATGGTTCCGGCGAGTCCGCCGCCGACGTCATCCGGTTGCGTCGCCGTGCTCAGTTCACGGACGATGGTTTGCAGCCGCGCGAGACCAAGCGACACGGCAAAGAAATCCACGTCGTCCGACTCCCACAGCGCACCGAGGCGCCGCGCCGCGGGCGCGAGAAGGTCAAGCAGGATGGCGTCGACGGAAGCCCCTTCGCGGCGGGCCATCTGTATATACGTGGAGGCAACTTCCGACGTGTGCTGTAGAAGCAGTCGTGTCAGGTCATCGACCGCTTCATTCGTCGCCGCGGCCGAGGCTGCCGGCCGCTGGCCTGTTGCGCCGTCGTCCTTGCGCTGGGCGCGTGCCAGCAGCAGGCGAGGGACGATCTGTCCCTCGATGGTTCGCACCAGCGCGTCGCGTCGGCTCTGGCGCGTCACTTCCGGCGGCGCCGCAGGGCGACCCGACCGCGCGGTGGCCGGAGCTGATTCGCCGCCCGCGCATCCTGCCGCGGCCAGCAACACAAGGCTGCGCTCTTCGTAACCCATGGGCATCCGGTTATCCCCCCTCGCATCCCGCCGGATCGATCGACCGACGACGGGCTCCCTAACGTGCGTCCCTGGACGAGCCGGGCAACGCTCTATTTTCTCTAGCTCAGAATGGTCGCCGGACTGCATGGGTCCGAACCATCCCTCCGCTCAGAGTGTCTGTCAAGAAAAATATACGTCCAACTTAGTTGACACATCCCGCGGCTCGGGACTAGGGTTGAGCCATGAGCAACGCGCCCGCGACTTACACCCCAGCACAAGGTCGCCCGACGGCGCGTAAAGCGCCGCTCTACACGGCCGAGGAACGGCGGCGGCGCGATGCCACGAAGTGGACCCTGGTGCAGGGAATCCTCGCGCCGGTGCAGTTTTTGGTGTTCTTGTGCAGCGTCGCGCTGATCGCGCGTTACATGCTGTTTGGCGTCGGCCTGCACGCCGCGACCGTGTCGGTCGTCGTCAAGACGCTGGTGCTGTACTTGATCATGATCACGGGCGCGATCTGGGAGCGCGAGGTATTCGGGTGTTACCTCTTCGCCCGCGCCTTCTTCTGGGAAGACGTTGTCAGTTTTGTCGTTCTCGCTCTTCACACGGCCTACCTGTTGGCAGTGACGTACGGATGGCTTAGCGCCCGCGGCCAGATGGCGCTCGCACTTTCCGCCTATGTGGCCTACCTCGTCAATGCCACGCAGTTCATTCTTAAGCTTCGTGCGGCGCGCCTTGTGCAGCGCAGCGAATATTCAGGCCCCGCTGCGCCGGTATTTGGTGTGCCGACATGAGCGCCATACTGGACAGAGGCTGCGCCGAGAGGCCGGCCGAGGTCGCCCTGGTTCGCAGCGAGCGTGGTCAACGTGAGGTGTTCTGCGGGCTCACGGGTATCGTCTGGTTGCACCGCAAAATACAGGACGCCTTCTTTCTCGTGGTGGGGTCGCGAACCTGTGCGCACCTCATTCAGTCGGCGGCCGGCGTGATGATCTTTGCCGAGCCCCGGTTTGGCACGGCGATCATTGATGAGCGTGACCTCGCGGGTCTGGCGGACGCGAACGAGGAGCTCGACCGCGTCGTGACGCAGCTGCTCGCGCGCCGACCGGAGATCAAGCTTCTGTTTCTCGTCGGCTCCTGCCCGTCCGAAGTGATCAAGCTCGATCTTGGACGTGCGGCGGCGCGGCTGTCGCGTTCCTTCGAGCCGCGGGTGCGGATCCGGCACTACTCCGGAAGCGGTATCGAGACGACCTTCACCCAGGGTGAGGATGCCTGTCTCGCGTCACTGGTGCCGACGCTCGGTACGACGACGCAGCGACAGCTGCTCATCGCCGGTTCGCTGCCCGACGTGATCGAGGATCAGTTTCGCCGGCTGTTCGCCGCCATGGGCGTCGACTCG
>CAIMCI010000166.1 GCA_903839465.1 uncultured Pseudomonadota bacterium
CAGGGCGCGCCGCCGCGGCTGGCCGCCGGGCGGGGCGCGGTGCGGTCCGCACGCCGCTGCCCTCGCGACCGCCGGCGGGTGGTTCACTGAGGGCAAAGAGATTGCGGTTAGATGGCGCATGATGGTCGAATTTGTCGCCTCGATAGGCGATTTTCGTGAATTTTAGCGTCGCGTCATTGCCGCGGGCGGTGGCCGATCGCGGTCACGGGCACGGCGACATCGGCGGCCGCCCGCGGGCGCGGCCCCGCGCCGCGCACGGCCCGCGCGAAGATCACCTCGATGGTCACGGCGAGGCGCGGGGCTTCCGGTCCGCGAGGGTAGGCGTCAGTGAGCGCCTGCAGGTGGCGACGGCCCCGCAGGCCGCGCCCGGGACCGCGCAGCGCCAGGCCGCCGAGCGCGCGCAGCTCGCGCAGCAGCGTCGCGATGTCGGCGTAGGTCAGGGTGTAGCGCTCGGTATCGAGCACGGGGTCGGCAAAGCCCTGGCCGAGAAGGGCGCTGCCGAGCGCCTCCGGGTCGGGCGGGGCGGGCATGGCGCGGCCGAGCGCGCCGTAGGCTTCGCGCAGCTCCGCGAGGCTGCCGGGTCCGAGCGTCGCGAACTGCAGGGCGCCTCCGGGGCGCAGGACCCGCGCGAACTCGGCGAGGACCGGTGCGGGGTTGCCCGCCCAGTGCAGCGCGAAGCTGCTGACGGCGAGATCGACCGTCGCGTCGGCCACCGGCAGGGTACCGGCATCGGCGAGGAGCAGCTCGAACGGCGCGAGGAAGCCGCGCCGCCGTCGGGCCCGCGCCAGCATCGCGCCGGAGCGGTCGATCCCGATGACGAGCGCGCGCCGGTAGGCCTTCTTCAGGCGCTGCGTGCCGTCACCCGTGCCGGCGCCGACATCGAGCACGACGGCGGGCCTGAGGCGCGCCGCGCGCAGGCGCTCGATGAGTTCGGCGCCGACCAGGCGCTGCACGACGGCCGCGTCGTCGTAGCCTGCCGCGGCGCGCGCGAAGGCGCGCTCCAGATCGGCCGGCGCGGGCGGCAACGGCGGTGCGGCAACGACCGTCATTCCTCAGTGGTGCCGGTACAGGTAGTCGAGCGCGATGCCGGCGAACACGCACAGCCCGAAGTGATGGCTGGCGATGAAGGCGCGGAAACACCCGGCCGGATCGCGGGTGCGGATCAGCCACTGCTGCCAGATGAAGCAGAGCGAGCCGGCGACGAGGCCGGCCGCGTACCAGCGGCCGAAGGCCAGGTTGCGGCCGACCAGCATCAGTGTCGCGAGCACCAGGGTCTGCAGCAGCGCGAGGATCACGCGATCCGCATCGCCGAACAGCGTTGCGGTCGAGCGCACCCCCGCCCGCAGGTCGTCGGCGCGATCCACCATCGCGTAGATCGTGTCGTAGACGACGGTCCACAACGCCGCGGCGATGAAGAGGAGCCAGGCGACGCGCGGTACGGCGCCCGTTTCGGCGCTGAAGGCCATCGGTATCGACCAGCTGAAGGCGAGCCCGAGCCAGACCTGCGGCAGCGAGGTCACGCGCTTGAGGAACGGATAGATGAGCGCGAGCGCGGCGCCGGCCAGCGAGTACTTCTGCGTCAGCGGGTCGAGGTTGAGGACGAGGCCAAGCGCGACCAGCGACAAGAGCACGTAGAGGACGATCGCCTCGGTCCCGCTGATGCGGCCCGCCGCCAGCGGCCGGTTGCGGGTGCGCGCCACCTTCGGATCGATGCGCCGGTCGGCGTAATCATTGATCGCGCAGCCCGCCGAGCGCATCACGACGACGCCGGCGAGGAACACGACGAGCACGCGTTCGTCGGGACGGCCGCGCCCGGCGACCCACAGCGCCCACAGCGTCGGCCACAGGAGGAGCCAGATACCGACGGGCTTGTCGAGCCGCGTCAGGCGCACGTATTCGCCGAGCGTCGACAGGGCACGCAGCAGGTGGTACCGGGCCTGCGCCCAGCGCGACATGCTCATCGCTCAGGCCTGCAGTCGCCGGCGGAGTGCCGGCAGGAACAGTTCCTGGACGAGCAGCGGCTGGCCGCGCAGCGAGACGAGCGCCCGGCGCGCGACGAGGGTCTCGCGGGCCTCGTTAGCGATATCGCGCTGTGCGCTTGCGGCGAGCGGATGCACGGCCGGCAGCTCGGCGAACTCGAAGGGACCACGCTGGATACCGTCGAGGACTCCCAGGGTCTCGCCGAGCGGACTGTCGCCGAGTTCGGCCAGCCACGGAAACCGCGCGAGCGTGGCGTCGGGAACGAGCGTCTGCGCGTAGATGCACGGCTCACCGCCGACCTGAAGTTCGATCTCGCGCATGAAGCCGTTCTCGGCGCCGACGCCGAGCAGCGTACGGTGCTCGGTGGCGAGGATATCGAGGCATTGCCGCACGACCGTCAGGCGCAACTCGCCCGCGCCGAGCGTACGCAGCCGGTCGGTCAGCAGGCCCGGCTCGGCAAGCCAGGAGGCAAGGCGCGCATCGACCGGCGGCAGCGACGTCGTCCACAGGTTGAGCGGCAGCGGCGCCGTCCGGCTTGGCTCCATCGACTCAGACCTTGCCATAGCGTTCCCGTCCACCGATCCAGCGTCGCAGCAGGGCCCCTATGGTAGCGGGATGCTCGGCCAGCAGCACTTCGGCCGCCGACTGCACACGCGGCAGGAGGTCGGCATCACGGCCGAGCTCGGCAACGCGCATCGTCAACAGGCCCGTCTGCCGCGTGCCGAGCAGTTCGCCGGGGCCGCGCAGCTCAAGGTCGCGGCGGGCGATGCGAAAGCCGTCGTTGGTCTCGCGCATGACATTCAGGCGCTCGCGGGCCAGGGCCGACATGCCCGCCTTGTAGAGCAGCACGCAGGTGCTCTCGGCGGCGCCGCGGCCCACCCGCCCGCGCAGCTGGTGCAGCTGCGCAAGGCCCATGCGCTCCGCATTCTCGATGACCATCAGCGTCGCATTCGGCACGTCGACCCCGACCTCGATGACGGTGGTCGCCACCAGCAGGTCGAGGTCGTGGCGCTTGAAGGCCGCCATCGTCCGTTCCTTTTCCGGCCCCTTCAGACGGCCGTGCAGCAGGCCCACGCGCACGCCGGGCAGGGCCGCCTTGAGGGCGGCATGGGTCGCTTCCGCCGCCTGGTAGTCGAGTTCCTCGGACTCCTCGATCAGCGGGCACACCCAGTAGGCCTGGCGACCGTCGCGGATCGCAGTGTCGATGCGCTGCACGACTTCCTGACGGCGCGTTTCGGTGAGCGCCACGGTCCTGACCGGCGTGCGACCGGGCGGCAGTTCGTCGATCACCGACACGTCGAGGTCGGCGTAGGCGGTCATGGCGAGGGTCCGCGGTATCGGCGTCGCGGTCATCACCAGCTGGTGCGGATACCGGCCGGCATGCTTGCCCTTGTTGCGCAGGGCCATGCGCTGGTCGACACCGAAGCGATGCTGCTCGTCGACGATAAGGAGCGCGAGACGCCTGAAGTTCACGCCCTCCTGGAAGAGCGCATGCGTACCCACCGCGATGCTGACATCGCCGCTGGCGAGCGCCTCCTGGGCGGAGCGGCGGGCCTTGCTCGCCAGCTTGCCGGTCAGCAGCGCCACCGGCTGCTCGAGCGGGCGGAACCAGCGGTCGAAGTTCTGCCAGTGCTGCTCGGCGAGGAGCTCGGTCGGTGCCATCAGTGCGACCTGAAAACCCGCCTCGATCGCCTTGCACGCGGCGGCGGCGGCGACCACCGTCTTGCCGGATCCGACGTCGCCCTGCACCAGGCGCAGCATCGGCGAACTGGAGGCGAGATCGGCGCTGATCTCGTCGAGCACCCGCTCCTGCGCGCCGGTCAGGGCGAAGGGCAGGCCGGACCGCAGCCGGGCAAGCAGCCGGCCAGGCGGGGCGATCGGGTAGGCCGGGTCGCGGCGGATTTCCTGGCGCAGCAGGCGCAGCGACAGCTGGTGTGCCAGCAGTTCCTCGAACGCGAGCCTGCGCTGCGCCGGATGGCGCCCGCTGGCCAGAAGCTCGACATCGGCACCGGGCGGTGGCCGGTGCACGTAGGTCAGCGCCTCGACCAGGGTCGGCAGGCCGAGTTCGGCGAGTAGACCGGCCGGCAGGTAATCGGCGAGCGCGCCGTAGTCGATCGCCTCGAGCGCCTGCGCGGTGAGGATGCGCAGCCGGCCCTGCTGCACACCCTCGGTGGTCGGATAGACCGGCGTCAGCGAGTCCTCGACGCGCTGCGCGTCGAACGCGTCCGCGCGCCGGTACTCCGGGTGCGCGATCTCGAGGCCGAGCGTGCCGCGCCGCGCCTCGCCGTACAGGCGCAGGCGGACGCCGCGCACGAGCTGCGCCTGCTGGGCGCTCGTGAAGTAGAAGAAGCGCAGGGTCAGGAACCCGGTGCCGTCGCGGATCCGTACCAGCAGCTGGCGGCGGCGCCGGAAGACGACTTCGGCCAGCTCGACCTCGCCCTCCACGACCGCCCGGTCGCCACTGCGCAGCGCGCCGATCGGCACCACTTTCGTGCGGTCCTCGTAGCGGGCCGGCAGCAGGAACAGGAGGTCCTGCACCGACTCCACGCCGAGTTTCAGGAGTTTCTCGGCGAGCGCGGTCCCGACGCCCTTGAGCGCGGTGACCGGCCGCTTGTCGAGCGGCACGGCACGCGGTCCGGCCGGCGCCGCCGTCATGGCGGCGCCGCCCGCCGCCGCTTCGTCCGCCCGGTCAGAGCGCGAGGATGCAGTCGGCCTCGACCGCGGCACCGCGCGGCAGGGAGGCGACGCCGAGCGCCGCGCGGGCCGGGTACGGCTCGCGGAAGTACTCCGCCATGACCGTGTTCACCAGCGCGAAATGGCTGAGATCGGTGAGGTAGATCGTCACCCTGACGGCGTTGTCCAGGCTGCCGCCCGCGGCCGTTGCAATGGCCTTCAGGTTGTCGAACACCCGCCGGATCTGCGCTTCCATGCTGCCGCTGACCAGTTCCTTGGTCGCCGGATCCAGCGGGATCTGGCCCGAGATGTAGACGGTGTCGCCGACGCGCACGGCCTGCGAATAGGTGCCGATCGCAGCGGGCGCATCCGCCGTGGAAATGATGGTGCGGTTCATGGTCGTCCTCGAGGTTGGAAGGGCGGGCAGCGATGATCTGGCGCGCGGCGCCTGCCGGGGCGGCGTTTAGCCTGACACAACACCCCGGCAACGTCATCCGCGGCCCGGCTCAGGCCGCGGTGCGCTGTACCGACAGCACGTCCGGCATGCGGCGGATCGCCCGGATGACCTGCGCCAGGTGGCGGCGGTCGCGCACCTGCAGCTCGAAGGTGATCGTCGAGTTCTGATCGTCGCGCTCGACCACCGAGACGTGGCTGATGTTGGTGTCGACCGCGGCGATCTTGGCGGCGAGGGCGGCCAGCACGCCGACCCGGTTGGCGGCCTCGATCCGCAGTTCCGAGGCAAACTCGCGTTCGAGCCGCGGCTGCCACGACACGGGCAGCCACTTGTCCGGCTGCTTGTGCCAGCCCGAGAGGTTGCTGCACTCGGCGCGATGTATCACCACGCCGCGGCCAACCGACAGGTAGGCAATGATCGGCTCGTAGGGAATCGGGAAGCAGCAGCGCGCATAGGAGACGAGCAAGCCCTCGGTGCCGGCCACCGCCAGCGCACCGCCGGTGTCGCGGTCGCCGACCACGGGCCGGCTCGCGTCGCTCGGCAGGAAGCGGCGCGCGACCAGTGGCGCAAGGCGTTCGCCCAGGCCGATCTGCTCGTACAGCCCGTCGGCGGTCGAGAAGCCGAGGTCCCGGGCGACGAGACCCGCGGTGGCGGCGTCGACCTGCTTCAGCGACAGCTTGAACTCGCCCAGCGCCTGATCGAGCATCCGGCGGCCGAGTTCGACGGCTTCGCCGTGCTTCATGGTCTTAAGGAACGTGCGGATCGCGGCGCGCGCCTTGGCCGTGACGACGAAGTTGGTCCAGGCCGGATTCGGGTGCGCGCCCTTGGCGGTGATGATCTCGACGGTCTGGCCGTTGCGCGGCGCGGTGCGCAACGGCACAAGCCTGCGGTCGATCTTGGCGGCCACGCAGCGGTTGCCGATGTCCGTGTGCACCGCGTAGGCGAAGTCGACGCAGGTGGCGCCGCGCGGCAGGCGCAGGATGTCGCCCTTTGGCGTGAAGACGTAGACCTTGTCCGGGAAGAGGTCGACCCGGACGCTCTCCAGGAACTCCTCCGGGTTACCCGTCTCCTGCATCTGGACGAGGTTCTTCAGCCACTCCCGCGCCCGTTCCTGCTGCTTGCTGTTGTCCTTCTCGCCGGTCTTGTACTGCCAGTGCGCGGCGATGCCGCGCTCGGCGAGCTGGTGCATGTCGTTGGTCCGGATCTGCACCTCGATCGGCACGCCGTTCGGGCCGAACAGCGTCGTGTGCAGCGACTGGTAGCCGTTGATGCGCGGGATCGCGATGTAGTCCTTGAACCGGCCCGGCATTGGCTTGTAGAGCCCGTGCACCACGCCGAGCACGCGGTAGCAGGTGTCTACGTCATCGACGACGATGCGAAACCCGTAGACGTCGATCACCTGCGCCAGCGGCACGCGCTTGCGGCGCATCTTCTGGAACACGCTGTACAGGTGCTTCTCGCGAGCCTGGACCAGGCCACGCAGGCCCGCCTTCTTCAGCCCGCCTTCGATGTTGCCGGCGATCTTCGGCAGGAATTCCTTCTGGTTGCCGCGCGAGCGCTTCAGTTCGCGCTGCAGGACCCGGTAGCGGGCCGGATAGAGCGCCTGGAAGCCGAGGTCCTCGAGCTCCAGCTTGATCGAGTGGATTCCGAGGCGGTTGGCGATCGGCGCATAGATGTCGAGCGTCTCGAGCGCTATCCGCCGGCGCTTCTGCGGCGGCATGGCACCGAGCGTGCGCATGTTGTGGGTGCGGTCGGCGAGCTTGACCATGATCACGCGGATGTCGCGGACCATCGCCAGCATCATCTTGCGGAAGGACTCGGCCTGCGCTTCCTTGCGGCTCTTGAACTGGACCTTGTCGAGCTTGGAGACGCCGTCGACGAGTTCGGCGACCTCGCGGCCGAATTTCTCGGTGATCTCCTCCTTGGCGGTCGGCGTGTCCTCGATGACGTCGTGCAGCAGCGCCGCGCAGATCGTCTGCCCGTCGAGGTGCAGCTCGGCGAGGATGCTCGCGACGGCGATCGGGTGCGTGATGTAGGCCTCGCCGGACAGGCGCTTCTGGCCCTGATGGGCCGCGCTCGCGACGCCAAACGCTTCCTGGACGAGCTCGACTTGCTGCGGCGGGAGGTAGGTCTCGAGCTTCGAGACCAGCTGATTGATGCCCGGCGCCCGGCGTCCACCCGGCAGAAGATTCAGCAGGGAGGACGCATAGTCCATGTGGGGCGGACGTTACACGCCGTCAGGGTGGAATCAGTCCCCGAGACCGAACTGCGGGGCCCGGAAGTCGGCCGGCAGGTCCATGCCGTGGTCGGGCGGCATGGCCGGCGGCGGCGGCTCCGGCTCCGGTTCGTTCAGGAGGTCGCGATGGACCTTGCCCTCGGCGATCTCGCGCAGGGCCACTACCGTGGACTTGTCGTTCTCCCACTCGACCAGCGCATCGGCGCCGTTCGACAGCCGACGCGCGCGCTTGGCGGCGAGCAGCACGAGCTCGAACATGTTCTCGACGTGGTCCAGACAGTCTTCGACGGTAATGCGGGCCATGGGAACCTTGCGGAAATACAGCGAACTGGGCCGAGTAGGTTACCGTTTTTCGCGGCTTTAGGCGAGTAGGCGGTCGGCGAACGCGGCCAGCCCCGGCCGATCGGCCTCCAGGCCCCGGCTGTCGCCGCCGAGCAGCCGGGTGAGGTCCTTAAGGGCTTCCTCGAAGCGGTCGTTGACGATCACCAGCGGGAATTCGTGCCAGTGCGACAGCTCCGTCACCGACTCGGTGAGCCGGCGTGCGATGACCTCGTCGCTGTCGGTGCCGCGGCCGCGCAGCCGCTCCTCCAGCGCCGCCCGCGACGGCGGCAGGATGAAGACCCGGATCGCCTCCGGGAGGCGCCGTCGGACCTGGGCGGCGCCCTGCCAGTCGATTTCCAGGATCAGGTCGTGGCCCGCCGCGAGGGCGGTTTCGACGGCCGCCTGGCTCGTCCCGTAGTAATTGTCAAAAACCCGGGCGTATTCGAGGAACTCACCGGCCTCGATCATGCGTTCGAAAGTCGGCACGTCCGTGAAGTGGTAGTCCTGGCCGTCGACCTCGTTCGGGCGGCGCTTTCGCGTGGTGTGGGAGACCGAGAAGCCGATCGACGGCAGCGCCTGGCGCGCGGCCTTGACGAGGCTCGTCTTGCCGGTGCCGGACGGGGCGACGATCACGTACAGGCGACCGCGGGACTGCGGCTGGGTTCCGCTCATGGGAGGAATTCCGAAAACGAAGCGAAAACGACACGAAAACGGGATCACCGCGCGTGCGGCCGTCCGCCCCGGCGTGCCGGTCGGCGGGTCCTGACGCTCTTAAGTCTATGACGAACCGACGCTTCCTGCAGCCGCCACCGGCTGCGGCGTGACGCCAGTCGCCGACAGGTTAAGCCGATGTTGACGCGCGCACTGCCGGGTAGGATAGCAACGACTGCCGGCCCCGGGCGCCGTCGCCCGGCGCGGCCGGCCGGCCGTTTCCGGGGAGAGTTGACCGATGAATGTCCGCCATAGAACCCGTTGCATCCCGGGAGCCGCGCTCGCGCTGATCGCCGCCGCGGCGAGCCCGTCCGCCGGTGCGTCACTCGGCGACGAGGTCGGCTCGATCGACCGCGACCGCGCCGCCCTGCAGGGCGTGACCCAGGTGACCGCAGGAGCGGGCTACGAGACCCACGAGATAGCCCACCCCGGCGGCAGTGTCCGCCAGTACGTTGCCGGCGGCCGCGTCTTCGCGGTGAGCTGGGAGGGCGCGACCACGCCCGATCTCACCCGACTGCTCGGCACCTACCACACCCGCTACGCCGCGCTGGTCCGGCCGCAGCCCGGCAACCACCACGTCGTCGCGGTGAACGCCGACGGCCTGTCGATCGCCGTCGAGCGCGTGCTGCGTGCCTCGCGTGGCCGGGTCGTGCTGACGACGCTCGTGCCGTCGGCGGTCGCGGCGGCCGGCGTGCGCTGAGCGCGTTCCGACGCATCCCGACCGATCACCGGAAGAAGCAGCCCCTATGCCCACCCGTTTCACGCACGCGCTTACTGCCAGCCTGTCGCTCCTCGCCACGGTCCTTCTCGCCGCGTGCGGTGGCGGCGGCAGCACCGGCACCGGCACCGGCGGCAACGTCACGCCCACGCCGACGGTCAACAACACGGCGCCGCTGGTCGTCGACGGCGGGCCGGCCGGCAATTCGGCCAACACGCTGTTTACCACCATCAAGCTCTGCCAACACGGCAGCACGAGCAAGTGCCAGACGATCGATCACGTGCAGGTCGACACCGGCTCGATCGGCCTCAGGGTACTGTCGGGTGCGCTGACGCTGTCCGGACTCGCGGCCGAGACCGACTCGACCGGCGCAAACGTCCTGGAGTGCGCCCAGTTCGCCGACGGCTACGTGTGGGGTCCGATTGCCGTGGTGGACGTTACCGTCGGCGGGCTGACGGCCCCCTCGGTGCCGATCCAGATCGTCGGCGAGGCCGCCTACGCCGGCTGGGAGCCCGCCGCCTGCTCGACCGGCCTGAAACCCGAGAATACGGTCGCCGATTTCGGCGCCAACGCCATTCTCGGCGTCGGTCCGTTCCTGCAGGACTGTGGCAGCAACTGCGCCTCGGCCACGACGCTGCCGAGCACGTCGGCCCTCTACTACACGTGCACCGCTGCCCAGGCCTGCACGCAGATCGCGGTGGCGACCACGGCCCAGGTGCTCAACCCCGTCGCGCTGTTCCCGCAGGACAACAACGGCATCGCCATCAAGCTGCAGGCGGTCGCGGCACCGGGTGCGGCAACCGCGACCGGCACCCTCTTCTTCGGCATCGCCACCGAGACCAACAACGCCCTGCCGTCCGGCGTGACGCTCTTCGCGGTCGACGGCACGGGCGCCTTCGCCGACACCGTCTACAACGGCCAGCACTACACCAACACGAGCTTCATCGATTCGGGTTCCAACGCCTACTACTTTCCGGACTCGACCATCGCCACGTGCGCAAGCTACTCCGGCTTCTATTGCCCGGGCGCGACCGTGTCCCTCAGTGCCAGCATCGTCGGCCAGGGACGGAACGCCAACACCCAGCAGGTCGCCTTCGCCATCGACGACGCGGCGACGCTGTTCACCACGCACATGAGCTACACGGCGCTGCCGACCCTGGCCGGCCCCGCCGGCTCGCTCGCGACCTTCGACTGGGGCCTGCCGTTCTTCTACGGCAGGACGACCTTCGAGGCGTTCGAGAACGCGACGGTGAGCAACGTGTCCTCGACCGGGCCCTGGGTCGGCTGGTAAGCCTGCCACCGAGGGGACGGCGGTACGGCCTTGCGGGTATGCTTGACCCCGTGCCGGAAAGGAGTCCGACTGCCGTGCGTGCCGCCTGCCTGACCCTGTTGATGTTCGTCGCCTGGCCGGCTTTCGCGGGCAACGAAGAGTGCTGGAGTCGCGGCTACCGCGACGGCTGGTGCGACGCCAAGGACAAGCCGTCCTGCCCGCAGCTGGTCGCGCCGCGGGCGCCGCCCGCCCTGGCGGGCCAGGAGGACTGCGACGCCCGCTACGTCGACGGCTACGTCGCCGGCCAGAAGGCCGGCATGCCGCCCAAGAGCAGCTGAGTCGGCCGCCCGGGGCGCGCCGCCCGGCGGTTAGGGCGGCGGTGAAGCCCGGTTTGCGTCGGCGGCGCGGATTCCGGAGTCGGGTCTCAAAATCCGAGGCGTGCGAGGGCCTTCGACACCCGGGCCGCGGTCCCCTCCGACATCATGGGAAAAGCGCGAAAGAAGTCAGACCGGGTCAGTCCCGGCTTGCGGGTACGGACGTTCGCGGCCCACGCCTGCGCGCGATCCTCGTCCCGCACCAGAGAGTGGGCGGCAACGGCAATCAGCGCGATCAGCACATGCGCCCCCGGTGAGCGCGCCGCTCGCTCGGCCCAGGCCGCTGCCTCGGTATCCTCGCCCATGACCATGTGAGCGAAGGCCCGGGTCGCGAGCATCGCGTAGTACAGCGGATCAAGCGGGCTGAGGCGCATTGCGAGCTCGACATGCCTGCGGCCCTCGACACCACGTCCTGCCAGAGATTCGGTCCAGGCGCGGGCGTAGATCCCCTGAGCGTAGTTGGGGCTGATGGACGTGGCACGTTCGAGCCACGCGAGACTGCTCTCCAGGTCGCCCTCCAGCCAGAAAGTACGTCCCATCGTGAAGTTGACGAACGGGTCGATTGGATCAAGTTCCAGACCGCGCTGCGCGAACTGCCGAGCCAGGCCTATCTCCGCCGCGGGATCCTCCGATTGGCCCATGAAGGCCTTCTGGAAATGCACGAAAGAAAGACCCGCATGGGCCCGTGCGAAATTTGGATCCCTGTTGACGGATTGGTGGAACAGAGCGGCAGCGGCGGCATTGTCGCTGCCGTTGAACCGATACATGTGCTGCAGGGCAAGATGATATGACGACCAGGCATCGAGATTTTCGGTCACCGTGAGACGCGCCAGCGCGGCTTCGTGGAGCGGGATCTGGATCTCCAGCGCGGCAAGGATCTGCGAGCAGATGTTCTCGCGAATTCGATGCACCTCATCAACCGAGCCGGCAAAGCGGTCTGCCCAGACCACGCCGCTGTCCCGTGTATCGACGAGTTTTACGGCCACCGCCAGGCTCGAACCGGCGATCTCCACCGTGCCGGACAGGCAATACCGGACATCGAGAAGCCGGCCGATCTCGCCGATATCGGTGTCCAGCCCGCGCAGGCGGAAAGAGGATCCACGGGCCGTGACAAACAGCCATCGCAACCGCGACAGCTCGATGATCAGTTCGTGGGGCAGCGCGTCTGAAATGGGCGCGTACGCTCCCAGCGATCCGATGGAGCGGAACGGAAGCACGGCGATTGTCGGCCGGGACGGCGTGGCCGGCAGTGGGGCGGCCGGCGCCCCTTCGCCTGGGTCCGCGGCGCCGGCGCGCGTAACCCGGGCGTCCGCTACGAACCGAAAGCCCTGACGATGGATCGTCTTGATGAATTGCTGGGTTTTGCCGTCATCACCGAGCGCCCTGCGTGCCGACTTTATCCGGCTGGCCACTGCCGCCTCGGAGACGACCCGACCATCCCACACCTTCTCGATGATCTCGTCCTTGGATACCAGGCGTTCGCGGTTGTCCACGAGCAAAGCGAGCAGTGCGAACACCTGTGGCTCGAGTGCGCACACCGCGCCGCCCGACCGAAGCTCCACCTTCTCTGTATCCAGCTCGAACGGGCCGAATCGGTAGATCATGGGGCGCAGGATAGAACACAGCAGGCAAAAAACCCAAAGCTCTACAGGTTTTCTCCATGCCGTCTGCAAGCGCGGGCATGGTCGGCGTGGTCGAATTCGATCACCAGCGGCGGAGTTGTTCCGTCCGCGGTAATTCAGACCGAAGGAGATACGACATGCCTCTCGTGACAATCGATGTGATCAAGGGCGTTTTCAATCCGGAACAGAAGCAGAACCTGATCGCCAAGGTCACTGCCGCGATGGTCGAGGTCGAGGGCGAGAACATGCGCGGCGTGACCTGGGTTCGCGTCAATGAGTTCGAAAGCGGTGACTGGGCAATCGGCGGTCACGTGCTGACGACTGCGGGCGTCCAGTCGTTGGCGGCCGGGCGAGCCGCTTAGGTCGGCGCCGCGCCCGAGCTGTGCTCGGCAAGGGGCGGTGCCTGCGGCCGCCCCGCATTCCCGCTGGTGGGTAACCGGCAAGCCATCGTCAGCCGAGGCCCGGAGTGGGCGTTCGGCGTCGCCCACCAGGCGAACTACTCCAGGTTCTGTACCTGCTCCTGCCCACTCTCCTAACCAATTGAGGCAGCAGCTAAAAGCATTCCTGCGCCAATCTTGCTACTGAACTAGCTACAACAATAGGGGTGGATTTGGTTGGACGTCGCTAGTGTTCCATGGAAGTCCCAGGTCCGCCGGAGCCGGACAGCACAATTCCGGGTGTCGGCGCCCAGCACGTGACCATCCGATGAAATCGCGGTAAAGTAACACTCACAAATTGTAAGGTAATACTTGTATGGCGACCAACGTAACGAGCAAAGGACAGGTCACGGTGCCCAAGAGCGTACGCGACTATCTCGGCCTCAAGCCCGGGGCAGCGGTGACTTTCGAACGCCTCAGCACGGGGGAAGTTGTGCTGCGCCCAGCGCGGCGCACCCCCAAGGCGCGTACCAGCGCCTTCGCCAAGCTGCGCGGTCGGGCCACCGTGAAGATGAAAACCGAGGAGATCCTCGCGCTTACGCGCGGCGCCTGAAGCGATGATTCTGGTCGATACCAATGTGCTGCTCGATGTCCTGCAGGACGATCCGAAGTGGGCCGCGTGGTCACAGGGTCAGCTGGAATCAGCTGCGCTCGCCGACCGGCTGGCTATCAATGCAGTGATCTACTCCGAAATGTCGATGGCCTTCGAGCGCATCGAAGAATTGGAGCAGGTGGTCGCCGATGCGAAGCTGGTGGTGGAGCCCATTCCACGCGAGGCGCTATTTTTGGCGGGCAAGGTGTTCCTGGATTACCGGCGCCGCAAAGCAAGCAAGAATGGTGTGTTGCCGGACTTCTACATTGGCGCACACGCAGCAGTTGCCAAGTATCCTGTCCTGACGCGCGATGTCGGCCGCTATCGAAGTTACTTCCCGACGGTGCCGCTTATCACGCCGTAAGGCGAGGCGAGTTGAGGTCCACCGACATAGCAGTCACTGGCTTCCACTTTGTCCAACTGTCTGCAAAGCCGGCGGCAACGCACTGCGGCGCTATGGAGGATCGTGGCGCTGGCGCGATGCCGAGGAGCGGACACCCATGACCGAGAATGATGCAGAGCTGACCCGTGGCTTGACGCGGTGGCATGCGTTGGCCGTCGTGGTCGGCTCTGTAGTCGGAACGGGCATCTACATTCGTCCAGCCTCCATAGCGCAACTGCTTGGCTCACCGGCCCTGATCCTGGCGGTTTGGGCCGCGGCGGGCCTCCTGAGCCTGGCCGGCGCGCTCACCTATGCGGAACTCGCCAGGCGCATTCCGCGATCCGGTGGCGAATACGCATTTTTAGGTACGACGCTGGGTGAGGCGCCTGCATTCTTGTTCGGTTGGATGCGGCTGACCGTATCCGTGGGGACTTGCGCGGCGATGGCCGTGGCGGTCACTGTGTTTCTTTCCGACCTGTTGCCACTGGGTGCAGCATGGGTGCGAGTTGGGGTTCCCGGGGGCCCCTCGTCCCTGGCAGTTGATCTTGGACCGCGACAGCTGCTGGCAGTAGTCCTGTTATTTGGCCTGGCGGTCCTGAACCTGCGCGGGGTGGGCCGTGCGGGCCGATTTCAGGCCGTAGTCACCAGCCTCAAGGTGATTGGCCTTCTTTCCCTGATCATCGCTTTAGTGGTCTTCGGTCGAGCACACGATCCCACTACCGAACTGGCTTCTTACGGTGCGGCGTCCATCCCCTCAGCCAGTACGCTGAGCGCGGCCTTGCTGGCCGCCATGGTGGCCTTCAATGGCTGGGCCAACGTTGCCATGTTGGCCGGTGAAGTGCGGGAGGCCGAGAAGACGATTCCGTGGGCGCTGCTCTGGGGGATCGTTGGGGTCATCGGCCTGTACGTCGGGGTCAACGCCGCCTTCCTGCACGTGTTGCCGATGGAGCAGATTCTCGGGGCCAACTCGAGCGCTCATCCGAACGCTTCTAGCGTGGCCAGTCGCGCTGCACTGGCGGCACTGGGTCCGCGCGTTGGTATCGTCCTGCCGATCCTGTTCATGCTCTCGGCGCTCGGAACCTTGCACTGCAATCTGATGGCGGTTCCGAGGGTCTTCTACGCCATGGCCAAGGATGGCTTGATGCCCGCTTCGCTGGCGCGTGTGTCGCCCTCTGCGCGCACGCCAGCAACTTCAATCCTGACCGTAGCTGCCATTGGTGCCTTGCTAGCGGTACTCGGAAGCTACGACCGCCTCAGTAGCATGGCTACCTTTGGCAATATCCTGTTCTTTGCCCTCAACGCCCTGGGTCTGATCGTGTGGCGTCGTCGATCAGGAATGGTCACGGTCGGTAGCGTGCGCCGCTGGATTCCCTGGGTGTTTCTGTCCGGATCTGTCTGGTTGCTGGCGACAGTGATTTCACGCGGCAGCGTGGAAATCGTCTGGGCCCTGGTCATCATGGCCGTGGGGCTGCCAGTCTATGGCGCCATCCGGTGGAACAGGAGCCGGCGTGCGAGGTCTCCCCTGCGTCTGGGTGAACCGCCCCCGCCTTCCCGGTGACTCTTTAGTGCGGCCTATGCCAACGTGTTTCGTGGCGGATCGCCCCGATACTCGCGTTGCCCGCAGGGTGCTCTGAGCAGACGATCACTGCGACGACGAGCCCATTCTCCGCATGAGTTCATTGCGGTGAAGCGACGGCAGCTTGGGGTGCTGGAAGTGGTTCGCCATGCGAATCACTCCAAATTTTGCACCTGCTCGCGCATCTGTTCGATCAGCACCTTCATTTCGAGCGCGGCACGAGTCATCTCCACGTCCTGGGACTTCGAGGACAGCGTGTTCGCCTCGCGATTGAATTCCTGCATCAGGAAGTCGAGGCGACGACCCGACGGCTCGTCCCCCGCAAGCGCCTTGCCGACCTCGACGACGTGGCTGCGCAGCCGGTCAAGTTCCTCGTCGACATCAAGGCGCGTCAGGAGGAGTGCGACTTCCTGCTCGAGCCTCTCCCGGGAGAGTTCCGCGGCGAGCGTCGTGATCCGTTCGCGCAGCTTCGCCTCGGCCCGCGCACGCACCTCCGGCAGGCGCGCGGCGACGGCATCGGCGAGCTCGCCGACCTGCTGGCAGCGCGAGCGGAGCATCTCGGCGATGCGCCCACCCTCGCTTGCCCGCGTCGCGGTCAGCGCGGCCAGCGCCTCTTCCAGCAGCTTCTGCGCGGTCTCGTGCAGCGGCGCCTGCTCGCGCATCGGTTCGCGCAGGACCCCGGGCCAGCGCAGGAGCTCGACCGGCGTCACGCGCGCCAGCTCGCCGACCTTGGAACGCGCGCGCGCCGTGACTTCCTGCACGCGCAGGACGAGATCGTCGAGCACGTCGCCATCGAGCTCGAGGGCCGCGGCCCTGGCGCCGCCGGGCCGGTACTGCAGCGTCGCATCGAGCTTGCCGCGCCGGACGCGGTTGCCGATGATCTGGCGACATTCGCCCTCCAGCGAGCGGAAATCCTCGGGCAGGCGGAGGCTGGTTTCCAGGTAGCGGTGGTTCACCGTGCGCAGCTCCCAGATCAGGGTGCCGGACTCAGCGACGTGCTGGCGCCGGGCGAAGCCGGTCATGCTGCGAATCATGGATTTCGTACCCGGGGAAACGCGAGGGCGTGTGGTATAAAGCGGTGCCAGTTTAACAGAGCACGTCGACGAGGCGCGTGGAGCGAGCGTGGAGATTGAGTACGCCGACCTGAGCGTCGTCGGTCACCGTGAAGAGAACCAGGACCGCGTCGCGGTCGCTGCGGGGGACCATGCGGCCCTCCTGATCGCCGTCGACGGCATGGGCGGCCACTCCGGCGGGGCGGCCGCTGCCGAGGCGGCGCGCGAATCCCTGCTCGCCTCGTTCTGGCAGCAGAGCCACCCGCTGCTCGATCCGCTCGGCTTCCTGCACCTTGCGATCGGCCGTGCGCACGACGAGGTCGTCGCGCTCGGCGTCGACATCGCGCCCGAGGCGCGGCCGCGCGCCACCTGCGCGATATGTCTGGTCCAGGGAAGCGCGGCCTACTGGGCACACGTCGGCGACAGCCGCGTCTACCTGATCCGCAACGGCGAGACGAAGAAGCGCACCCGCGATCACAGCCACGTCGAGCAGCTGTTGCGGGACGGGGCGATTTCGGAAGCCGAAGTCCATGGCCACCCGATGCGCAACTACGTCGAGTGCTGCCTCGGCGGCGATCCGATCCTGCCCGAAATGACGGTGGCGAGCCGCCTGCCGCTGCGCGGCGGTGATCTGCTGATGGTCTGCACCGATGGCCTGTGGGCGAACCTGTCGGACGTCGAGATGGGAATCGCCTGGCGCGGCACGCCGCGGCTGCGCGATACCGTCCAGGAGCTGTGCAAGGTCGCCGTCGTGCGCGCCGCCCCGCACAGCGACAACACCTCCGTCGCGGCCCTGCGCTTCGTCCGCTGAAGGCCTGCCACCGGCAAGCGCCGGTCTGCCACAATAGCGGCGAGCCGCGGCGCCCGCCGGTCAGGCGCCCCACAGGAGACGATGCATGCGACCGAGCGGACGTGCGCCCGATGAGTTGCGCCCGGTGCGTTTTACGCGCCATTTCACGCGCCATGCCGAAGGATCGGTGCTGGTGGAGTTCGGCCACACGCAGGTCCTGTGTACCGCCACCGTGGAAGCCGGCGTGCCCGGTTTCCAGCGCGGCAGCGGCAAGGGCTGGGTCACCGCCGAGTACGGCATGCTGCCGCGCGCCACGCACACCCGGTCGTCGCGCGAGGCGGCGCGCGGCAAGCAGGGTGGCCGGACCCTTGAGATCCAGCGCCTGATCGGGCGCAGCCTGCGCGCGATCGTCGACCTCAAGGCGCTCGGCGAGCGCACGATTACCCTCGACTGCGACGTACTGCAGGCCGATGGCGGCACGCGGACCGCGGCGATCACCGGTTCCTACGTCGCGCTGTCGGACGCCATCACCCGGCTCGTGGCGCGGCGCGAACTCAGCCGCAGTCCGCTGCACGGCCAGGTGGCCGCGGTCTCCGTCGGTCTCTACGAGGGCGCCGCCGTGCTTGATCTCGACTACGCGGAGGACTCGCAGGCCGAGACCGACATGAACGTCGTCATGACCGATGGCGGCGGCTTTGTCGAGCTGCAGGGCACGGCCGAGGGGCATGCCTTTCGCCGCCACGAACTGGACCGCCTTCTGGAGCTCGGCGAGCAGGGGATCCGGACCCTGGTCGGCCTGCAGGCGGCCGCGCTCGCGCAATGACGAGGCTCGTACTGGCGACTGGAAATCGCGGTAAAATACGCGAAATCGCTGCGATCCTCGCCGATCTTGACGTTGAGGTGGTCGCCCAGGGCGAGCTCGGCGTGGTCCCTGTCGAGGAGACCGGGACCACCTTCGAGGCCAACGCCCTGCTCAAGGCGCGCCACGCCGCAGCCGTGACCGGCGGGCCGGCGCTGGCCGACGACTCGGGGCTTGAAGTCGACGCGCTCGGTGGCGCGCCGGGCGTCTACTCGGCGCGCTATGCCGGTGAGTCGGCGACCGACGAGGACAACAACGCGCGGCTCCTGGCCGAACTTGCGGGCCTGGCGGCGCCACGCACGGCCCGCTACCGCTGCGTGCTCGCCTTCGTCCGCCATGCCGACGATCCCGAGCCCCTGGTCGCCAGCGGCAGCTGGGAGGGGGCGATCGCCACCGAACCGCGCGGCAGCGCCGGCTTCGGCTACGACCCGCTGTTCCTGGTCGCCGGCGATCCCGCCGGGCGCACCGCCGCGCTCCTCGATCCGCCCGAAAAGAACCGGGTCTCGCACCGTGCACGGGCGCTCGCCGCGCTGCGCGAGGGCCTCGGCCGCCTGCTCGCTGCGGCGCGCGGACCGGGCTGATCGTGGACGCGGCGACCGCGCTCGAGACGCCGCCGCTCGGCCTGTACGTGCACCTGCCCTGGTGCGTGCAGAAGTGCCCGTATTGTGACTTCAATTCCTACCGCGCGCCCGACACCGCGCTTCCCGAAGCCCGCTACGTCGATGCGCTCCTCGCCGACCTCGACCGCGACCTGCGCCTGTGCGCCGGGCGGCGGATCGAGACCGTTTTCTTCGGCGGTGGGACGCCGAGCCTGTTCCACGCCGACGCGTTCGCGCGGTTTCTGAAGGGGGTCGGCGAGCGCACGACGCTCGCCGCCGGTGCCGAGGTGACGCTCGAGGCGAACCCGGGCACGATCGAGCACGGCGATTTCGCCGCCTATCGCGCCGCCGGGATCAATCGCGTGTCGATCGGCGCGCAGTCATTTGCCGCCGCGCAGCTCGCGGTGCTGGGGCGGATCCATGCCGCCGGCGACACGCTCGCCGCGGTCGGCGAACTCGGCCGCGCCGGGCTCGCCAACTTCAATCTCGACCTGATGTATGCGCTGCCCGGGCAGAGCGAAGCGCTGGCCGCCACGGACCTCGCCACGGCCATCGAACTCGAGCCGCCGCACCTGTCGTACTACCACCTGACGCTCGAGCCCGGGACGGCGTTCCACCACCGCCCGCCGGTGCTGCCGGACGAGGAACACGTGCTCGCCATCGAGGCCGGCGCAACGCATCAGCTCGCCGCCGCGGGCTACGTCCGCTACGAGGTCTCCGCCTGGTCACGACCGGGTGCGGAATGCAGGCACAACCTGAACTACTGGCGCTATGGCGACTACCTCGGCATCGGTGCGGGGGCGCACGGCAAGCTGACGCTGGCGGCTGCCGGGCGGATCGTGCGCACCGTGAAGCCACGCCATCCGGCGAGCTACCTCGGCGCCCTGCACGATGCCGAGGTCGGCACGCGGACCGACGTCCCGGCCGACGAGCGGCCGTTCGAGTACATGCTGAACGCGCTGCGGCTGGCGGCGGGCGTCCCGCTCGCCGAGTTCACGGCCCGCACCGGCCTCGCGCTCGGCCGGATCCGGCCGGCCCTGGACCGGCTGCTCGCGCGGGGGCTTATCGAGGAATCCGCCGGTACGGTGCGCGCGAGCGCGCTGGGCTGGCAGTTCCTGAACGACGTGCAGGCCGCGTTTCTCGATTCCTGACCCCGTTCAGTCACCTAGGTGAACAACCGAAGGCTGCGTCGGACGGACGACGGTGGGGTGCGGTGGTTATTGCCCGCTGGAACTTGACATTTGCCGAAATCGTTCGCCGCGCGGGGCGCCTGAAGCCGAGTTGTGCACAGACAGGGCGGCGTGACCGAAAAATGTGCTTTAGCGGGCTATTCTTAGACTGACTTATTAAGAGAGCCTCATTAACTAAATGATTTTTATAGTATAAACATGCTGTTTAAATTTTAACCAAACCGACATTTAGCTGTATTTTTCCCCTTTCGGAGCTGCCACGGGACGGCTCGTCCACACAGTTATCCACAGCAACTGTGGATAAAGCGGGACGGTCGGGTTCCCGCTGTACAGGAGGCTTGACGGCCGTCCGCCGAGAGGGCATAGGCCGCGGCCCCGGGCCGTCGGCGGTCCTCGCGCGACCCGGCGCACCGCTGCCGGGGCCGCCCGCCGATTGAAAACGGCAGGTCGCACCCCTATACTGACCGGCTCGCAGTATTGACGTCCCGGAGACCACCATGAAGACCGGCATCCATCCCGAATACAAGCAGATCGCGGTTACCTGCACCTGCGGCAATTCGTTCCAGACCGGTTCGACGCTGGGTCATGACCTGAACGTCGAGGTCTGCTCGAACTGCCACCCGTTCTACACCGGCAAGCAGAAGACGATGGACACCGGTGGCCGGGTCGACAAGTTCCGCAAGAAGTACGGCCAGACCGCGCCCGCCGCGGCGACCTGAGCGGCCCGCCCGGGCCGAGGCCCGGCCGCCGTCCGAAAGAGCCCCGCCCCGGCGGGGCTCTTTGTTTTTTGGGGCCGTGAATTACGGTCCGGAAACGAGACCTGACACCCGAATCCGCCCGCCGTCGGCTTTAGCCTGGCGCCGCGGGGCCGCTAGACTGGGCCATACACGGGTACCGGGTCGTCCCTGCCGATGCCGATCTCCGTCCTTGATTCCATTGGCGTGGCGTGACACCCTGCGCCGGGCTCGACCGGTCTCCATGCACTGCACAAGAGATCGCGGACACGGATATCCCGATGACACCGACAAGCAAGTTTCAGCTGACCAACCTCTCGACCGGCAAGACTTCCGAGCTGGAGGCCTATTCGCCGACGGTCGGTTCCGACGTACTGAACATTGCGCCGCTGCAGAAAGACCTCGGCCTGTTCACCTACGATCCGGGGTTCATGTCGACCGCGGCCTGCGAGTCGAAGATCACCTACATCGATGGTGACCGCGGCATTCTCCTGTACCGCGGCTATCCCATCGAGCAGCTGGCCGAGAAGAGCTCGTTCCTCGAGGTCTCCTACCTGCTGATCTACGGCGAGCTGCCGACCAAGCTCCAGCTTGATGCGTTCCAGAACAGCATCATGCGCCACACGATGATCAACGAGTCGCTGCTGCGCTTCTACAACGGTTTCCACTACGACGCCCATCCGATGGCGCAGGTGTCGGCCGTGATCGCCTCGATGGCGGCGTTCTACCACGACTCGCTGGACATCCATAACGCGCGCCACCGCGAGATCTTCGCCCACCGGATCATCGCCAAGATCCCCACGATCGCCGCGGCTGCCTACAAGCACATCCTTGGCCAGCCGTTCATCTATCCGAAGAATGACCTGCCGTACTGCGCCAACCTGCTCAACATGTTCTTTGCCGTGCCCTGCGAGCAGTACAGGCTCGAGCCGATCGCCGTGCAGGCGCTCGACCTGTTGCTGATCCTGCACGCCGATCACGAGCAGAACGCCAGCACGTCGACGGTGCGCCTCGCCGGCAGCACCGGCACCAATCCGTACGCCGCGATCTCGGCCGGTGTCGCCGCGCTGTGGGGCCCCGCGCACGGCGGCGCCAACGAGGCCGTGCTGTCGATGCTCGAGGAGATCGGGACAGTCGACAATATCCCGAAGTTCCTCGCCCGCGTGAAGGACAAGCAGGACAACACGCGCCTGATGGGCTTTGGTCACCGCGTCTACAAGAATTTCGATCCGCGCGCCAAGATCATCCGCGAAATGTGCCACAGGGTGCTGAGCGAACTGGGGCGCGCCGACAACCCGCTGCTCGAGCTCGCGCTCAAGCTCGAGGAGATCGCGCTGCATGACGAGTACTTCGTCTCGCGCAAGCTCTACCCGAACGTGGATTTCTACTCGGGCATCATCTACAGCGCGCTGAACATCCCGCGCTACATGTTCACCGTCATGTTCGCGATCGCCCGTACCGCGGGTTGGGTGGCGCACTGGCAGGAGATGATCGGCGACCCGGCAATGAAGATCGGCCGGCCCCGCCAGCTCTACACCGGGCCGACCGAGCGGACCTACGTCGACATCGGCAAGCGCTGATCGGCAAGCGCTGATCGGCACGCGCTGATCGTCGCGCGGCCCTAAGACCCCGTAGCGAGCAGCACCTCGAGATCCACGGTGCCCATGCGGCGCATGGGTTTGCCGTCGGTCGGCGACAAGGGCGCCTGGCGGATCCCGTCCCGCGGGAACACGGTCGCTTCCACCTCGAAATCGTTCACTGTGAAGGCCACCGACGGGTACTGCTCGACGCGCTCGGCGTTCAGCTTCACCCTGCGCGCGCCGACCCGGTAGGGAATGCCGGCGTCGAGCAGGAGGAGGCTCACGGCTTCCGCTGAGTCGGAGAAGACGTGCAGCAGAACCTCCTGGTGGGCCGTGGCGGTGCCGCTGAGGACCGCGCCGACGAGGCGAGGATCGAAGGGCGCGAGGATCCGCATCGCCTCCAGTGCCGCCGTGCGCTGCGACTCCAGCGAGCTGGCGTGGCTCTCGGCGGCAAACAGGCGCTGGTACTCGACCAGCGCCGCCTCGACCTCGGAATTCTTCGGCAGCACGGCGTGCTCGCCGACGCCCAGTCGTTCGGCCGCCTTGCGCTTGGCGAAGCCGTAGTCATCGACGCCGTGCTCCGCCATGATCCGCGCGGCCTCCTGGGCCAGGGCGCGTCTGACATCATCACCGCGTATCGCTCGGGGCCGTGTCACTGGAGCAACCTCCTCTGGAGCGTCGCCCGAATGTAGCACACGATTTTTCCGAAGTTGCCGTTCCAGGACGCGGCACGGCCGGCTACCGCCCGGCGAGCCTCAGGGTTTGAGTGCGCCAGCCACCTGTGCTGCGGCCTGGCCGTCACGGACGGAATCCGCAAAGACCGGGAGCGCGCCGGCGGCCACGCGCGCCTTCAGCACTTCTTCCACGGTCTCGCGGTCGACGACCGCCTTGCCGTCCGCGTAGGCGAAGACGAGCGCGTAATCGCACAGCTGGTTGATGAGCCGCGGCACGCCGCTGCTGCTCACGTATACCACCGCCATGGCGCCTATCGAGAAGAGTCCGGGCTTGCCGCCCGCGATGCGGATCCGGGACGCAATGTAGGCCGCCGTCTCGCGCGCGTCCAACGGACGGAGGTGGTGATCGGCCGCCACGCGCTGGGCGATCTGGCGCATGCCGGGCTTGGACAGGGTCTGCCTCAGCTCCGGCTGGCCGACGAGGAGGACCTGCACCAGGACGTCGCCGTCGGAGTTGAGGTTGGTCAGCAGCCGTACTTCCTCGAGCAACTCGTCGCTGAGGTTCTGCGCCTCGTCGATCACGATCAGCGTGCGTCGCCCGGCGCCATATTCGGCCAGAGCCACCCGCGTGATCGCCTCGTACGCGGCGATGTCCGATCCGTCAGCGGGCTCGACGTCGAGCGACGAGGCGACGTGCGGAATCAGCGAGCGCAGGTTGCGGGTCGGGTTGCTGACCAGGCCGACCGTTATCCGTTCGTCGAGATCCCTCATCAGCTGGCGCAGCAGCGTGGTCTTGCCGGAACCGATCTCGCCGGTCAGCAGCAGCAGCGGTGCCTGGGAATCGATCCCGTAGGCGAGCATGTCGAGGGCGAGCTGGTGGTTCCGGGAGTGGTACAGGAAGCTCGGATCCGGCGTCAGCGCGAACGGACGCATCGCAAGACCGAAATGCGCGGTGTACACGGTTCAACTCGCCATGTCCGGGGCATGCGGGCACTGTCCCTGGCCCGCATTCCCAGACACCAGGATCACGCTCGATCTGACATATTCATCGCGTATCGCCCGGGGCCGTGTCACTGGAGCAACCTTCTCTGGAGCGTGGCCCGAATGTAGCACACGAGTTTTTAGAAGATGCCGTCCTCGCTCTGCGGATGCTGAGTGGCCGGCTCGCCCGGCTGGCCGTCGTCGCCGATGCCGTTGCTGCCGGGAAGCTTGCCCTCGAGGAAGAACTCGAACAGCGCGGACGGGTCGCCGGGTCCGGCGAGCTGGCCCGACGACGGCGAGATTCTCGCGCTGACGACTCCTTCCGGCTGGCGCAGCTGCCGTTCGCCCTGACCGCGCATCGCCTCGCTCATGAAGTAGACCCACATCGGCAGGGCCGTGTGACCGCCCTCCTCGTTGGCGCCGAGGTTGCGCTCCTGGTCGAAGCCGACCCACGCGGTGGCGACAAGGCCGGCATTGAAACCCGAAAACCACGTATCGCGGCGGTCGTTGGTCGTACCGGTCTTGCCGGCGATGTCGTCACGCTTGAGCACGAGTGCGCGACGCGCGGTGCCGCGGCGGATCACGTCCTTCATCATGTCGGTCATGATGAAGGCGTTCGCGGCACTGATGGCCTGCGGCGCGAGGTGCCTGTCATCGAGGCTGCTCGGTCCGGCGGCGGGCGACTTGCGCGTCGACTGCGCGCCTGCGGGCGTGTCGAGCGCGGTTTCGATCGGCTCCGCGCGGCAGTCCGCGCAGGCGAGCAGCGGGCTCGCCGCGTAGCGGGTCGTGCCCTCGGCATCGTCGACGCGGTCGATCAGGTACGACTCGACCCGATAGCCGCCGTTGGCGAACACGCTGTAGGCCGTCGCCATCTGCAGCGGTGTCAGCTGCGCGGTGCCGAGCGCTAGCGTCAGGTTGTGCGGCAGCTCCGCGGCAGCGAAGCCGAAGCGCGTGGCGTAGTCGACGGCATAGTCGACCCCGACTGCGCGCAGGATGCGGATCGAGACGAGGTTGCGCGAGCGGGCAAGGCCATCGCGCATGCGGGTCGGGCCCGAGAAGCTCTTCGAGTCGTTCGACGGTCGCCACGCCTCGGTGCCGGCGCCACCGTCCACCACGATCGGCGCGTCGAGAATCACGCTCGCCGGCGTGAAGCCGTGCTCCAGGGCACCCGAGTAGATGAACGGCTTGAAGGAGGATCCGGGCTGGCGCTTGGCCTGCGCGGCGCGGTTGAACTTGCTCTGGTAGAAGTCGAAACCACCGACCAGGGACGTGATCGCGCCGTCGGTCGGGTCGAGCGAGACGAACGCGCCCTGGATCAGCGGGATCTGGCCGAGATAGGCGGTGCCGTCGCCGAGCGGCAGCACGTAGACGATGTCACCGGCCGACAGCACGGCACCGGGATTCTTAGGCGCGACGCCAATGCCGCCCTTGTCGTCGCCGGGTCGCGCCCAGGACAGTCCGCCCTCGAACGGTATGCGCAGGGACGCGCCGTTGCGGGTCCGCACGGTCGCGTCGGTGGCCCCGACCGCGGTAACCAGGGCCGGCAGCAGGCCACCCACGCTCGGCCGGGCATCGAGGTGGCTCGCCGCATCGGCCGCCGCCGGATCGACATGCGCGAGCGGGCCGCGATAACCGTGCCGGCGGTCGTACTCCAGGAGCGCTGCACGCAACGACCAGTCGGCGCTGCGCTGCAGCCGGCTGTCGATCGTCGTCGTCACCCGGTAGCCGGCCGAATACGCCTCCTCGCCGAAGCGCTCGACGACGTCGGCGCGAACCATCTCTGCGACGTAGGGCGCGTCGACCTCGACGCGCGGGCCGTGCTCCTGCGATTCCATGGGCGCCGCGGCGGCCGCGTCGTGCTCGGCCGGCGAGATGTAGCCGGCGTCGAGCATGCGTCGCAGCACGTACGCGCGGCGCTGCACCGCCCGCTCGGGGCTGGCGATCGGGTTGATCGTGGACGGTGCCTTCGGCAGGCCGGCAATGGTTGCCATCTCGGCGAGCGACAGCTCGTTCAGCGGCTTGCCGAAGTACACCTCGGCCGCCGCCGCCACGCCGTAGGAGCGGTTGCCGAGGAAGATCTTGTTCAGGTAAAGCGTGAGGATTTCCTGCTTGGAGAAGGTCGATTCGATCCGGCGCGCGAGGAAGATCTCGCGCAGCTTGCGGCGGATCTGCTTCTCCGGCGTCAGGAACATGTTCCGCGCGAGCTGCATCGTGATCGTGCTGCCGCCCTGCTTGGCCTCGTGGCTCACGGCGCTGACGTAGACCGCGCGCAGGAGGCCGCTGAGGTCGACGCCCGAATGCTCGAAGAACTGGTTGTCCTCGGCGGCCAGGAACGCCTGGATCATCGGTCGGGGGATCTGCTCGAAGGTCACCGGCACACGCCGCTGTTCACCGATCTGGGCGATCAGCCGGCCGTCCCGTGTATAGACGCGAAGCGGCACCTGCAGGTGCACGTCGCGTAGCGTCGCGACATCCGGCAACGTCGGGGCGAGGTAGTAGTAGGCGCCGATGGGCGCGAGCACGAAGGCGCTCGCGACCAGCATGAAGCCGGCTGCAAGCAGGGCCAGCAGGCGAGACATGAACTGCGTCACAGATTTGAATCCAGGCTAATTGCCAGTGCGTGGCGGATTATGCATAGTAGGAATCGTTAAAGGGCAAACCCACCGAAAGGCGGGGACGCAAAGCCACCGGTCTAAGGAGCCAGCGCGAGCCGGCTTACGACAGCGGGGTTGCCGGGGAGGGGTGCTGTCATCCAGTTCACCCGCTTCTTGGGAGCGAGGAGTGTCCACTCCCGCTCCGCGTCTTCGCAATTCCTCGGTGGGGAACGCTCCAGTTTCCTGTCCCTCGTGCCGAGGATTCCGAGTGTGTACTCCCGCTTTGCACTGTCCCTCTGTCGTCCGATGCGTGAATTGCGCAGAACATGTCGTGCCGTCCCTGTGACGGGCCTCACGTTCTATTTAACAGTTTATTGCTATATATTTAACTCGATATCTTCAAGCTGAACGGCATCGGTTCTCGTAACGCTCTGAAAAATAGAGAAATATGAAACTTTCGTTGCCCGAGCTCGCTATTCCCAAGCTGTTTTCCTTCGGGCGCCGGCAGCGACCCCTGCTCGGTCTGGACATCACGACGTCCAGCATCAAGCTCGTCGAACTCGGCCTCTCGGGCGGACGCTACCGGCTGGAGGCCTACGCGGCCGAACCGACGCCGCACGGCGCGATCAACGAGAAGGCCATCGTCGATGCCGAGGCGGTCGGCGAGGCGATCAAGCGCGCGGTCAAGCGCGCCGGGGCAAAATCCAAGGAGGTCGCCATCGCCATTTCCGGCGATGCGGCCATCACCAAGGTGATCCAGATGCCGCGCAACCTGTCGGCGCGGGACCTCGAGGCCCAGGTCGAACTGCAGGCCGACCAGTACATCCCGTTTCCGATGGAAGAAGTCAGCTACGACTACGAGGTCATGGGCCCCTCCGAGAAGGACCCGGAGATGAGCGACGTGCTCCTGGTTGCGACCCGCACCGAGAACGTCGACCAGCGCCAGGCGGCGGTGTCCGCCGCCGGCCTCACCGCGCACATCGTCGACGTCGAGGCCTTTGCCCTCGAGAACGCCTGCCAGCTGATGACCCACCAGATGCCCGAAGGTGGCCTGTCACGCGTGGTCGCGGTGGCCGATTTCGGCGCCAGCGCGACTACCTTTAGCGTGCTCAGCAACCTGCGCGTGATCTACACGCGCGATTTCGCCTTCGGCGGCCAGCAGCTGACCGAGGAAGTGATGCGGACCTACGGACTGTCGATGGAGGAGGCCGGCCGTGCCAAGAAGGAAGGCGGCCTGCCCTCGAACTACCAGCCCGAAGTGCTCGACCCGTTCATCGACGACATGACCCAGCAGGTCAGCCGCAGCCTGCAGTTCTACCTGGCGTCCGGCAGCGGTCGTGAGCAGCCCGAACAGATCCTGATCTGCGGTGGCTGCGCCAACATCCCCGGGGTCGCCGAAGTCATTGCCAGCCGCGTCGGCATTCCGGCCGAGCGCGGCGATCCGCTCGGCCAGATGCAGCTCTCGTCCAAGGCCAAGGCCATGGGCGTCAAGAAGGATGCCACCGCGCTGTTGACGGCCTGCGGCCTTGCGCTGCGGAGTTTCGACTGATGCCACGGATTAACCTATTACCGCACCGGCAACGTGACCGTGCGCTCAAGCGCCGCGAGTTCGGCGTCGCGGCGATCGGCGCGGCCGTGATCGCGGCGCTGGTGACGGTCGTCACCGGTATCGTCTTCAGTGCGGCGATCGAGCACCAGAAGGAACGCAACGACCTCCTGACCAAGGAGATCGGCGAACTGGAGAAACAGATCGCGGATATCGACAGTCTCGACGCCCAGAAGCAGCGCACGCTGGCGCGCATGGGCATCATCGAGCGGCTGCAGCGCAGCCGGCCCGAGGTCGTGCACGTGTTTGACCAGCTCGGCCGACAGATGCCCGACGGCGTCTATCTCACCGGCATCAAGCAGACCGACCGCAAGATCGAGCTGAAGGGTATCGCGCAGAGTTCCACGCGCGTCTCGACCCTGATGAAGAACATCGAGTCGTCGCAGTGGCTTGCCGAGCCGCAGCTGCAGGTCATCGAGACCCTCAAGGGTCAGAAGCAGGGCGCCGAATTCACGATCTATGCCACGCAGCGCAGCCTCGGCGGCGACGATGACGTCAAGGGCAAGCGCGGAACGAAGCCTGCCGGCAGTCCGGGGGCCGCACCGTGAACATCCTCCAGCAAATCAAGGATCTGGATCCGAAGGACGTCGGCCGCTGGCCGGCCGCGGTCCGCGCCGCGGCCATTGGCCTCCTGTTCATCGTGCTGACGGGCGTCTTCATCTACCTCTTCCCGATCAGCAACCAGCTGCCCGCGCTGCGCGAGGCGGAAAAGACCGAACAGACGCTGATGCGTTCCTTCGACGACAAGCAGCGCAAGGCCGCGAACCTCGACGCCTACCGGGCGCAGCTGAAGGACATGGAGCGCTCCTTCGGCGCGATGCTCCGCCAGCTGCCGGGACGGACCGAAGTGCCGAACCTGCTGGTCGATATCTCGCAGGTCGGCCTCGCCGCCGGCCTGCAGGAGAAGCTGTTCCAGCCAGGCACCGAGGTGCGCCGCGACTTCTACGCGGAACTGCCGATTTCGATCCGCCTGACGGGCTCCTACCACCAGTTCGGCACCTTCGTCAGCGGCATCGCCGCGCTGCCGCGCATCGTGACGCTGCATGACATCACGATCCAGCCGGATTCAAAGGACACGCAGTCGCCTGACCAGCTTACGCTGCAGGTGACGGCCAAGACCTACCGCTATCTTGACGAAGCCGAGGAGGCCGCGGTCGCCGCGAAGGCCAAGGCTGCGCAGGCGAAGGCCGGGGCCGCGGCGGCGGCAGCGCCCGCGGCGGAGGCGAAGTGATGGGCATGCGTCGGTCATCCATCGTGCGCACGGTGCTGCTCGCAGCGATTGGCGTCACGCTGCTCGGCGGCCTGTCGGGCTGCGGCAAGGGCCTCTCGGACCTCAAGGCGGAGCTTGCCGACAAGCGCAAGCGCCCGGGCGGGCGCATCGAGCCGCTGCCGGACCTCAAGCCCTACGAGTCGTTCCTCTACGACCCGACCGGCATGCGTTCGCCCTTCCAGCCGAGTGTCCAGTCCTCGACGGCGGCCGCCGGGCCGCGACCGGACCGGGGCCGCAACCGCGAATTCCTCGAGGGCTTCTCGCTCGATACGCTGCGCATGGTCGGCACCCTGCGCCAGGGCGGGAAGATGTACGGCCTCGTGCAGACCAAGGACGGTCTCGTGCATCGGGTCCTGCCGGGCAACTTCATCGGCCAGAGTGACGGCAAGGTCACGGCGATCACGGATTCGAGGATCACGGTACTGGAAATCGCGCCGGACGGACTCGGCGGCTATACGGAGCGTCAAGCGGGGCTGTCGCTAGCCAACTGACGGCATCAAACGTTACGGGACGCGGCTCGGGTTTCCGAGCCGACGTACAGGGATCGCGAGTGGCTGAAGGCCGGCAACATTGCCCGGCCAGGTCATGGGGAGTAAGGGAATGAACGTCTACCTCGGCCAATGGTTCCGCAGTCTGCAGTGGCAGTCGAAGGCGCCCGCGCGCATCGCCTGCGCCGCGCTGCTGCTCGCTGCGCGCGCGGCCTGCGCCGACGGTGCGAACAAGCTCGACAACGTCGATGTCACGACGCTGCCGGGCCAGCAGGTGCAGATCACGCTGCACACGACCGAAGCCTCGCCTCAGCCGCTGGCCTTCACCATCGACCGGCCGGCGCGCCTGTCGCTCGACCTTCCGGGTGTGGGTCTTGCGCTCGCCAACCGGCGCGTCGACGTCAAGTCGGCGGGAGTCGACAGCGTCGTGACCGGCGAGGGCGGTGGCCGTACGCGCGTGGTCGTCAACCTCGAGAACATGGTGCCCTACGACGTACGCGTCAACGGCAACTCCATCATCGTCACCCTCGGCAAGCCGGCCGCGGACGCGGCGGCCGTCGCCGCCGCCGGGGCG
>CAIMCI010000167.1 GCA_903839465.1 uncultured Pseudomonadota bacterium
ACGCCGCGGCCTCCGGCGGCGGTGCGCACGGCTATTCGGCGCCCGCGCACCTGGCCGCGGCGCCCGCCTTCCACGCGCCGGCCTACCACGCGCCGGTGGGTTACGGCGGTTACGCCCCGTATCGCGCGCCGGCACCGGCCTATGCCGGCGCGCACGCGTTCGCGACGCCGCATGCGCCGGCGGCTTACGGGTCGCACTGGACGTCGCTGACCCCGGCCGGCGGCGGGGCTTCCTTCGTGCATGCCTCCTACCAGCCGGGCCACGACGGCGGCGGCCACACGGGCGGCGGCCACACCGGCGGCGGTCACAGCGGTGGCGGACCGGGCGGCGCGGCGCCGGCCGTACACGGTGGCTCCGTGGGCCACGCCGCATACGGCGCGCCGCATCCGGGCTATGGCGGTTCGCACCCGGGGTTTGCCTCGAACCAGGGTATCGAGGTGCACCATGGCGGCGGTCATTACTGGTATCACGGTGGCTACTGGTACCGGCCGGGCGGCGCCGGCTGGATCGTCTGCGCGCCGCCCTACGGCGCATTTGTGCCGTGGCTGCCGTGGGGCTACACGAGCTTCTGGTTCGGCGGCTTTCCGTACTACTACTACAACAACGTCTACTACGCCTACCGCGACGAGGACCGCGGTTACGAAGTCGTCCAGCCGCCACCTGGCGCGGAAGTGGCGGTCGCCCAGGCCGACAACCTGTACGTCTATCCCAAGAACGGCCAGAGCGCCGAGCAGCAGGCGACGGATCGCTACGAGTGTCACCGCTGGGCCGGCGAACAGACCGGCTTTGATCCCACGCAGACGGGCGGCGGCGTGGCGCCCGAAGAGGTGACGCAGCGGCGCGCGGACTACCTGCGGGCGATGACTTCCTGTCTCGAGGGTCGTGGCTACAGTGTCCGGTAGCGCCGGCTAGGTGACCGGCGGCGACACGCGGTATCCTCGCGCCATGCAGGTGCAGGGGGCGAAGGCGGCGCGCCACGGGGCGCTCGTGCGCGGCGCGACGCTCGCGCTCGCGTTCAGCTTCCTGGCCGGCTGCATGGCGACGTCACTGAACGGCGCACCGCGCAGTCGCGCCGCCGATCCCGGCGGACGCTGGCTTCTGGACCGCGCGGCGAGTGACGATGCCCTGAAGATCATCGGCGCGGCCACGCCCGCGCCACGCGCCATGCCCGCGCCGCCCCCCGTGCTGGCGCCGCCCTCGGCAGCGAATGACGGTGGCGCCAGTCGGGGCCAGCGTGGACAGCGTGGCCAGTCCGGGCAGGACGGCTCCTCCGCGAACGCCGCCCGTGCCTATGACGACAACGCGCCGCGCCTGCGGCCGAGCGAACGGCTGCAGTTCGTGCGCAGCGTCGCGGTGCCCGCTGACGAACTCGTGATCGAACGCGACGACCGGATGCTGACGGTGGTGCAGGGTGACAGGCGGCGCCACTTCGAGCTGGCCGCCGAGGATCCGCCGACGATCACGGACCGCTACGGTTCGCGGCGGATCCGTGCCGGATTCAATGGCGACAGCCTCACGGTCGAGAGTGTCGACGGTGGCCGGGTCCGGCTCGAGGAAGTCTGGCGGCCGGGCGCCGAGGCGGGCACGCTGATCAGCGAAGTGACGCTGAAGGCCTGGGACTTCAAGGCAATCCACGTCCGGTCCGTGTACCGCCGGGCGACGGCGGATGCCCCACCGCCGCGCGCCAGCGACGGGCCGACGCCGGGCGCCGTGCGCTGACCGCGCGCGGCGCCCGACCCCCGGGCTCTAGTCCTCCATCAGGAAGCTGCGCAGCTGCTCGGAGCGGCTGGGGTGGCGCAGCTTGCGCAGCGCCTTCGCCTCGATCTGCCGGATGCGCTCGCGGGTGACGTTGAAGAACGCGCCCACCTCTTCCAGCGTGCGCTGCGCCCCGTCGTCGGTAAGCCCGAAGCGCAGGCGGATCACCTTGGCCTCGCGCGGCGTGAGCGTCTTGAGGACCTCGCTCACCTCGTCCCGCAGCATCGCGGAAGCGGCCGAGTGCGCGGGGCTCACGACGCTGATGTCCTCGATGAAGTCGCCGAGGTTCGAGTCGTCGTCCTCGCCGATCGGGCGATCGAGCGAGATGGGCTCCTGCG
>CAIMCI010000168.1 GCA_903839465.1 uncultured Pseudomonadota bacterium
CCGAGGCTTTGCTTGATCGCGCGTTCCCGACCGGCACACCGCGCGGTGGCCCGCCCGTCGTCCTTGCCGTTGGACCACTGCCGGGGTTGTCTTCGCCCGAGGCCTACGTGCTGTCGATCGACCCGGTCCGAGGTATCCGCGTGCGCGGCCAAAGCCGTCTCGGTGTGCTGCGCGGACTTGCGTCGCTGTCCTTCCTGTTGCCGGTGCCGACGACGTTGCCGGTCCGTGTGCCTGCCCTCGTCGTGCAGGACGAGCCCCGTTTTGCCTACCGCGGCCTGCAGCTCGACGTTGCCCGCAACTTCCAGCCGCCGGCCATCGTCCGCCGCACGCTGGACCTCATGGCCCGCCTCAAGCTGAACGCCCTGCACCTGCACCTAAGCGACGACGAGGGCTGGCGGCTGGCGATCGACGGCCTGCCGGAACTCACCACGGTCGGCGGCCGGCGCGGTCACGCCGCCGTGTCGGATCGGGAGTACCTGCCACCGGCCCACGGCTCGGGACCCGATCCCGACGATGCCCATGGCAGCGGCCACTACACCCGTGCGGAATTTGTCGACCTGCTGCGCTACGCCGACGACCGCGGCATCACGATCGTGCCGGAATTTGACATGCCAGGGCACGCGCGGGCTGCGATCAAAGCGATGGACGCGCGTCATCGCCGGCTCGCCGCGGACGGTCGACCCGACGCCGACACCCTCCTCCTCAGCGAGGCCGCGGACCGCTCGCGCTACGTCAGCGACCAGGGGCACGACGACAACGCCCTCAACCCCGGCCTCGAGTCGACCTACGCGTTCATCGATCGCGTGTTTTCGGCGCTGGCCGCGGACTACCGCGAGGCCGGCCTTGCGCCGGGCCTCGTGCACGTCGGGGGTGACGAGCTGCCGGCCGGCGTCTGGGAGGGCTCGCCCGCCTGTGCCACGCGCGTCGGCGAGCTCGGGCTCGGTTCCGTGGCGGAGCTGAAGGGCTACTTTGCGCGGCGCGTTCTCGAGATCGCGCGATCGCACGCCCTGACAGTCGCTGGCTGGGAACAGTTTGCGCAGCGACCGGCGCCGAACCCGGCGGCAACGGAGCCCGATGCCGGTCTCGCCCGCGAAAACGTCACGCTCTACGTATGGAACGACGTCGCTGACGGGGACGACCTTGCCTACCGGCTGGCGAATGCGGGTTACCGGATCATCCTTGCCGGCGCCAGCCACCTCTACCTCGATATGGCGCACGAGGACCGGGCCGAGGAGCCGGGTCTGAACTGGGCGCCGTCGATCTCGGTCCGGCGTATCTACGATTTCGTGCCATTGAATGCCGCCTGGCCGTCGACGCCGCCGGTCTGGCCGACGCCGGACGGACGGGCACGCATCGCCGGAATGGAAGCCCAGCTCTTCGGTGAGACGGTGCGCAGCCAGGAGCGCCTCGACTACCTCTTGATGCCACGACTGGTCGCGGTCGCGGAGCGGGCCTGGAGTGCGGAGCCCGGCTGGGTACGCCTCGCCGACCCGGTCGCGACGGCGACGCGCCACCGCCACGATTGGGCGGTGTTCATGAACCAGCTCGCCAAGCAGGTGCTCGCCCGCCTTGACCTCGAGGGCGGCGACGTCCGCTACCGCTTGCCGCCACCTGGTCTCGTGCGGGACGGCGCGATGGTGCGCGCCAATCACGCCTATCCGGGGTATCACCTGCGCTACACGACCGATGGCAGCGAGCCGACGTCCGGAAGCCCGGAGATGACCGGCCCGCTGCCGGCCCGCGGCCGCGTGACGGTCGCTGCGTTCGCCCCGAACGGGCGGGCCGGGCGCAGCGCCTGGCTCGAGATTGCCGATTGAACCGCGCCTCGCGCCGGGCAGCCTGATCGGCCGGCAGGTCGCGCGCGAGGACTACAATACCGACCGTCCGGTTGACCTGGACGACGGCCATGGCGGGCGGTGAGCGACCGGTCGCGAAGGCCGTGGCAGGCGACCGACTCGCAGGGGGAGCACGGATGGAGTCGACGATCGAACTGCTGGCGCCGCTGTCCGGCTGGGTCCTGCCGCTCGCCGACGTGCCGGATCCGGTGTTCTCGGCCGGGCTGGCCGGCGACGGCCTGGCGATCGACCCGACCGGCAACACCGTGCACGCGCCGTGTCCGGGGACCGTCGTGTGGCCGCCGCACGGCGCCCACGCCGTCACCCTGCACTCGACGGCGGGCGAACTCCTGATCCATGTCGGCATCGACACCGTCACGCTCGGCGGCGAGGTATTTCGACGACTCGTCGCCGACGGCGAGGCCGTCGTCGCCGGCCAGCCGCTGCTGGCCTTCAACCTGGATCGAGTGGTCCGCGAGGCGCCGAGCGCCGTTACCCCGATCGTGATGGCCGAACGCCATTCTCGGAGAATTGCCTGGAAGGCGGCGCCCGGTCGGATCGACACCGGCACCGCGTTCTTGAGAATTGCCGGCCCCGGCGCGCCGCCACCCGCACCAGCGGCCGACGCCGGCGCGGCCCGGCGCGAGGGGCTGTTCCGCGTGCCGTTCGAGCACGGCCTGCACGCCCGGCCGGCGGCGAGGCTGGTCGCTGCCCTCCAACCCTATGCCGCCGCGGTCATCGTTCGGGCGCGCGGTCGGCAGGCCGATGCGCGCAGCCCGGTCGCGCTGATGACCCTCGGCCTGCAGCAGGGCGACACGGTCGCTGTCGAGGCGGCGGGCCTTGATGCCGAGGCAGCGCTCGACGCCGTGGCCACCCTGCTCGCCCGAGTGGCACCGGCGGCGCCGGCGCGGGCGCTGACGCCGCGGGTCCCGCGGCCTGCCGCGGGCAGCGAACTGCCGGCG
>CAIMCI010000169.1 GCA_903839465.1 uncultured Pseudomonadota bacterium
ACGACACGCTGCCCGGGCCCACCGGCCCGCCGGTCGCGGTGCCGCCGGCGGCTGCCGGTGTCGCGATCGGCGCTGAGCGGGTCTGCGTCTCGCTGCCGTACCAGAACTCGGTGGTCTCGGCCGCTGGCCGCGACTGGGCGCGGATGATGCGCGGCGTGATCGACAGCACGATCTCGTTCTTCTCGCGCGTGGTGCCGTCCGAACCGAACAGGCGGCCGAGGAGCGGCAGGTCGCCGAGGCCGGGGATGTGCGAGGAACTCCGCCGGTCGTTGTCCTGGATGAGGCCGGCGAGCACCTGCGTTTCGCCGTCGCGCAGCTCGAGCGTCGTGTTCGCGTTGCGGGTGCCGATCTGGTAGACGTGCGTCGAGCTGCCGGGGCCGGTCTGGACGTCGAATTCCTTGACGATGGAGCTCACCTCGAGCGCGGTCTTGATGACGACGTTGCCGTCGAGGTGCACGGTCGGCGTCACCTCGAGCGTCAGACCGATATCGAGGTATTGCACGTTGCTCGTCGAGTACGAGCCGCCGGTGGTGGCGCTCGTGCCCGAGGTCACGACCGGCACGCGGTTGCCGATGAGGACTTTCGCCTTTTCCTTGTTTTTCGCCCGGATCCGCGGGCTGGACAACACGTTGGTCTGGCCCGTCGTCTTCAGCAGGTCGAGGCTGACACCGAGCGGCGAGACCGTGATCGTGTCGCTCGTCTGCTTGTGCAGGTCGCCGAGCACGAGGCCCTTGCCGCCGCTCGGCGAGGTCATGGCCAATGACACGCTGGTCGGGTAGTGGACGCCGACCTGGTCGAGCACGGTCTTCGTGACCTCGAGCACCTCCACTTCCATGATGACCTCGGCCTCGGGCACGTCGAGGGCCGCGATGAGCTTCTCGGCCATGCGCACGTGTTCCGGCGTGTCGCGCAGGACGACGGTGCTCGAGCGTTCGTCGACGTACATCGTCTTCGCGCCGAGCACGGTTTTGAGCATCGACTCGGCGTCCTTCGGGGCGGCGTTGGCGAGATAGAACGTGTGGACGATCTCGTCCTGGTAGTCCTTCTGCTTCGCCGGCGTGTTCGGGTAGATCAGCACCATCGTGTCGGACAGGACCTGCCGGCCGAGCTGGTTCTGCTCGAGGATGAGGTCGATGACCTGCTCGACCGGCACCTCGTTGACGAAGATCGTCGTCTTGGTCTCGGTCTTGACGTCCTTGTCGAAGATGAAGTTGAGCCCGGTCTGGCGCGCGAGGACCTCGAAGACCATCTTGGTCGGGGCGTCGCGGAACTGCAGCGACACCGGCCGGTTGTTGCGCGAGTGCAGGTGCGGCACGACGGTGGTTGGACCGCGCACCGTGCTGATACGGGCGGCGAGCGCCGTGGCCGGTGCGAAGCCCGGGTCCTCGGTGAGCACCGCGCGCACCTCGGCGTCGGCCGCGTCGACCTGCTTGGCGTCGAGGAGCTGGGTCGCCTTCGCGATCCGCTCGGCGTGCCGGCGGTCGGCATCGATCGCCGCCAGCCCCTTCACCGCCCGGTCGTTGGCCGGCTCCAGCAGCAGCACCTGGCGGAACGCGGCATCCGCCGCCTCCGGGCGGCCCGCGGCGCGGGCCTGCTCGCCGGCGCTGATCAGCTGCTGCACGGCCGCTTCCTTGCGCGAGCGCAGGTCCAGCCGGTAGATCAGGTTCTCCGGGTCCTTCTGCACGGCCTGTTCGAGCTCGGCGATGCCCTGGCCGTAGTCGCCCCGCGCCGCGTCCTTCAGGCCGCGGGTGTGGGCGAGATCCGCCGCACAGCCGGTGGCGAGGGTGCCGAGGCAAGCCACCAAAACAACTTTGATATTCCGCGTCATCGGGGCGCTCCGGTCGAGATCGTCTGGCGAATGTTTAGCGGCACGTAGTTGAAAACGAGCTGACCGCCGTCAGCACTCTCGAAGTCGTAGACCCCGTCGATGCGGTCGCCGAGATGGGCGTCGGTCACCCGGTCGCCGCGCGCCAGGAAGAAGACGGGTGGCTCGCCCGCCGGCGCGAAGCTGCCCATGAACGCGTACGGGAAGGGCGGCGCGCTTGGCGGTGCCGGCGGCAGCGGCGGCGGCGGCGGCGGTGGCGGCGGCGGTATGTACCAGGAATGGACCGGGAACAGTGCCGCGGCCTGGGTCGGTTCGACCACGCGCGAGGAGCCGGGGGGGCGCGCCGTCGCCTCGGCGCGGGCCTTGGCTTCGGCCAGCGCCTTCGCGTGCCGCTCGGCGATGGCGGCGCTGTCCGCCGAGGTGGTCGCGGCGTGCGCAGCGTGGTGGGGTCGCGCCGGCTTCTTGCCGGCCGTGGCGTGCGCGGCGGGTGTCTTGGCGCCCGGTGTCTTGGCCGCCGGGGTCTTGCCGGGCGCTGGCGAGGCGGCGACCGACGGTGCCGGCGCGGCGACGGGCGGTGCGGCCGCGACGCCGTCCACCGC
>CAIMCI010000170.1 GCA_903839465.1 uncultured Pseudomonadota bacterium
GGCACGCTCGATCTTCGCGCAGACCTTGGCACTGCTGCCGGCCTGCTTGAGCAGCCACTTCGCTTCCTGCATGTCCTCGGCATTCTTCGGGAAGGACACGGCCAGATAATCGACGCCGAGCTTCGCGGCGATCTTGACGTCCTCGCGATCCTTGTCGGTCAGAGCACCCGCCGACAAGCCGCCGCCGCGGCGGTTCAAACCCTTGTTGTTCGACAACTCGCCGCCGGTCAGCACGCGGGTCAAGACCTTCGAGCCCTGGACGCTGCGCACCTCGAGCACGATCAGTCCGTCATTGAGCAGCAGCACGTCGCCGCCATGGACGTCGCGCGGCAGATCCTTGTAAGCACAACCGACCGCCGCGAGCGTACCGGCCGCGGGGTCGAGCGCGACGTCGAGCGTAAAATCAGCGCCTTCCACCAGCTGGACCGCGCCCTCGATGAATCGATCGATGCGGATCTTAGGCCCGCTCAGGTCACCCAGGATGCCCACGTAGCGCCCAACGCTCAGTGCGGCATCGCGCACCAGCGTCACGCGCCGCGCGTGGTCCTCGAAACGGCCATGCGAGAAGTTGACCCGTACGACGTCTGCACCGGCCCGGATCAGTTCGGCGAGAACCTCTGGGTCGTCCGTCGCAGGACCGAGCGTGGTGACGATCTTGGTGCGACGCGGCGTACGAATAACGCTCATTTGGCTTTCAACTCCCTGGCGCGGCTCTCGAGCATGACGACCGCGGGCAGCGGCTTGCCCTCCACGAACTCGAGAAATGCACCGCCGCCGGTCGAGATATAGGAGATTCCGTCCTCGACGTCGTACTTCTCGATCGCAGCCAGCGTGTCGCCGCCACCGGCGAGCGAAAACGCCTTCGACTGCGCGATCGCGGTCGCAAGCGAGCGCGTACCCTCGCCAAACTGATCGAACTCGAACACACCGACGGGTCCATTCCAGATCACGGTGCCTGCATCCTTCACGATACGGGCGAAGCGCTCCGCCGTATCCGGACCGATATCGAGGATCATCTCGCCGGCCGCCACGTCCGCGACGGCCTTGACGTCAGCCTCCGCGCTTGAGGAAAACTCTGTGGCGACCACGACGTCGGTGGGCAACGGGATCGCCACGCCCTTCGCCGCGGACTGCGCCAAGAGGCGCATCGCAATGTCAAGCATGTCCGGCTCGGCGAGACTCTTGCCGATCGGGTTGCCCTGCGCCAACAGGAAGGTGTTGGCGATGCCGCCACCGACGATCAGCTGGTCCACCCGAGCGAGCAGCGCCTCGAGCACAGTGAGCTTGGTCGACACTTTCGAGCCCCCGACGATCGCAACCAGCGGTCGCTTCGGATTGTCGAGGGCCGTGTCGAGCGCCACCAGTTCGTTGACCAGCAGCGGACCTGCACAGGCGATCGGCGCGAACTTGGCGACGCCGTGGGTACTCGCCTCGGCGCGATGGGCCGTACCGAAGGCATCCATCACGTAGACGTCGCACAGCGCCGCCATCCGCCGCGAGAGGTCCTCGGCGTCTTTCTTCTCACCCTTGTTGAAGCGGACGTTCTCGAGCAGGACCGCCTCGCCAGGCTCGACGGTCACCCCATCGAGCCAGTCCTTGACGAGCGGAACCTTGCGACCGAGCAACTCCGACAGTCGCGCGGCCACGGGGGCCAGCGAGAACTCATCCGAGGGCTTGCCTTCCTCGGGCCGGCCGAGGTGCGACAGGATCATGACGCGAGCACCGGCTGCCAGAGCCTGCTGGATCGTCGGCAGCGACGCGCGAATCCGCGCGTCGCTCGTCACGACGCCGTCCTTCACCGGGACGTTCAGATCCTCCCGGATCAGGACCCGCTGACCGGCGAGCGGCACATCCTGCATGCGCACCACCCGCGTCGACACGCCTGCCGGCGCGCCGGCGCCAGCCGCGACGGTCATTTCGCGCGGCTCCACGCAAGCGTGGTGTCGAGCATCCGGTTCGAGAAGCCCCACTCGTTGTCGTACCAGGAGCAGACCTTGAC
>CAIMCI010000171.1 GCA_903839465.1 uncultured Pseudomonadota bacterium
CAGCGCGGGCGTGGCGATCAGCGGGCGGGTCGCGGGCGTCGCGGCGCCGGCCGGCCGAGCAGGGCCGCGTAGCTGCGCTGGTCGGCCCGGTAACAGTCGCACGCCTCGTCCAGAAGACCGGCGCGATCGCGCACGGTGATGGCGCCCCGGTGGTAGCTGATGAGGCCCGCGTCCCGCAGGCGGCTCGCCGCCTGCGTGATGCCGACGCGCCGCACGCCGAGCATCCGGCCGAGGAACTCCTGGGTCAGCTGCAGCTCGGTGCCTGCGGTGCGGTCGAGCGTCATCAGGAGCCAGCGGGCGAGCCGGGCCGGGACGGCGTGGTAATGGACACACGCCGCGGCCTGCCCGGTCTGGCGGAGGAGGACATAGCAATAGAGGTGCATCAGATCCCGGAGCCCGGGGCTCGCGACCAGTTCCGCACGAAACCGCGCCGCACTCATGCGCAGGGCCGTGCCGTCGCCCTGCACGAGGGCCTGCAGCGGCGAGGTCGGCACGCCGAGCGCGAGCGTGGATCCGAGCATGCCTTCGGTGCCGATCAGGCCCACCTCCAGCGCGTGCGCCTGGCCCACGGTGGCGAGCACGGAGATGAACCCCTGCACCGGGAAATACACGTGACCGAGGCGGGCGTCCGCCTCGCTCAGGACCTCGCCAAAGGTCAGCGTCACCGGTTCGCACCGGGAGCGCAGTCGCCGCGCGGCGGCGGCGCCGAGTCGGACGAGGAGGTGGTTGGTGTCCCGCGGGGATCGCGCCGGGGCGGGCAGAGGCATGGGCGAGTCCTTTTGGGCAGGGAGGTAGCCGTCGACCGGCACCCGGAGCCCATAGTCGATGGCAAGCGTGAACCCGGCGCGCGCCCGCGTCCCCGACGCCGGTCCGATGGGCCTGAGCCGCCGCGCGCCGTACGGTCTCGCGACGGCGCGGCGCGTGTCTGTGCGCCAGCGAACCCCCGTGCGGCGGCGAGCGGCAGCGAAGGCTCGCCCCGTGGGCGTGTGACCGTCGCCGGCCCTCGGTCAGCAGCCGCGTAGCGGACTAAGCGGGGCGGCGCACGGTCTTTTCCAAGCGTCAGGCCCAGTCTCGCACCTCACCCGCCGCACGGACGGCGGCATCGGTTCGGGTACCGCCGCGCGTGCCCATCACTCCCGATCACCGATCGTCAAGCGAGCACCCCTCATGGCCAGTACCGACTCCCTGCTCTGGACCTCGACCACGCACGACGACGCCGAGGCCGCCATCCGCGCGCTGCACGGGTCGGGCGTCGACATCCGCCGGCTCTCTGTCCTCGGCAAGGGCTACCACTCCGACGAACAGGCACTCGGCTTCTACGGTGTCGGCGCGCGGATGCGGGCCTGGGGCGGCATGGGGGCGTTCTGGGGCGCGTTCTGGGGCCTCTTGCTCGCCCCGGCCGTGTTCGTGCTGCCGGGCATCGGCGTCGTGGCGATGGCCGGTCCGCTGGTGGCCGCGCTCTTCGCGGCACTCGAGGGCGCGGCGACGGTCGGCGGGGTCGCGGCACTGGCCGCGGCCCTGACCTCCATCGGCATTCCCAACGACCAGGTGATCCGCTACGCCGTCTCGCTGAAGGCGGACGGCTACGCGCTGCTGATGCACGGCGACGCGCTCGAGGTGGCGGCCGCGCGGCGGGTCCTCGAAGGCAGCCGCCTCGAAGCGGACGGCCGGGGCCATCCGCTGCGCCTGTCGCGTCCACCGGTGCACGTCCTGCACGCGACGTGACGGGCCCGCCACGCCGCCCGGATGGCCGGGGCGCGCTGACGGCGGTAGCGCCAGGGGGGCCGAAGGCGGTCCGTGGCGCCTGGGTGGCGGGCATGCTCTTCATCGCCTTCCTGCCGCTCGCGTGCCGGGCCGGCGAGGAGAACGTGTTCCGGACGGTCGGCGCGCCGCTGCAGGCTTACGAGCCGAATCTCATCGGCTACACCCGTGCCACCGGTGATACCTCGTTCGTCGACTTCACGCTCTCCGTCAAGTACCCGCTGATGCCGCGGCTGACGCAGCGGGTGTGGAGCCCGGACAACCGGCTGTTCGTCGCCTTCTCGGGGCGCTTTGCGTTCTATTACGACACCCGCCAGTCGTCGCCGGCGATCGTCAAGCGCCTCAACCCCAAGGTCTTCTTCCAGCACGTGTTCAGGGCAGCGGCACCGGATGCCGTAACGGCTCCGGGCGCCGACTTCCTGCCGCGGCGCATCCAGGAGCCGAAAAGCTACGCGACCTTCGCCTATGCGCACGAATCGAACGGCCAGTCCATCGACACCGCGGCCGGCTACGCCGAGGCCCTGCGCACGGCGCAGGACCCGCGCTACGCGATCGACTACATCAGCCGGGGCTGGGACTACCTCGAGCTCAATGGCCGGCACGTGCTGCGCGAGAACAGCCACTTCCGCTGGTCGGTGAACGGCTCCGCGAAGGAGTTCCTCAGCAACGGCATCTTCCAGGGTCCCCCCGAGGAGGTGCGGTCCTGGGAAGTGACGACGCAGGGCAAGCCGCGCAAGCAGGTGGATGGCCTCATGGTACGTGCCAAGTTCGAGGGTGTGCGGGCAGAGACCCGGGCGATCAGCGCCACGGAGCTGTCGGTGGCCTATACGACGGGCAGCCAGTCGATCGGACGGTATTCCACGGTCCGCCTCGAGGCCGGTATCCAGGTGCTCGAAATACCGTTCGTCGTCTGGTGCTCGCGCGGCTACATGAGCGACCTTGCGCGCTACTACGTGAACGTCCGCTCCTGCGGCGTCGCGCTTGCCATCGCCGGCTTCTGACAATGGACGCGGTGCCTGACAGCCGTCGGGGGCGACGGCGTCGGTTCGCGCGGCTTCGCGGCGATGGTGTCACCGTGCAAACCGCCCGGTCGCGGGCGTGACGGGCGTGATCGGCTTTCTCCAGGTCGGCGCGTGGGCCGTCGCGCTCATCCTCGTCGTTGGCGGTTGCCTCGCGCGCCTTCGGCCGTACCGCTCGCTCCTGTGGGCATCAACGGCGCTCGTCCTCATCACGTCCGTCTATCCGTTGCCGGACAACCGTCTGGGCCAGTATCTGTTCGCTCGCAGCCCCGGCTCGGCAAGCCTCCCGACCGAGATCTTCGGCATTGCCTGGTGGCTCATTGGCGCCTGGCTCCTGAACGGCGTGCTGGACCTGATCCTGCGCAGGACCTTGTTTCCGCGCGACAACCTGCCTCATGCCCGGCGCCTCTTCGCGGACCTCGCGTCCGTCCTGTTCTACGTGATCGCCTTCGTCGGCATCATGGAGACCGTGATGAAGCAGCCGATCTCGGCGGTGCTCGCGACCTCCGGCGTGCTGGCCATCGTGCTCGGCCTCGCCCTGCAGAGCACGTTGGGTGATGTGCTCTCGGGGCTCGCGATCAACATCGACCGGCCGTTCGGGGCCGGTGACTGGATCACGCTCGCCGGCGGCCCCGAGGGGCAGGTCCTCGAGATCAACTGGCGATCGACGCGGCTTCGCACCTGGCAGAACGATGTCATCGTCATCCCGAACAGTGTTGTGGCGAAAGCCATCGTCACGAACCACACGAGACACCAGGGGGCGCACTGGGGGACCTGCGCGCTCGCGGTCGACGCCGGCCTGCGACCGGTCGAGGTCATCGAGCTGATCGAGGCCGCGATCAATGGAGTTGCAGACGGCCGGACAATCGCCGGCGCCACGGCCTATGCGGCCGACTTTGGTGATGGCGTCGTGAACTACCAGGTCGTCTATCCCGTCCCGGACTTCGGCGACCAGGCTTACGTCCGCTCCGAGGTGATTGCGCGCCTCACGGCCGCGCTCATCCTGCGCTCGTGCCAGCCGGGCTCGGCCGCTACGCGCGTGCAGATCCTGCCGCGAAAGAGGGCCGTTCCCGGCCAGCCGTGAAGCCGGCCGTCACGGCACCGGCACCGAGGCGCTCTGCAGCGCTCGCACCTGCCCGCTGCGCGCAAGTGGGTGCGTCAACGCACCGACACCGTTGGTGCAATGCCATAGCCTCGCGTCTTGCCTCATCGGATGCGCTTCTTCATCGCCGGGTATCGCCCCGGCCATGGCCCGATCGCGAGTCACCTAAGGAAGTCATGCTATGCGTACGCTCTCACAATCCGGTCGTTGCCACACAACGAAGCGCCAAGGGGCGCGGCCGTTCCGATCGCTCGCCGGTGGTGGCGGGGTGCTGCTCGCCGCGAGCCTTCTCGCCGGGTGTGCGAGCGCGCCGATCGCGCCGACGCCCGACATGACCCGCGCCGAAGTGGCCATCGCCCAGGCGCAGAAGGCGGGTGCCGGTGATCTGGCCAACGAGTCACTGCAGGCGGCGCAGATGAAGCTCGGCGAGGCGAAAGAGTCGGCCGCCAAGGGCGACGCTCGCCGCTCCCAGAACCTCGTCGAGGAGTCGATGGCAGACGCGCAACTGGCGGACCTGACGGCGCAGAGCCGCACCGCCGCCAAGGCCGCCACGGAGGTCGACAGGAACATTACCGCGATTCGCTCGGAGGCGGATCGCCGCACGCCGCAATGAATCGCCCAGGAACGTTAACCGGAGAGTCACGCATGCAGTCCCCTAATGAATCAAAGCGCCGGCCGGCCGGCCGCGCCGCACTGGGCCTGGCGATCCTCGTTGTGCTCGGTGCCTGCGCGTCCGTGCCCCGGGACGACACCCAGCTCAACGCAGCGCGCCTCTCGGTCGCCGCGGCGCACGCCGACGGCAACGTCCGGAGTGACGCGAACGTCGAGATGGCGAAAGCCGATGCCGCGCTGAGCCGCGCGGCCGCCGGCAATGACAGCGGTGCGACCGCGACCGAGGTCAACCATCAGGCGTACCTCGCGGACCGCTACGCGCGGGCGGCGCGCATGCACGGCGCGTTGCTCGCCTCCAGCGCGGATATCGCCCAGCAGGACAACCGGCGCAACGCCGTCGTCATCGAGGCGCGCAACGCGGACCTGCGCGTAGCGAATGCGAAGGCGGCGGACAGCGCGGCGGGTCTCGCCGTCGCCAACGACCGGGCGACCGCGCTCGCGGCCGACCTCGCGGCGCTCAAGGCCAAGCCGACCGATCGGGGTGACGTGATCACGCTCGGCGACGTTCTGTTCGCGACGGGGCGCAGTGAATTGCAGGGCAGTTCCGACCGCTCGATCGATGCCCTCTCGGCGTTCCTGACGAGCCACCCGGAGAGACTCGTGCGTATCGAGGGCTTTACCGACAGCGTCGGCAGCGAGGCGTCGAACCAGGGCCTGTCCGAGCGGCGCGCGGGCGCCGTTGCCTCTGCGCTGACGCGTCGCGGCATTGCATTGCAGCGCGTGGCGACGCAGGGATACGGCGAAGCGTTCCCCGTCGCGAGCAACGACACGCCGACCGGCCGACAGGAAAATCGCCGGGTCGAGGTGATCATCTCGCAGGGCGATGTCGCCGTTGCGGGCCGCTCGCGCTAGGCGAGCGCGGACGGGCGGCGGTGACCGGTCGCCCCGCCCGCGGCCGACAATTGCGCCGTTGTCGGTCTGTGCGGTATCGCACACGGCCTGCCTTCTGCGTGATGATCCGGTTCGTACTGGAAAAGGACGATTGGTTCGCTACCGTACAGTGCTATCGTGGGTCCGCAGCCTGACCGGGTTGTCGCAACGGGTCGTGACTCGGGAAACGAGACCGTGACGATGCCAACCGGTGAATCCGCGACCAGCAAGGCGCGGCGCAATCACATTCTCGGTGCGCTGTCGCCGGCGGACTGGGCGCGGCTGGAGAGCAGCCTGCAGCCCGTCTCGCTGTCGCTCGGCACCGTCGTCTACGAGTCGGGCGTGCAGCTCGGCTACGTCTATTTTCCGACGACCGCCATCGTCTCGCTGCTCTACGTGATGGCAGACGGCGCCTCGGCCGAGATCGCCGTTGTCGGCAAGGACGGCGTCGTGGGCATCGCGCTCTTCATGGGCGGCGAATCGACGCCGAGCCGCGCTGTCGTGCAGAGCGCCGGCGAGGCCTATCGCATGCGCAGCGAAATCATCAAGCAGGAATTCATCCGCGGCGGCGACCTGCAGCATCTCCTTTTGCGCTACACCCAGGCGCTGATCACGCAGATGGCGCAGACCGCGGTCTGCAACCGCCACCACTCGATCGACCAGCAGCTGTGCCGGTGGCTGCTGATGAGCCTCGATCGGCTCGAGGGCGATGACCTGTCGATGACACAGGAACTGATCGCTAACATGCTCGGCGTGCGGCGTGAGGGCGTGACCGAGGCCGCCGGCAAGCTGCAGGTCGCCGGGCTCATCCGCTACAGCCGCGGGCACATCACGGTGCTCGACCGTGCCGGCATCGAGCGCCGCTGCTGCGAGTGCTATGGCGTCGTCAAGCGCGAGTCCGATCGCCTGGAGAAGCCACGCTAGTGCCGCTGAGCGTCGGCGCCGAGTCTCCGAACGCTGAAGGTTTGGCGCTTCGGGGGTCTTGCCCGGGCCGCTACGCGGGGCCCGGCGTCCGTGCGGTCCCGTACAGAAGGACACCCCTACCGGGCCTAGGCTCGATCGCACGGGCCTGTGACCGACCCGGCGCGTCGGCCGGGCCGGGCGGGTCACGGTTCCGGTCAACCGGGGGAGTTCGCCATGAGTCTCGGTTCCATACTGCTGGTCGTCCTGCTGCTGATGGTCGTCGGCGCCATACCGCGCTGGCCGCACAGCGCGAACTGGGGCTACGTGCCGAGCGGCGGGCTCGGGCTCGTCTTCCTGATCATCCTGATCCTCGTCCTGATGGGACGTCTGTGAGCCGCTCCGTGCCGTGCGTGACGGGAGGAGTTCCTGCCGCCCGCGCCACGGGCACCGCGTCGTGCAGCCGGTAGCCGCCGAGGGCATCGGTGCGAGGCCGCGCCAGCAGCGCCAGCGGCTCATCATGCTGATGGATCACAGCCTCGACGTGCTCGAGTTCGTCAGCCGGGGCGGACGGGTGCAGTCGGTGTCGAACGCGATCGTGGCGCTGGCCGGGTATGCGCCGGCGGAGCTGATCGGGCAGAAATACGCCAAATTTCTGCACCCCGACGACATCAAGGTAGCCCATGCCACGTTCCGCCAGGTCCTCTCCACCGGGCACGCGGGACCCGTGCAGCTGCGCTACCGCCACCGGGACGGCTCGTACCGCACTGTGCAGATCACGGCGCGGAACTGCCTGAGCGACCCCCGCTTCGAGGGAATCCTCGTGCTGACGCGGGACATTACCGAGCAGGTGACGATCGAGGGGGCGCTCCTGCGCGCCAACCGCGAGCTGCACCGCCTGTCGCAGGAACTCCTGGTCGCACAGGATTCGGAGCGCAGGCACCTCGCGCGGGAACTGCACGACGACGTGCAGCAGGCGCTGGCCGGACTGCGCTACAGCATGGCCGCCGCCCGCGCGCCCAACTCCGCGGTCCTGCCGGCCTCCATGGTGCCGACGTGGGATGCCGGGGTGGCGGAGATCATGGACAAGCTCCGGCGCCTCACGCTGCACCTGCTGCCCGCCTCGCTTGACCGCTTCGGGCTCGCTGTCGCGGTCGAGGATTACGTCGCCCAGGAGCGGTCGCTGACGCCGGCGGTGCTGACGGCCGAGATCGCACCGACCGTGGGTCGCTTCGCCCGTGACGCCGAACTCGCGGCGTTCCGGATCATCCAGGAGGCGCTCGCCAATGCGATGAAACACGGCCGGGCGCGGGTGATCCGCATTGAGGTCCATCGCGACCGCGATACGCTCGTCATCGCCGTGGCCGACGACGGTACCGGCTTTGACGTGCCCGCGGCGATGGAGCGTGCCGCGCTGACCTCCCGGATCGGCCTGCACAGCATCTGCGAGCGGGCGACCCGGGTCGGCGGTCACGCGTCCATCGACTCGAGCCCGGGCCAGGGCACGACGGTGCACGCCGAGATTCCGACGTCCGGCCCTGCCGATGCCGGCGCAGCGGACCCGGCCTAACCGATGCAGGTGCTGTGTCGCTAGCGGGCCCCCGGTCGTTCAGCCGGTGCTGTCGAGGCCGCTACTTGAAGGTCAGGGTGACGCCGCTGATGGTCAGCACGATGTGGTCCAGCACGACGCTCCCCGCCGCATCGTCGGTGTAGCAGTCCGCTTCGCTGTGCACGGCCAGGCCGTCCGCGGTGCCCTGGGCCGTCACGTCGGTCGTGTTCGAGTTCACGCACAGGATCAGCGTCTTCGTGTTGTTCGCCGTCACCGTATACGTCACGGTCTCGTGCGCATCGACCGTGGCGAGCGTCGCATCGTGATAGACCGTCACGGTCGAGATGGGGCCGGAACTCCCGACGGTGAGGGTCGCCGGGATCGTTCCCGGCGCCGAGTCGATGCCGACCGTTCCGCTGCCGGACGTCGCCGCCGTACCGAGCGGCTGGTAGGGACTGAGGACGTAGTAGCTCGTGACGGAACTCGAGGTGACCGGGACGCCGTTCTTCGACAGCGACAGCGCGTCGACCTCGCTGCTGGCGTTGGCGACACCGTTGAACGTCGTGGTGCCCGGGTTGGGTGTGGTCGTCAGCTGCACGACGTAGCTGTTGCCGGCGCTGTCGGTCGCCGTCAGCGTGTTCTGGTGCGGCGCCTGCAGGTAGGCGGTCAGGGCCGCGACGCCGGGTGCCGACTGGAGGTTGGCAGGCGGAGGCGGGGGCGTCGTTCCGCTGCTGCTACTGCCACCGCCACCGCAACCCGCGGCGGCAAGAAGAACGACGGCCGCGGCAGGCACGGCACGAACGCGAATGGGCATGACCTTAACTTCCTGTGACGCTGTGCGATGCGCGGTCGGCCACCCGCGGGGCGGACCTCGGCGCCGGGAAACGATAGCCCGCGCCGGCGCCGGGTGCACCCCCGACCCCGGGGTCGATGCGCATCGCGCGTCCGCTTGCGCAACCCGTGCCACAGTCCGGTGGCAGGCCCACCGGGAAAGCGCGGCCGCCGGGCGCCCTGTCAGGGATCGAGGTCCGTCGCGTCGTGCCGTTCCGCAACCGGCCGGTCCGGAGGCCGCTGCGTGCGGTTCACGCGCGCGCCGCGCCGCACCGCGGCGCGTTCGCCGATCTGTGCCTCCCAGCGCAGGAGATGCCGGTAGTCGTCGATGCCGAGGAACGTGCGCGTCGAGTAGATGCCCTGCACCAGGCCGCCGTACCAC
>CAIMCI010000172.1 GCA_903839465.1 uncultured Pseudomonadota bacterium
CCCGAGGCCACGATCGGCGTCGTCTCGAACGGCGTCAGGCGCGAGTCCTTGGTGTAGCGGGCACTCGTGTAGCCACCGGAGATCTGCGTCGTGATGGCATCGGTGACCGCCCACTCGATCTGCACGTCGCCGCCCTTGGCGACGGCCTCGCCGAGGTTGGAGATGAACGAGATCTGGCAGATCGGCGGCACGACGGTCTGCTGGATGTTGTTCCACTTGATGTAGTAAATGCTCGAGGAGACCTTGACGCGGTTGTTCCAGTTGTTCTTGGCGCCGACCTCGAAGCTGTTGACGGTATCCGAGTTGAACGTCGGCGGCGCTTCCTTGATGCGGAAGTTGGCGAAGTCGACGCCGCAGGCCGCCTGCGGCACCGGATTGTTTGCACCGCCCGGGCGGAAGCCCTTCGAATACGTCGCGTAGTAGAGGTTACGCGGGTCGTACTGGTAGGCGATGCTGACCTTCGGCGTGAACGAGTTCTCGGACTTGTCGCCCGTACCCGATTGCGGCGTCAGGAAGAGCTCAGGCCCACCGGTCAGCGTGTCGAAGGTGAACTTGGTCTTCGAGTAGCGCGCGCCGAGCGTCAGCTTCCACTGGTCGGTGAACGCGTAGGTGCCCTCGCCGAACCAGGCGTACTGCTCGTCCTTGGCGTGGGTCTGCAGGAAGTAGGAGTCGCCCGGGAAGCGCGAGTCGTACGGTACGGGGAGCTGTGCCGTCGGGCAGCTGCCGTCGGCGAGCGGTGCCACCGGGCAATAGGTGAAGAAATTGCCGTAGGTCTGCGACGGATCGCCCAGGTAGTTCTGGATCAGCCGGTCGAGGCCCGCCTGAGGATTGTGCAGCTGCTCGAGGTAATCCTGCTTGTTCTGCGAATAGAAGAGGCCCGTCGTCCAGACCAGCTTCGAGCTCGTGTCGTTCGAGGCGAGGCGGATTTCCTGGGTGAAGTTCCGCTGGTTGTTGTCGACCGAGGCGGGCACCCGGAAGTTCTCCGACCCCGCCGGCAGGTGGAGGCCGCTGCCGTCCAGCAGCGGCTTCGCGCCGCCGAGGAAGGTCTGGTAGAAGCCGAGGTCGTACAGCGTGCCGTCGTAGCCGGTCGTGTTGTCGCGGTGGTAGTACGAGGTGTTCGAGATCAGCTTCACCGAGCCGAGGTCGCCCTCGATCTTCAGCGCCGGCAGGTAGAACTTGTCCGGTGCGTTGCGCTGGGTCGGGTTGGCGCTGACGTAGCGGTTGCTGCGCGGATCGGAATAGATCGGCCAGTAGTTCTCCACGTCATTCCGGTACCGGTCCTGGTAGTAGATGCTCGGTGCGACCGTCCAGTTCTCGGACGGCGCCCAGATGGCGGCGAGGCGAATCAGCTTGGTCGTGTCGTAGTTGCCGTTCTTTTCGACGAGCGACTTGTCGACCGGGTTGATGCGATCGACCCAGCCGCCGTCACGGCGGTACCAGACGCTGGCGCGCACGCCGAGCTTGCCATCGATGACCGGTGTGCCGCCGGCGATACCTGCTTCGTAGCTCGCCGAGCCGCCCTCCGTATAGGACACCTCGGCACGGGCGTAGCCGCTCGTCTTGGTGAGGCTCGGCTGGTTGGTGATGAAACGGACCGTGCCGCCCTCCGAGCCCGCCCCGAACAGCGTGCCCTGCGGGCCGCGCAGGACCTCGACGCGGTCGATATCGAAGGCCTTCGGCAGCGCCTCGTCCGGGTTGAAGGCGAGTGCGCGCATCTGGATCGGCGTGTCGTCGATGTAGATGCCGGTCGTGCCGGCGCCACCCGTGGAGGCGATGCCGCGGATCGAGATGTTATTCGTGCCGGAGTTATCGACGTTGACGCCCGGCGTGAACTTGGCCACGTCCTGGAAGTCCTTGACGCCACGAAGGTCGAGGCTCTCCTGGTTCAGTGCCGTAACGCTCAGCGGAACCTTGCTCAGCGACTCCTCGTGGCGGGTGGCGGTGACGATGATCTCGCCGAGCTCCGGCGCGGCGTGTTCGGCGGGCGGGGTGGTCTGGGCGAGCGCAGGCCCTGCGACGGCGGCGGCGAGCACGAGGCCCACCAGTCGGCTGAGGACACGGCTCTGACTGGACGACGAATGGATGCGAGTGGCTGAACCCATGATTCCCCCGATGCTGAAAGAGCGTGTCCTGTACACCCCGCGTGTCTGATTCGAACGACGCGGCAGGAACGTTACGCCAATATGACTGGCCGCTAGTTTAGCGCCGATTCCAGCCTGCTGCTGGCCGCCCGACCGGAAAAGCCGGGTCTGTTGTTGCGCATTTGCCACATAGTGTCGCGGTCTCGGCCCGGCTCGACATGCGGCGTTGCAGCATCGATCGTGACGGGCGGTCGTATCCAGCCGGTCGCGCACGCTGCGCGTATCGTTCGGTATGATCCGGGCATGACTACACGACGCGACTTTCTCGGCCAGGCCGCCCTCACGGGCGCGTTCTTTCTCGTCATCAACGGTCGCGGTGAACGCGCGCTGGCCGCGACCGCCGAGGGCGCGCTCGCGCGCATCAAGCTCGGCGAAGGTTCGGTCGCCCCGTATGCCTTCGTTTCGATCGCCCCCGACGGCGTCGTGACCATCGTCGCCCACCGCTCGGAAATGGGTACCGGCATCCGCACGACGCTGCCGATGGCCCTTGCCGACGAACTCGACGCGGACTGGGCCCGGGTCAAGGTCGTCCAGGCGCCGGGTGATGAGGACACCTACGGCGGGCAGAACACCGACGGCTCGCACAGCCTGCGCGATTTCCTGCTGCCGATGCGGATCGCCGGTGCCAGCACGCGCCAGCTGCTCGCCGCCGCGGCCGCCAGCGCCTGGGGAGTGCCCACTGGCGAGGTCGTCGCCGAGAACCACGAACTCCTCCACCGTGCCAGCGGGCGCCGGGCGCATTACGGCGAGTTCGCCGCCGCCGCGGCGCGGCTGCCGCTGCCCGGGGCTGATGCCATCCAGCTGAAGTCGGAAGCCCAGTTCCGCTACATCGGCAAGTCGTCGGTGCATATCGTCGACCTCGGGGACATCGTCCGCGGTACCGCGAAGTACGGCATCGACGGCCGTTTGCCGGGCATGCTCTATGCGGTGGTGGCCCGGCCCCCGGTGTACGGCGGCCACGTCGTCAAGGTCGATTCGGCTGCCGCGGCCAAGGTCCGTGGCGTCGAGCGCGTCGTCCGCATCCCGGCGTCGAAGCTCCCGTCCGGCATGAAGCCGCTCGGCGGCGTGGCGGTCGTTGCCGCGAACACCTGGGCTGCCCTGCAGGCGCGGGATCTCTTAAAGATCACCTGGAACGACGGCCCGCACGCCAAGCACGACAGCGCGAGCTACGCGGCGCACCTGATGGCGGAGACCCGTGCGCCGGCCAAGGTCGTGCTGCAGCAGGGGGACGTGGCCGCGGCCTTCGCCAAGGCAACGACGCACGTCGTGGCCGAGTACTCGACCCCGTATCTCGCCCACGCGCCGATGGAGCCGCCGGCGGCGCTCGCGGTGGTCAAGGACGGTCGTTGCGAAGTCTGGGCGGCGGTCCAGGACCCGCAGACCACGCGCAAGGAGCTGGCCGAGTTCCTCAAGATCCCGTTCGAGAAGGTGAAGGTCAACATCACGCTGCTGGGCGGCGGCTTCGGCCGCAAGTCGAAGCCCGATTTCGTGCTGGAAGCCGCCTACCTGGCCCGCGAGACCGGGCGCCCCGTCAAAGTCACTTGGTCGCGTACCGACGAGCTGCAGCACGGTTACTACCATGCGATCGCGGCGCAGCGCGCCGAGGCCTCGCTCGACGCCAACGGCAAGGTGACGGGCTGGCTGCAGCGCGGCGCGTTCCCGCCGATCAACTCGACCTTCAAGGCCGGCGAGAAATACGCCGGCGACGAGGAGCTCGAGATGGGTTTCGTCGACCTGCCCTATGACGTGCCGGCCATGCGCTTCGAGAACGCGCCGATCACCCCCGGCGTGCGTATCGGCTGGTTCCGCTCGGTGTGCAACATCCAGCACGGCTTTGCCTCCGGCTCCTTCGCCGACGAGCTCGCGCACGCCGCGAAGCGTGATCCGCGCGACTTCCTGCTCGACCTGATCGGCAAGGACCGCCATATCCCGCTCGACCTTGGCGGATTCAAGAAGACGAACTACGCCGGCTCCGAGACCGAGTATCCGTACGACACCGGCCGCGTGCGCCGCGTGCTCGAGCGCGTGACCCGCGAGGCCAACTGGGGCAGTCCCCTGCCTGCCGGTCGGGGCCGGGGGCTCGCGATCCACCGCAGCTTCTTGTCGACCGTCGCGGTCGTCATCGAGGTCAGCGTCTCCCCGGAGCACGACCTGACCGTCGAGCAGGTCGACATCGGCATCGACTGCGGTTACGTGGCGAACCCGGAACGCGTGCGGGCGCAGCTCGAGGGTGCCGTGGTCATGGGACTGACCCTGGCGCTGCGCGGCGAGATGACTTTCAAGAACGGCCGCGCCCAGCAGTCGAACTTCCACGACTTCCCGCTGCTGGCGATCCACGAGGTGCCGAAGAAGGTGCGCACGCACCTGATGCCGGCCGATATCACCGTACCGCCGGCCGGTGTCGGCGAGCCCGGGGTGCCGCCGGTCGCACCGGCGCTGTGCAACGCGATCTTCGCCGCCACCGGCAAGCGCATCCGCCACCTGCCGGTCGCCAGCCAGCTGCGCGCCTAGGCGGCGCGCGGCGGACGCCTCCCGGTCAGTAATCCTCGGCCGGCAGCGGGCCGCTGCCGGCGAGGCTCTGCAGCAGCCGGGCGCGGTTCTCGCGGACCTTCGACTGCGGCGGCCGGCGGACGGCCGTGACTTCCTCGGTGGTGAAGGGCCGGCCCGCCATCGCCGGACTGTCCGGCGCGAAGCGATTGATCAGCCAGTTCATGACACCGGCGAGTTCGGCGTCGGTGAGGCTCGAGTTCGAGGCGCCGGGTACGCTCAGCAGGAAGTCGCGCCCGGCACGGCTGCGGACGAACGCCGGCATCGACTCTCGCAGCGACGGAATCTTGCCGCGCACGCCGTCACCGTCCAAGCCATGGCAACCCATGCAGTGCATGAGGTAATCGAGCCTGGGATCGGGCTCGTGCGCCGCCGCCATGGCCGCGGCCAGGAGCGCCGCGACCGCCATCGCGATGCGTGGTGCGCGGCCCAAAGCTTACAGTCCGAGAGCTTGCAGGACGGTCGCGCGGTGGGCGCGCACTTCCGCTCCGGATTTCGGCGTCACCCGCTCGTTCCGGATTTCCGTCGCGGTGACCGGCGCGACCGAGTCCGGCGCGTGTGCGAGGTCGAAGACCACGTAGTTCAGCGTGGCGGCGAGCGCCTCGTCGTCCAGTTGCACGAACGAGGGCATCTTGAAGTTGTAGTGACTGCCGTCGACGACGACGTCGCCAAAGAGTCCGTAAAGCACGGTCAGGGCGAGCTGCCGGCGGCCTTCGGGAATGGTGGCGTATTTCGCCGGATACGACAGCAGCGGCGGGGCGAGGGCGGCGTTCCCGGCACCGGACGCCTGATGGCAGACCGCGCAGTTGGCCTCGAATGCCGCCTTGCCGGCCTCCCAGGGACTGCCCGCCAGCGTCGCCGGAGCGGCCACGACCAGCACCGCCGCGGCGAGTGCCGCGGCCCCGCGGGCGCCAGCTGCGACCGTCATTTCTCGCTGACCCCGAGGACGACCGAGGTCGAGCAGTGGTAGTTGACGTTGGTGTTGGCCATGCACCAGTTGACGTCGTTGTTCAATGACAGCCGGTACATCGGCTTTTCGCGCTCGTTCCGGTTGCAGTTGCAGTTGCCGCAGCTCGTCTTGCCGCAGCAGTCGTTGTAGGAAACGATGTAGTCGCGACCGTCGGCGGGGTTGTGGCAGGTGCCGATCCAGGTGATCGGCGACATCTGCGTGCCGGGCGGGCAGGAGCTCGACGAGCCGCCGCAGCAGGAGCACAGGAAGCCGTCGATGGCGCAGTACTTCCAGTACTCGCACGCGGTCGGATCGTCGGTCTCCGCCTTCGGCGGCGCGGCTTCCGCGCGCTGCGACCGGTCGATCGGCAGGAGCGGCAGCAGCGCCGCGCCGGTGACTATCTGGCCGAGTCCGGCGAGCAGGCTGCGCCGCGAAGTCCGCTGCGCCAGCGAGCGCGTCCTGCCCTCAAAAAACCTGTCTAACCACTGCATGTCTTATCGCTCCCAAATGGGCGGGCCGTGGCCCGCCGTCGCCTTGTACCGGGGTTGCCGGACTCGGTGTCGCTTACGGGTTGAACATCAGCCAGGGCGTCTGGCCGATCTGCTTTTCGATGTGCCTGAGCTTGCCGGTCAGGGCGTCGTAGATCGCGACCTGGCCCGTGGCGGTTGCGGCAAACAGGAGCGGCTGCGGGTCCTGCGACACCTGCACGGCAATGACCGGGGTCAGCTTCGGTGAACCGAGCGGCCAGCGACCGACGCGCTTGTGGGTCTTCGTGTCGAAGGCCCAGATTTCAGTGCCGCCGTCCTTGTGCGCCTCCTGGCCGGCCTTGTGCATCTGGACGTAGAGACGGCCGAGCTGGGCATGGATGGCCGCGATCTGCACGCCGCCCGGACGCCAGACGCCCTTCTCCGCACCGTCGGTCAGCGACCACGGGGTCCTGAAGCTGGCCTTGGCGCCGGTCGGATCCACCTCGTGGACCATGCCGTCGAAGGACACGAAGGTCACGCTGCCGGCGGACGGTACGCCCTGGGCGAAGATCGGATCCTTGTCGACATCGAAGAACGTGTCCGACGTCGCCCGTGAGACCTCGTGGCCGGTGGCGTCGAGCGTCACGGTCAAGAGCTTGCCGTTCTCGCAGATCGAGGAGACGCGATTCGGGCCACCGGGAATCGCCAGCACGCAGCCGGCCGTGTCGATCTCGCCGACCAGCGTGTTCTTCTGCGCGTCGACGACGCCGAACGACGCCGCCGGCGTGACGTACGGCACGTACAGCAGGTGTCCGTCGCTGCTGAAGGAAAGGCTGAAGAAAGTCTGCACCGACATGATCCGCTTCGGCGGCAGCGCGACTTCGTGCTTGGTCTCGAGCGACGTCGTGTCGGTGAATTCCACGACGTCGGTGCGCGTACCCTTGTTGCCACGACTGAAGTACGTGGTGGCGGCGGCAAATGTCTTGCCGTCGGGCGACAGCGCGACCATTGGCCAGTAGCCGAGGTCGATCTGGCCGAGCGTGCGGTGCGTGTCCCCGTCGTAGAGGTGCAGACGCATGTCGATCTCGTTGTTGATCGCATCGTCGAACACCCAGATCCAGTGCGGCGTTGGCGCCGGCAGCTTGGCGACCGTCAGGTGCTCCTCGGGGAGCGGTGGCGGGACCGCGCCGTGAACCGTGCCCGCCGCAGCGACCAGCAGCCCCGTTCCGACCAGGGCGCGCGACGCGACCCGGCGACAGAATCCCAACTTGCCTCGTGCATTTCGCATCATGACTACCTTTGGCATCGGCGCCCGACCGCCGCGCGGGTCGGGCTGCGTTCCGGCGCTGGCCGGCGCCGGGCGATCGCCGTGATCGCCGCTGCCAAGCCTTGAGTACCGGGAAAATATGACCCGGCATTTTGGCACAGTCTGCGCTGACCCTCCTAGCGCGCCATCGAGCAGGCATAATCGCGGCATGGACTGGCTGACCGACATACATGATGCAACGCATCAAGAAGAGGTGGCATCGCTCTGGGCGGCTACCGCCCCGCCAGGTCCGCCGCTGCTGCCGCTGGTGGCCGACACGGTTGCCGACGTGGCGATTGTCGGTGGCGGATTTACGGGTCTCGCCGCGGCCATTGCGCTGGCCGATGCGCAGCGCGACGTGGTGGTCCTCGAGGCCGCGCAGCCGGGCTACGGCGCATCGGGGCGGAACGGCGGGCAGGTCATTCCGGGCCTCAAATACGACCCGGACGACCTCGAGGCGCGCCATGGCAGCGACCTCGGTCCGCGGCTCGTGCGCACCGTCGCGGCCGGACCGGACCTCGTGTTCGAGTTGATCCGGCGCTTTTCGATCGACTGCGATGCGAGGCGGGCCGGCTGGATCCAGCCCTCGCACACGGAGGCCACCCGCCGCCTGGTCGAGCGTCGTGCGGCGCAGTGGCAGGCGCGCCGGGCACCGGTCCGTGTCCTGGATGCGACCGAAGTCGAGGCGCTGACCGGCTCGCGACTTTATAACGGCGGCTGGTTGGACGAGCGCGCCGGAACCGTGCAGCCGCTGGCCTACGTCCGCGGCCTTGCCCGCGCCGCGGTGGGTCTGGGCGTGCGGGTCCACGCCGAGTCACCGGTGCTGGGCCTGGAGTCCGATGGCGGTGGCTGGCGGCTGCGGACGCCGCGCGGCACGGTCCGCGCCCGTCAGGTGATCATCGCCACCAACGCCTACAGCGGACAGCTGCACGGGGCGTTGCGCCGCTCGGTCGTCGCCGTTCCTTCCCTGCAGGTCGCGACCACGCCGCTCAGTGCCGAGTGGCGGCAGCGCATCCTGCCCGGCCGTCATGCCGTCTCCGATACCTATAACCTGCTGCGCTACTACCGCCTCGATGCGGCCGGCCGCCTGGTGGTCGGCGCGCGCGGCCAGTACGGGCAGCGCAGCGGCGCGCAGCTGCTCCGCCACCACGCGGCCGCCATCGCCGAGATCTACCCGGACCTCGGCAGGCCCGAGTATGACTACTGCTGGAACGGCTACGTCGCCGTGACGACCGACCACGTGCCGCACCTGCATGACCTCGGGCAGGGCATCTATGCGGCGCTGGGCTACAACGGCCGCGGCGTCGCCATGGCCGCCATGCTCGGCCGCCTGGTCGCCGGGCTCGCCCTCGATCGTCCGGACCCCGACGGCTACGTCTACCCCGTGACCCCGCTGGCGCCGATTCCACTGCACGCGTTCAGCCGGATCGGCGTGCGCGCGACGATCGGCTGGCTACGAATGAAGGACGGGCGCTGGCTCGCCGAAGGATCGACCTAAGTGAATTCCAGTTCCCTCAATGCCGGGCAGATCATCCTGTTCACGGCGATGGCCGTGATCGGCGTGCTGTTCGTCGCCGGCTGGCGCGCCTGCCGAAGCGCCATGGCCCCGCGCCCGGCACCGAGCATCGCCGACCTGCTCACCGGCTTCATCGTCGCTGTCGGCGATACGCTCGGCATCGGCTCGTTCGCACCGACGACCGCGATCTTCAAGCTGCGCAAGGCGGTGGCCGACGAGAACATCCCCGGTACGCTGAACATCGGACTGACCGCCGCGGCACTGCTCGAAGGCTTTATCTTCATCCGCTCGGTGCTGGTCGACCCGCTGCTGCTGGTGCTCGTGATCGGCAGTGCCTCGCTCGGCGCGTGGCTGGGCGCGGGCGTCGTCGGCCGCCTGCCGCGCCGCTCGATCCAGATTGCGATGGGCGTGGCGCTGTTGATCGCGACCACCGTCTTCACGCTGGTGAACCTCAAGCTCCTGCCCGGCGGCGGCGAGGCGATGGCCCTGAGCGGCTGGAAGTTCGCTCTTGCGGTCGGCCTGAACTTCATCTTCGGCGCCCTGATGAGCGTCGGCATCGGCCTGTATGCGCCGTGCATGATCCTCCTGGCACTGCTCGGCATGCATCCGCTGGCGACGTTCCCGATCATGACCGGTGCCTGCGCGCTGCTGCAGCCGGTCGCGTCGCTGCGCTTCTTCAAGAACCGCCGCTTCGCCTGGGGGCCGGCCCTGGGCCTGACCTTCGGCAGCATCCCGGGCGTGCTGCTCGCGGCATTCGTCATCAAGTCGCTCGACGTCACCTACCTGCGCTGGCTCGTGACCGGTGTCGTGCTCTACGCGGCGACCGCGATGCTCCGATCGGCGGCCGCCGACAAGGCGCTCGCCAGGGGCGCCGCCGGCGGCGGTGTCGCCTAGCGCACCGTGAGCGAGCGACCCGTGCCGCGCGGGTCGGAAGCCGGTACCGGGCGCGTGCCATCGACGAGGATGGCCTCGATGTCGCCGTTCCAGCCCTGGTTTTCGATCACGTAGCCACGCGCCTCGAGACCCCGCCGAAGTTCAGGGGCGAGCGGGGCGAACGGTTCCTCGAAGAGGGTGTCGGCCGGCAGCAGCTGGTGATGGACGCGCGGGCTCGCGAGCGCCGCCGGCAATCCCATCCCGAAGTCATAGACGTTGCAGATGACCTGGAACACCGACGTGAAGATGCGCGACCCGCCGGGCGTACCGATCACCAGCCGGACCGCGCCGTCGCGCAGCAGGATGGTCGGAGTCATCGACGACAGGGGCCGCTTGCCCGGCGCGATCGCGTTGGCCTCGCCGCCGACCACGCCGAACAGGTTGGGCGAGCCCGGCTTGACCGAAAAGTCGTCCATCTCGTCGTTGAGCAGGAAGCCCGCCCCGTCGACGACACTGCCGCTGCCGAAGTCGTCGTTCAGCGTGTAGGTAACCGACGCGGCGTTGCCCTGCCGGTCTATGACCGAGAAATGGGTCGTCTGGTGCGATTCATGCAGGCCCGGTGCAATGGCTGCCGTGGGGCTCGGCAGGGCCGGATTGACGTCGGCGGTGCGCGCGGCATTGTAGGCCGGGTCGGTCAGTCGTCCGACCGGGACGGTCGTGAAGTCGGGGTCGCCCAGGTACTCGGCGCGATCCGCGAACACCCGCTTTTCGATCTCGGCCAGCAGGTGCACGTATTGGACCGAATTCTGCGCCACGCCGGCGAAGGTGGCGCGCAGGGCGTCCTTCATCTGGAGCAACTGGATGAGCGCGATGCCGCCGGACGAGGGCGGAGGCGAGGTGATGACGTCGAAGTCGCGCCAGCGGGCCACCAGCGGCTCGCGCCAGACAGCCCGGTAGGTGGCGAGATCGGAGCGGGTCATCAGTCCGCCGGACTTTTCCATCGCCGCGATCAGGAGATCGGCCGTTTCCCCGGCGTAGAAGCCGTCCTCGCCCGCGGTCGAGATCCGCGCCAGCACGGCGGCCAGCGCCGGTTGCCTGAAGCGCTGGCCGGCCTGCAGATGGCCGAAGTAACGGTCGAAATTGGTGCGCCCGGCCAGCTGCTTGCTCTTCTCGGCGACGTCGCTGGCGAGCGATCGGTCAACCACGAAGCCGTCGCGGGCGAGGCGGATCGCCGGCGCCAGATCCCGTGCCCACGACAGGCGCGCAAAGCGCTGATGCGCCTGCGCCAGGCCACGGACCGTGCCGGGCACGGCCACGCTCCTCATGCCGACCAGGCTGAGGTCCGGCACGACCTCGCCATGGACATCAAGGTACATGTCGCGCGCGGCGCGCGCGGGCGCGCGCTCGCGAAAGTCGAGGAAGTAGGGCTTGCCGGCGTGCACCAGCGTCAGGAAGCCGCCGCCACCGAGATTGCCCGCGGACGGATAGGTCACGGCCAGCGCGAACGCGGTCGCCACCGCGGCGTCGACCGCGTTGCCGCCGGCGGCGAGGACCTCGGCGGCGGCCGCTGCGCCATAGCGATCGGGTGCAGCGACCGCGGCCACCGACAGACGGTGCTGCTCGCCGCCGCGGGCAGGAGCCACGGCGATCAGACATGCCGCCACACAAACGGTCGCTAAGCCCTTGAGCGTGCGCGACTGGAGAGAAGGAAGCGGACAGAGTTGGCGCATCGGCAGGACCCGGAATAAAGACTTGTTCCAGAAGTTATCCCCAGAAACGGTGGATAACTTGTCGCACAACCCGGTAACGGTTGGCGTGCGCCGACGTTACTCCGCGCCAGCCGCGCGCTCAACTCCGTCCAGAGCGCAGGCGGTCGACGAGGAACGACTCGGCGGGTTGACCCTGGACACGGCGGGCCTGCATGTGCTCGAAGGCCGCTTCGAGATGCCGGCAATAGCGGCTTGTATCGAAATAGACGTGGCCGCGCCGTCGCTCGGCGAGGGTGTGCTTCAGCGCGCGAAGCCGGTCCGGATCGCGCAGCAGGGAGAGCGCCTGCGCGACGTAGGCCTCAAGCGACGAGGTCACCAGTTCCGGCAGGCCGAGGCAGGTCAGAACGCTGCCGGCCATGCGCGAGGCGAAGCTGTCGCCCGCGCAGGTCAGCACCGGCACGCCCATCAGCAGCGCGTCATGGGCGGTGGCACCGGCATTGAACGGCAGTGAATCGAGGAAAAGGTCGGCGCACTGATAGCGCGCGAGGTGACTCGGGTAGTCGACGTGCGGCGCAAAGACCAGCCGGTCGGCGGCAACACCGCGGGCCTCGGCTTCCCGGCGCAGGTTCGCGCTGGCCGCCTCGCCGGTCGTGACCAGCCAGAGGACGGTATCCGGTACCTCGCGCAGGATCTGCATCCAGGCCGAGAAAACCGGCGGGTTGAGTTTGCCGGGGTGGTTGAACGTACAGAGCACCCGGCCGGCGGCCGGCAGGCCTGCGCTCGCCCGGTCCGGACCTGTCGCTACTTCCCGGCGCCGGTCGTTGGGCTGGAAGCAGTCGGGTAGCCAGGCGATCTTCTCGGCGTAATGGCCGGCGCGGTCTTCCGGTACCAGGAAGCGGTCGGCCACGAGGTAGTCGATGTACGGCGCGCCCATGGTGGCGGGCAGCCCCAGGAAGTTGACCTGCACGGGCGCGGCACGCCGGGCAAAGATGCCGGTGCGGTTGCCGCGCGTGTGGCCGGTGAGGTCGACGGCGATGTCGATCCCGAGTTCCCGGAGCCTCGCCGCCACCGTCTCGTCGTCCGCCGCCGTGACGTCGATGAACTGATCGACGGCGGCCTCCATCCGTGACCGCGCCGGGCCGTCGCCGTGCCTGCCCCACGACACGGCGATCGTCTCGAAGCGGGCCCGATCGTGGGCTTCGAGCACGCCGGCCAGCAGGTAGGAGACCGGGTGTGCGCCGAAGTCGCCACTGACATACGCCACTCGCAGTCGCCCGGGACGGGGCGTCGCCTGCCGCGCCGACGGAGTCGGGACCGGGGGATACTGGTCGGTCGTGTAGGCCTGCGCACAGCTCAGTTGTGCCGCCGACGATCCCGACACGCACAGAAACGAAAACGGAAAGTCGGTGCGCGCCCGCTCGCCGACGAGACGGGTCACGCGCAGCACGGCCGCATCGTATTCATTCCAGTCACAGCACTGCAGCCGGGCGTGCAGAAGGTTGCCCTGCACGTACATGTACTCCGGCGCGACGGCGGCGAGGCGTTCAAACACCTGCTGCGCCTCGGGGTAGCGCTTCTGCTCCATCAGGGCCGTGCCGAGGTTGTTCAGCGCCTCCGCCGAGCGCGGATCCACCGTGAGTGCCTGTTCGTAGCTGGCGATGGCGTCGGGCGTCCGGCCGAGCTCCTTCAGGCTTAAGCCCCGGTTGTTCCAGGCGGCGGCAAAACCCGGCTGCAGGCGGAGTGCCGCATCAAGGGCCTCGATGGCGTCGGCGTACTGGCGCTGGGAGTGCAGGGTAGTGCCGAGGTTGTTGAGGGCGTCCGGATACGCCGGGGCGATGGCGAGCGCCTGGCGGTAGCTTGCGATCGCGTCCGCCGGTCGCTTCAGTGCCAGGAGCGCATTGCCGCGGTTGAACCACGCACCGGCCATGGCCGGCGCAAGGGCGAGCGCGCGGTCGCATGCCGCGAGCGCATCGGCCGCCCGGCCCAGTTCGACGTAGGCACGCGACAGGTTCGAGTGCGCCTCGGCGCGGCCCGGATCGACGGTGAGCGCCTGTTCGATGCGGCGGGCGCCTTCGGCCGGGTCGCCACGCTGGATGAAGGCAGCGCCGAGGAGGTGCAGCGCGTCGAAGCAGCGCGGCACGACGGCCAGAAGCTCGGCATAGGCCGCCATGGCCGTCGCGACGTCGCCCTGCTGATGGGCGGTGATGGCGCCGGCCAGCTTTGCCTGCTGGACGGCGGTCAGCGGCGGCGGCGGCTTGCGGGCCGCCCGGCTCCAGCCCTTGTTGCCGGATGCCATCCGGATCTAGCGCAGGTAGGCGTCGAACCAGCCGATCGTCCGGCGGGCACGGTCCTTCTGGTGCTCGGGCTTCGTGAAGTGGTGTCCCTCGTGCTCGTAGACGACCAGCCGCGTGTCGACGCCGAGACCACGCAGCGCGTGCCAGAACTCATAGGACTGTGGCGCCGGGCACTCCGCATCGCTGTCGCCGACCAGAACCAGCGTCGGTGTCTTGACGTTCTTGATGAACTGGATCGGTGAGCTCTTGGCGTAGACGGCCGGGTCGTCATAGACCGACGCACCGAAGAACGGCACCATCCACTGGTCGATCTTGTTCTCGCCATAGTAGCTCTGCCAGTTGGCGATGCCGGCGCCGGCAACGGCGGCCTTGAAGCGCGTGGTCTGGGTGACGGCCCACATCGTCATGAAGCCGCCGTAGCTCCAGCCCATGATGCCGATGCGGCCGGCATCGATCGGCGCGCTGCGCAGCGCCTCGTCGACGCCGGCCTGGATGTCGCGCAGGTCGCCGTAGCCGAAGTCCTTGACGTTGCCGCGGGTGAACGCCTCGCCCTGGCCGAAGCTGCCGCGCGGGTTCGGCAGCAGGAGGAAGTAACCGCCGCCGGCGAGCGCCATCGCCGTGCTGCCCTGGCCGGGCCAGCTCGAGGTCTCGGCGGCACC
>CAIMCI010000173.1 GCA_903839465.1 uncultured Pseudomonadota bacterium
CTGGAGCGGGTGATGGGAATCGAACCCACACCATCAGCTTGGAAGGCTGAGGTTCTACCATTGAACTACACCCGCCAAATGACGCAGATTCTCCGTACTTTCGCCGCCACCGCCGCCGGCCAAACTGGTGGAGGGGGAAGGATTCGAACCTTCGAAGGCATAAGCCGGCAGATTTACAGTCTGCTCCCGTTGGCCGCTTGGGTACCCCTCCGGCGAAAGAGCCGCATATATTCGGGCTGTAGCGGCGCGCTGTCAATGAGGAGTGCTGAATCGCCGACCGGGGCCGGAGCCACGGCGGCGCGGGAGGGGCGCCGGCGGGAGACGGACGGGGTGCTGTCCGGCGTACGGGCGGCTGCCGCCCCCGCGGCGGCCGTCGAGGCGGGTCGTTCAGGCGAAGTTTAGTTCGCTGTTCTGCGGGCGTGGACCACGGCGACCAGTTCGGCCTCGGCCTTGGACAGGCCGAAGTCGCGCACCAGGTCGTCCGCCTCGCCACCGCGCTGGGCAAGGGCGATCGCGCGCCCGTACGAGCGCTCGCCGCCACGCAATTCCAGCCGCTCCAGCCGTTCGTCCAGCCGGCTGCACGCGACCGCAACCCGCTCCAGGCGGTCGATGAGGTCGGCCTGGGCCCGCGCCTGCTGGTTCTGCCCGCCCTGGAGGGTGGCGAGATCCAGGGCGAGGCTTTGCAGTGCCGCCCGCTCCCGGCGGAACAGCGCGGCCTGGACCAGCAGGCCGGTCGCGACGGCCGCCAGCGCGACACTTATATAAATGACCAGGGCAGTAAGGGGCGTGAGCGGCATGGGTCTGCTCCTTGGTGATTATGTTCAGTGGTGGCCGCCCGACGGCGCGGCCGGGGCGCTGCCGGACGGTGCTGGCGAGCCGAGGCCGACGTGCGGCAGCGTAATGAAGGCGACCGGCGGCCGGGCCGGCGCCGCCGGAGTCTCGACCTTCGGCTTCACCCGGCTGAGCACGGTCGCACCCGGCGTGCCGGGAGCCGGCGCGTTGTCCGCCAGTTCCGCCGGGGTCATCGTGTCGCGCGACTCGTCGTCGCCACCGGGCCTTGCCTCGTCGCTGACGACGATGATGACCCGCCGGTTGGCGTTACGGCCCTCGACGGTGGCGTTGTCGGCCACGGGACGGTTCTCGCCGAAGCCGACCACCATGAGCCGATCGCGCCCGACCCCGGTCTGGGTGAACAGCTGCACGACGTTCGCCGCGCGCGCCGCCGACAGTTCCCAGTTCGACGGGAAGACGGCCGTCATGATCGGCCGGTTGTCGGTATGGCCCTCGACGCGCACCGTGTTCGGGAACGGCTTGATGATGTCGGCGATCTGCTGGATGGTCGTGCGGGCGGCAGGCTCGAGCTGCGCTACGCCGCTCGCGAACAGCACGTCAGTACGCAGCTCCACCTCGAGCGAGTGGTCGCCCTGCCGGACGCGCACCGAGTCCTTCGCGATCATGTCGGCCAGTGCGCGTTTGATCGCGTTGCCCATGTACTGGAGCGGCGGCTCCTGGCTCTCGCCGGCCGCGCGCGCCGGAAGCCTGTCCTTGGAATCCGGCCGGTCCGGCTCGGTGCCCGGGTTGGGGTAGACGCCGGTGACGCCGACCGCGTTGCTGCGGGCGTCATGGGTGTCCTGGGCCTCGACCGCTTTCTTCGGCGTCGCCATCTTCATCAGCGCCGTCGGCCTGACACCGGACATGTTGGTGTCACCGGCCTTGCCGGACGCGGGTTTGTTGATCGACACCGGCGTGCTCGTACTCGGCTGGCCGCGGAACGCCGCGACCAGCGACTCGGCCAGCACGCGGTACTTTCCCTGGTTGACCGACGAGGTCGAATAAAGAACGACGAACAGCGCCAGCAGCAGCGTCACGAGGTCGCCGTACGGAATGGCCCAGGCCTCCGTGTTGACGTGCTCCTCGTGCTTCTTGCCCTTCGCCATGGTTCGCTACGTCCGTCAGGGATTCAATGCAGGTAGCCGTGCAGCTTCTGCTCGATGTTGCGTGGGTTCTCGCCCTGGGCAATGGAGATGATTCCCTCGATGCACATCATGCGCATCTGGGTCTGGTCATGGATGATCGATTTGAGCTTGTTTGCCATGGGCAGGAACATCAGGTTCGCAAAGCCGATGCCGTAAATCGTCGCGATGAACGCGGCCGCGATGCCGTGGCCAAGCTTCGAAGGGTCGGAGAGGTTCTGCATGACGGCCATCAGGCCCATGACCGCGCCGATGATGCCGAGCGTAGGCGCGTAGATTCCCATGCCCTCGAATACCTTGGCAGCCTGGGTGTCGCCGTGGGTCCGCGTCTCGAGCTCGACCTCGAGCACGGTGCGGATCGCGTCGGGCTCGCCGCCGTCGACCAGCGCCTGCAGGCCCTTCTTCATGAATTCGTCCTGCTCGGTCTCTACCGCGGACTCGAGGCCAAGCAAGCCCTGCTTGCGGGCGGTGTTGCTCCAGTCGACGATCTTGGTGATGATCGCGTGCGAATCGGCCACCGGCGGCTTGAATACCCACTTCGCGATCGACATCGCCCGCATGAAGGTCTTCAGCGGAGTCTGCAGCGTGATCGCCGCGAACGTGCCGATGACGACGATGACGAACGCCGCCGGACCGACCAGCGCCTTGACGCCGCTGCCCTTCAGGATGCTGCCGCCGATGATGGCGATGCTCGCCAGCACAACGCCGATGACGCTTAGGATATCCATTCTGTCCTGCTAACGCGGGCGCACTGTCAGCGCCCCTGCGACCAATCCGTCATTCTGGCCCGGAGCCGTACCAGCGCCTGGCCGTGTATCTGGCAGACCCGTGACTCGCTTACCTCGAGCACCGCACCGATCTCGCGCAGGTTCAGCTCGTCGTCGTAGTAGAGCGAAAGCACCATCCGCTCGCGCTCCGGCAGGCCGTCGATAGCCGCCGCCAGCGCCTTCTTGAAGTCGTCCTGCTCGACGTGTTCGGCGGGAGTCGGTCCGTCGTCGCGCGCCTGGTCGAGCAGGCTCTCCTCGTTCGGATCGGCGAACTGGTCGAAGCTGAACAGCCGGCAGGTGGCGGCATCCTGCATGGTCTTGTGGTAGGCCTCGATGGACATGCCGAGAGCGGCGGCGATGTCGGCGGGCTTCGCCTCGTTGCCGGTCTCGTTTTCGATCTTGCGAATGACCTCTGCGACTTCCCGCGCCCCGCGGTGTACCGAGCGCGGCGTCCAGTCGCACTTGCGGACCTCGTCGAGCATGGCACCTCGGATCCGGATGCCGGCGTAGGTCTCGAAATTGGCACCCTTGCTTGCTGTGTAATGGCGGGCTGCGTCCAGGAGGCCGATCATGCCGGCCTGGATCAGGTCGTCGACCTCCACGGTCGGCGGCATCCGGCTGACGAGGTGGTAAGCGATGCGCTTGACCAGCCCTGCGTGCCGAAGGACGATTTCTTCCTGGGATAGCTCATCCGAGGCCGCGCCACCGGGGCGCACGGCTTCGGCGTAATGCTTTCTTGCTGTCATTGCAAAGAACTCACGCCAGCCTTGCCGAGCACCATCCGCTCGACAAAGAACTCAAGATGCCCGCTTGCTCCCGCGGGGGTACCCCAGCTATCGGCCACTGCCGCCAGTTTCTTGAACGACTGGCCGCCGATCGAGCCCGGGAACTGGTCGACAACGGCCTTCTGGCACTGGATGGAACGGCGGATGAAGTCGTCCTGGGGTATTGCCCCGGCGTAGTCGAGGGTCACATCGAGAAACCTGTCACAGACTTTGTGCAGCTTCTCGTATAGGTCGCGCCCCTCGCCCAGCACGCGGGTCTGGTTCGCCATGATGCGGAACCTTCCGACCCCGAATTCCCGCGACAGGACCTTGATCAGGGCGTAGGCATCCGTGATGGAGGCCGGCTCGTCGCAGACCACGACCATGACGTGGTGGGCGGCACGGGCAAAGAGCAGGACGTCCTCGTGGATGCCCGCCGCCGTGTCGAGCAGCATGACGTCGACATGCCGCTTCATGTCGCTGAAGGCGCGGATGAGGCCCGCCTGCTCCATCGGGTTGAGGTTCGTCATCCGGCGCACCCCGGAGCTTGCCGGGATGATCTTGACTCCCGCCGGTCCCTCCACCAGCACCTCGTCGAGGGAGCGCTCGCCGCCCAGCACGTGGCTCAGGTTGTAGCGCGGCTGGAGGCCGAGCATCACGTCGAGATTGGCAAGGCCTAGATCCGCATCCAGCACCAGGACGTCACGCCCGCGCTGGGCAAGGGCCACCGCGAGGTTGGCTGTCACGGTGGTCTTGCCGACGCCGCCCTTGCCGCCGGTCACGGCGATCACCTTGACCGGTCCGGGCTCGAGGTCCTCGCGTGAGTGGGTGTGTCGGGCCTCAAGCATGTTTCGCCTGCCTGCCGAAGTGTTCGGCCATGTAGTTGTCGTCCACCGGAATCAGCGGCGCGTCGCGGCTGGCGAGCGCATAAGCCTGCTTGATGATCCAGATCCTGCGTGAAGCCGCCGTATGCAGGTCCTCGATCAGCCCCTGGCCGGTCGACAGGTACGCCAGCGGCAGCGCGTGCCGGATGAGGACCGACAGCGGACCGCCCAGGGTGGCGGCCTCGTCGGTCTTGGTCAGCAGCGCGCGCGTGCACTTGAGCGGCCGCAGCGCGCTCGTCAGTTCCTCGAGCGCGCCCTGGTCGGCGTTCGCGGCGAGCGCCAGCAGCATCTGCGAACGCCCGCTCAGTGATTTCAGCAGCGTCAGCCGCTCCTCGAGCTTCGGGTCGCGCGGCCCGATCCCCGGGGTGTCCACCAGCACGAGGCTCCGATCTTTGAGCTGCTCGAGCGCAGCGCTGACGCCACGCGCCGACTCCGCCCGCACCAGCGGTGCATCGATAAGCCGGCAGAAGGCCACCAGCTCGTCGCGGGCGCCGATCCGCTCCTCGGCGATGCTGATGAAGCCCACGCTCTTGGCGCCGTGCTTCTGCGCGTGGCGGGTGGCGAGCTTGACGAGCGTGGTCGTCTTGCCAACCCCGGTGCCACCGACGATCGTCGTCACCCGCTGGCGCGCTAGCTCGGCCTCGTCGACGACGGCCACATACTTCATGAGGAGCGCGAGCGCCACACGACCCGGATCGGCATCGGCGGCCACCGTCGCCATCCTGTCGACCATCAGCCGCGCCGCGTCCGGCGCGACACCGATCTTGGTCAGTTCCAGCAGCACCCGGGCATGTACCGGTTCACGCCGCAGGCGGTCGTTCCAGGACAGCGCGGCGAGCTGCTGCTCGAGCAGTTCGCGCAGGGACTCGACCTCGCGGCGCATGGCGACGAGCCCCGGGTCCTGCGACCAGACTACGCGCGGCGGCTCGGGCGCGGCGACCGGCTCGGCGTACGCGGGCGCACCGAATGGTGGCCGCGCGTCGACGGCGTAGCGGTCCGACTCGTAGTCGTCGGTGGTGCGCGCTCCGTCCGGCTCGGGTGCGTCCGCCGTGCCGTGCACGGCCCGGACCGCCTGGTCCATCAGCGCGTCGTCGTAGTCGATGGCCGTGATCAGCTCGACGCCGCCGCCCTCCGAGCGCCGGTTCGACAGGATCACGGCGTCCGGGCCCTGCTCTTCGCGGACCTGCGCGAGCACCTCCCGCATCGTTGCCGCCACGTAGCGTTTTATTCTCACGGTCTACTCCCGGTCCTTAGCGACCGACGGCCGCGACGACGCGGATCCGGCGGCTTTCGGGAACTTCGTTGAAGGCGAGCACGTTCAGGTTCGGGACCGCATGGCGCAGCAGGCGGGCGAGCGCCGGGCGCAGCCGGGGCGATACCAGCAGCACCGCCGGCTCGCCCGTCACTTCCTGGCGCCGGGCCTTCTCGCCGAGCGCCTGGCACAGCCGGTCGGCAAGCCCGGGCTCGATGGCCGCGGCCTCCCCGGAACCGGCGCTGTCGCCGAGCATCTGCTCGAGCTGCGGGTCGAGAGTGATGACGGGCAGCTCCTGCCGCAGGCCGCTGATACCCTGGACGATCGAGCGGCCGAGGGCGACGCGCACGGCCGGCGTGAGCTGGGCCGGGTCCTGGGTGCGCGGCGCGAGTTCCGCGAGCGTCTCGGCGATGGTCCGCAGGTTGCGGATTGGCACCCGCTCGAGCAGCAGGTTCTGCAGGACCTTGACGACCACCGACAGCGGCAGGGCCTTCGGCACGAGCTCCTCGACGAGCTTCGGCGCCGACCGCTGCAGGCGTCCCAGCATCTGCTGCACTTCCTCGTGGCCGAGCAGCTCGTGGGCATGGCTCGTCAGCAACTGCGAGAGATGGGTGGCGATGACCGTGCTCGCGTCGACGACCGTATAGCCCTGGGCCTGCGCCTGTTCGCGTCGCGCGCGGTCGATCCACACCGCATCGAGCCCGAAGGCCGGATCCTTGGTCGCGGTGCCGGCCATCACCACGGTGACCGTGCCGGGGTTGATCGCCATGTCGCGGTCAGGGTAGACGTCGGCTTCCCCGACCGGCACGCCCTGGATCGAGATCCGGTACTGGGTCGGGCCGAGATCGAGGTTGTCTCGGATATGGACTGCCGGCACGAGGAAGCCGAGCTCCTCTGACAGCTTCTTGCGCACGCCCTTGATCCGGCTCATCAGTTCGCCGCCCTGGTTCTTGTCGACCAGTGATATGAGCCGGTAGCCGACCTCCAGACCGACGGAATCGACGCTCTCGACGTCATCCCAGGACAGTTCCTTCTGCTCGGCCGCTGCGGCCGGCGCGGCAGCGGCCGCCGTGGTAGCCGCCGCCGAGGCCGCCGCCTTGGCCTCCAGCGCA
>CAIMCI010000174.1 GCA_903839465.1 uncultured Pseudomonadota bacterium
CGGGCGACCGGCCGGGCGGCCGGCCGTCCCGCGCCTCCGCGTAGGGCCGCACCGACGGTGGCCCGCGCTCAGCGCAGCGGCGGGTGCGGACGGGTGGGAGCTTAGCCCGACCGACCCGCTCGCGTCGTCAGTCCGGCATGCCCGCCAGCTTCAGTCCGGCATAGAACGGTTCGTGGGCGGCCAGCGCGTCGGTCGGGTGCAGCCACTGGCGCAGGGTCGTGAGCGTGCGTACGGCGGGCACCGACGCGTAGAAATCCGCCAGCGCGCGGTGCGCCCGATCGGTGCGGCCGAGCCGGGCCTCGGCGGCGGCGAGCGTCAGGCGGACCTCACCACCGACCGGGCTTGTCAGGTAGACGCTCTCGGTACGCGCGGCCGCATTGGCGGCGAGCGCCGCCGCCGCGGTGTAGTCGCCGACCGCGTAGTGGGCGTCCGCGGCCAGCGCCGTGAGGTCCTCCCACTTGTCCGGATACCGGGCGACCAGCGCGTCCATGATCGTTACCGCCTCCGGGGCGCGATCGAGGCGTATCAGGATGGCGGCCTTGGTGCTCAGCGCCGGCGAGCTGTCGGGGTGGCGCTTCAGGATGGACTCGGCGATCACGAGTGCCTCCTCGTAGCGGTCGCGGAGCATGAAGATGGCGGCCTTGTCGAGCAGCATTTCCACGTCGGACGGATCGATCCGAAGATACCGGTCGAGCGCGACGGTGCCGATCGCGCGCTGCTCCTCGGGGTTTTTCGACCAGCCCATCACGCAGTCGCACAGGTTGATCTGGGCGGTGAGGTAGGTCGCGAACGGATCCTCGGGCGCCAGCGCGAGCGCCCGCTTCAGCAGTTCCGACGCGGACGCATAGCCTTTGCGGGCCTCGGTGCCGGCGTGGTGGCGCCAGTAGTCGAACGCCCGGAACGACAGGTCGCGCACGTCGAGCTCGTCGTCCGGCTGCTTTTCGGCGCGCACGACCTCGCTGTGCATGCCGGCCATGACGAGGTGGAATACGGCGGTGTCGACGTCGTCCTCGTAGGCGGGCTTTAGCGCGTCTTTCGCAATCGCCAGCGTTTCCGTTGCCAGCGGCTGCTCGGTGGTACCGTCGATGACGACGAGGCTCAGCGTGTAGCCGGTGTTGACCGCTACCAGCGTGCCGCGAATCAGGAAGTGCACGTCGAGTGCAGCGGCCAGCTCGCGTGCGGAGGTGAACTTGGTGACCGCTGCCTCGACGCGCGCACGCGGCGCGGTCTGGGCGAGGATCGTTGCCGCCTCGATATTGGCGAGCACGGCCTCCGTGCTCGCCTTCGCGACGTGGGCGGCGCGCTCGTCGTCGGGCGGCGCGTGAATGGGCAGCACCGCGAAGGTCATGCGACGGTCGGCGAGGGAGTAGGGCGCGATGTGCCGTGCCGGCCGGTAGTGGTTGGCAACCAGGCCTCCCGCGAGGACGACGGCCGCGAGCGCGGCCGCGGCGACCCACCAGCCTTTCGTTTTGCGGTTGGCCTGACTGACCGCGGGACGCGCGGTGCCGGCCGGCGCCGCAGGCGGCGCTTCGGCCACGGCCGCGGCGCCCCGCACGGCGCCGCC
>CAIMCI010000175.1 GCA_903839465.1 uncultured Pseudomonadota bacterium
GGCCTTGTCAGGCAGGAAACGGTCGGTGATGTAACGATGTGAAAGTTCGGCCGCTGCGACAATCGCCGGGTCGGTAATGTCCACGCCGTGGTGCACTTCGTATTTCTCCTGCAGTCCGCGCAGGATGGCGATGGTGTCCTCCACGCTCGGTTCGCCCACCTGCACTTTCTGGAAACGGCGCTCGAGCGCCGCGTCTTTCTCCACGTACTTTCGGTATTCATCGAGCGTGGTGGCGCCGACGCAGTGCAGTTCGCCCCGCGCCAGCGCGGGTTTCAGCATGTTGCCGGCATCCATGGCACCTTCGGCCTTGCCGGCGCCGACCATGGTGTGCAGCTCGTCGATGAACAGGATGACCTGCCCTTCCTGCTTGGCCAGTTCGTTGAGGACGCCCTTCATGCGCTCCTCGAAGTCGCCCCGGTACTTGGCGCCGGCGATCAGCGAGCCCATGTCGAGGGCCAGGATGCGCTTGCCGCGCAGGCCTTCGGGCACCTCGCCGTTGATGATGCGCAGCGCCAGGCCCTCGACGATAGCCGTCTTGCCGACGCCCGGCTCGCCGATCAGAACGGGGTTGTTCTTGGTCCGCCGCTGCAGCACCTGGATCGTGCGCCGGATCTCGTCGTCGCGGCCGATGACCGGATCGAGCTTGCCTTCCTCGGCGCGGGCGGTGAGGTCGATCGTGTACTTGTCGAGGGCGCCGCGCGTCTCCTCGGCATTCGGGTCGGCGACCTTCTCGCCGGCGCGCATTTCATCGATCGCCTTGTCCGCCGCGGCGCGCGTGGCGCCACAGTCCTTCAGCGTCTGCGCGAGTTCGCCCTTGCCCTCGAGCGCGGCGAGCACGAATAGCTCGGAGGAGATGTAGCTGTCGCCCCGGTTCTGCGCGAACCGGTCGGTCACGTTCAGGAGGCGCGCGAGGTCGTTGGAGACATGCACCTCGCCCGCCTCGGCGCCCTGCACCGGCGCCTGGCGGTCGAGCATCTGGCCGAGCCGGGTCCTGAGCTTCGCCACGTCGACGCCGGTCTTGTCGAGGAGTGGCCGTACGGTGCCACCCTGCTGGTCGATCAGCGCCAGCATCAGGTGCGCAGGTTCGATGAACTGGTGGTCCCGGCCGACCGCGATCGACTGTGCGTCGGCGAGCGCGGCCTGGAACTTGGTCGTCAGCTTGTCTTGTCGCATGGCGTGCCTACCCGTCGGTGTCTGCTACCGATTCTGGGGACGAAACGCCGAATATCAACGCGGAATACCCCTATCGGCACCCGGTCCGCGAGGCTCAGGCCCGCCACAGGAGTGTGGCCATCCGCCCGGAGCGGGGCTCGCGCCGGTGCGAATACCAGCGCTCCGAATCGGCGTAGGTGGGCAGGCCGCCGCCGTGCACGGCCGTCACCCCGAGCCGCGCGAGGCGGCGCCGGGCGAGCGCCTCGAGATCCGCCTGGAAACGGCCGCGGGCGTTGGCCGCAAAACAGTCCGCGGCGCCCGGGTCATCGGCGACGAAGGCCTCGCGGACCTCGGCGCCAACCTCGAACGCCGCCGGCTCGATGGCCGGCCCCAGCCACGCGAGGACCTCGCCCGGGGCAACGGCCATCGCTTTGAGCGTCGCCTCGAGTACCCCGCCGGCGAGGCCGCGCCAGCCGGCATGGGCAAGGCCGAGCACCGCGCCGTCCTGACTGGCGAACGCGACCGGCAGGCAGTCGGCGGTCAGGATCGCGAGGACCGCGCCGCGGGCACGGGTCACCGCCGCATCCGCCTCGGGCGGATGGGCGGGTGCCCAGCCCGGACCCGGATGGGTGGCCACCGCGCTGCCGTGGACCTGGGTCAGCCACAGCGGCGGCGCCGGCAGGCCGAGCGCCTCGCCCAGTGCGGCGCGGTTGGCGGCGACGCGGGCCGGGTCGTCGTCGACGTGGGTGGCAAGATTGAGGCCCTCGAGTGGCCCCTGGCTGAAGCCGCCGGCGCGGGTCGTCACGATCGCCCGGACGCCGGGCGGTGCCGGCCAGTCGGCCGCCAGCCAGCGGATGCCGTTCACGGCCGGCGCGCGCGGTGCGCCTTCAGGGCCCGGACGAGGTCGGCAAAATCGGCCGGCGGCGGCACCTCGACGCTGACCTCCTGGCCGCTACCGGGATGGGCGAAGGCGAGCCGGGTCGCATGCAGCGCCTGGCGGCGGAAGGCCGCGAGCTTCGAGGCGACCTCTTCGGTCGGCGCGGGCGGCAGGCCCCGTCGCCGGCCGTACAGCGGGTCGCCGACGATGGGGTAGCCGACGTGGGCGAGGTGGACACGGATCTGGTGGGTCCGACCGGTCTCGAGCCGTACCCGCACCAGGGTGTAGCCGCGGAACTTCTCGAGTACGCGGTAGTGCGTCAGCGCCGAGCGGCCGTCCTCGCGCACCGCCATGCGCAGCCGGTCGACCGCGTGGCGGCCGATCGGCGCGTCGACCTGGCCGCCGCCGGTCATTTCGCCGACGGTGAGCGCGAGGTACTCCCGATGCACATCGCGCGCGGCGAGCAGGCGCACGAGCGCGGTGTGGGTCACGAGGTCCCGGGCGACGACAAGCAGCCCGCTCGTGTCCTTGTCGAGGCGGTGGATGATGCCGGCTCGCGGCACGAGCCCGAGCCGCGGGTCGTAGGCGAGCAGCGCGTTCTGGAGCGTCCGGTCGGGATTGCCGGCCCCGGGATGGACCACGAGCCCGGCCGCCTTGTTGACGACCAGGAGCGCATCGTCCTCGTAGGCAATATCGAGGTCGATCGGTTGGGCCACGACCGCGGTCGGCGCGGGTTCCGGGGCGGCGTCCATCTCGACCCGCTCGCCGCCGGCGACCCGGTCGCGCGGACGGCGCACCGCCCCGTCGACCCGTACCTGGCCGGCCTCGATCCACTGCTTCAGGCGCATCCGCGAGTAGTCCGGGAACAATCCGGCCAGCGTCAGGTCCAACCGTTCACCCCGGCAGGAGTCGGGTACTACGATTACGTGCGTCCGGGGCATGCCGCTAAGTTACGCTATACTCATGAGTCCTGCATCGACGACGGTTCCCTGCGTGCCAATTTTCCCTCCCGACCGCCGCTCGCTGCCGCGGCTGCTCGTCCTCCTGGCGCTGTGTGCGGCCCTTGACGCCTGCCACCACACGAAGAAGGAGGATCTGAACGCCACGGCGACGACGATCTACAGCCGCGCGCACAAGCAGATCCTCGACGGCACGTTCGAGCAGGCCGCCAAGAGCTACGAATCGCTCGAGGCCCGCTTCCCGTTCAGCAACGAGGCACGCCAGGGACGCCTCGACATCATGTACGCCTATTACCGCGCGCACATGAAGGAACAGGCGATCGACGCGGCCGATACCTTCATCCGCGAGAACCCGACGCATTCCCGGGTGGACTACGCGTACTACATCAAGGGCCTCGTCTACTTCGAGCGCTCGCCCAACCTGTTCGAGAAGATGTTCAGCGTCGACATGTCGCAGCGGCCGCCGTCCGATGCCCGCAAGTCGTTCGAGGCGTTCTTCCGGCTGGTGCAGCTGTTCCCGCAGAGCGACTACGCGCCGGACGCCCGCCAGCGCATGATCTACCTGCGCAACCGCCTTGCCGAGTACGAGATCCACGTCGCCCGCTACTACGTCGCGCGCGGAGCGTACGTCGCCGCGCTCAACCGCTGCAAGAGCGTGCTCGAGATGTACGACGGGTCGCCGTCGGAACGCGATGCCCTCGTGCTGAGCGCGGAGGCCTATCGCAAGCTCGGAATGAGCGATCTCGCCGAGCAGACCGACAAGGTGCTCGCGGCCAATTACTCGCCCGCCGACCTGCAGTCCACCGAAAAGCGCTGGTGGCAACGCTGGTAACGCGCCGCGGCTACTCCTGCGGGCGGTACCCCGACGTGATCGGATAGCGCCAGTCCCGGCCGAAGGCGCGGCCACTGATGCGGATGCCCGGTGGCGACTGGCGGCGCTTGTACTCGCAGCGCTTGACCATGGACAGCACCTTGCCCACCACCGCCCGGTCGTAGCCACGGGCAGTGATTTCATCGACCGACAGGTCTTCCTCGATGAACGCCTCGAGAATCGGATCGAGCACGTCGTAGGGTGGCAGCGAATCGGTGTCCGCCTGGCCCTCCCGAAGCTCCGCCGTCGGCGGCCGGGTCAGCACACGCTCCGGAATGACCGGGGACACGCCGTTGCGGTAGCGGGCGAGCCGGTAGACGAGCAGCTTGCTGCAGTCCTTGATCGGCGCGAAGCCACCGGCCATGTCGCCGTACAGCGTCGCGTAGCCCACCGCCATCTCGCTCTTGTTGCCCGTGGTCAGCAACATCGCACCCGTCTTGTTCGAGATGCCCATCAGGAGCAGGCCCCGGCAACGCGACTGGATGTTCTCCTCGGTCGCATCGGCCGGCCGGCCGTGGAACTCGTCCTTGAGCGCTTCGAGTGTCGTCTGGAAGAGCGTCTCGATCGGCAGAACGCTATAGCGGATGCCGAGGATCTTCGCTTCCGCCTCGGCGTCCTCGAGGCTCATGGCGGAGGTGTAGCGCGACGGCATCATGACCGCCTTGACCCGGTCCGCGCCGAGCGCGTCGACGGCGATGGCAGCCGTCAGCGCCGAATCGACGCCGCCCGACAGGCCCATGACGACACCCGGAAAACGGTGCTTGGCGACGTAGTCGCGCACGCCGAGCACCAGTGCGCCGTAGGCGCTTTCCTCGGTCGAGAGCAGCGGCGCCACCGTGCCCGGCCGGGGCACGACACGATCGTCGATGAGATCGAGCGAGACGAGCTCCAGTCGCTCGGCGAAGGCGGGCAGCCGCGAGGTGACCCTGCCCTCGCTGTCCATGACGAAGCTCTGGCCATCGAACACGAGTTCGTCCTGTCCGCCGATCAGGTTGAGGTAGACCAGCGGCAGGGACGTCGCCGCCACCCGGGAGCGGGCGACGAGCTCGCGCTCGGCCTGCTTTCGGGTGTCATAGGGCGAGGCGTTGATGACGAGCAGTACCTGGGCGCCCGCGGCGCGTGCCTGCATCGCCGGCTCGTGCTCCCAGATGTCCTCGCAGATCAGGATCGCCGCACGGATCCCCTTCAGGTCCACCAGCGTCGGCGCGGAACCGGGCCGAAAATACCGCTTTTCATCGAAAACCTTGTAATTCGGCAGGCATTGCTTGCGATGCTGGGCGTAGATGCGCCCGTCGCGCACCAGCGCGGCCGCATTGTAGATGTCCCGCCCGTCGTAGTCCGGATAGCCGACCACGAGGTCGAGACCCGGTCGCGCCGCGCACAGCGTCTCGAGGGAGCGGCCGACCTGCCGGCGAAAGCCGCTGTGGAACAACAGGTCTTCGGGCGGGTAGCCCGTCAGCGCGAGCTCCGGGCAGAGCAGGAGATCGGCCCCCTTCGCGCCGGCCTCCCCGGCCGCGGCCAGGACGCGGGCGGCATTGCCTTCCATGTCGCCGACGAAAAAGTCGTACTGGCACAACGCGATCGTCAGGCTGGTCGCCATCGCACGCCCTTCATGAGGTGCGCCCCGCCCGGTGGCGGGGCGCACGCCGGTTCAACGACGCTTACCCGACGGGGCGCGCCGCTTGCGCGAGGACGCGGCGCTCCGGGACCCGGTCTTGGGCCTGGCCTTCGCCGCGGCCTTGACCCTGGTCTTCGTCCTGGCCGCTGCCTTGGCCTTTGCCGTGACCTTGGTCTTCGCCGTGACCCTGACCTTCACCTTGGGCTTGGGCTTGCGCTTGGCCGTGGCCTTGGCCTTGGCCTTGGCCTTGGGACTCGCGACGACCTTGGACCTGGCGGCGGCCGGGGCCTTCTGCTTCGCCTGGGCGCCGGCGACCGGCTTCGCGGCCGTTTTTGTCATCGGGGTCCGTGACGCCTTCACCGGCGCTTTGGCGGCTTTGCGCGACGCGCGCTTCTTCAGCGCCGCGGCCATCGCCGAGCCGAGCTCCGCCGGCGAATGGACCACCGCGACACGGGCCTTCTCGAGCGCGGCGAACTTGTCGGCAGCCGTGCCCTTGCCACCGCTGATGACGGCGCCGGCGTGGCCCATGCGCTTGCCCGGCGGTGCCGTGACGCCGGCGATATACGCCACGACGGGCTTGGTGACATGCCGGTGGATGAACTCGGCGCCCGCTTCCTCGTCCGCGCCACCGATTTCGCCGACCATGATGATGCCTTCCGTCGCCGGGTCGGCCTCGAACAGCGCCAGCACGTCGACGAAATTGAGGCCCCGGACCGGGTCGCCACCGATGCCGACGCAGGTGCTCTGGCCGAGACCGAGTCGGGTCGTCTGGAAGACGGCCTCGTAGGTCAGCGTGCCGGAACGCGAGACGATGCCGACGCGGCCCGGCGCATGGATGAAGCCCGGCATGATGCCGACCTTGGCCTGGCCCGGCGTGATCACGCCCGGACAGTTCGGGCCTACCAGGCGGCAGGAGTACTCCTTGAGCGCCTCCTTGACCCGGACCATGTCGTTGACCGGTATGCCCTCGGTGATGCAGACGATCAGCTCGATTCCGGCGTCGGCCGCCTCGAGGATGGCGTCTGCCGCACCGGCCGCCGGCACGTAGATCATGCTGACGTCGGCGCCCGTCGCCCTGACCGCCTCGCGCGCCGTGTCAAAGACCGGCAGGCCGAGATGGGTCTGTCCACCGCGCCCCGGGGTCACGCCACCGACCAGCTTGGTGCCGTAGGCCAGGCACTGCTCGGAATGGAACGTGCCCTGCTTGCCCGTGAAACCCTGGCAGATCACCCGGCTGTGCTTGTCGAGAAGAATGCTCATAAGGAAATCCCGCTGAAGTGGTTGACCGGCGGCTCAGGCGCCGGCCGTCTGCGCCGCGAGTCGAACGGATTTCGTCGCCGCGTCCGTCAGATCGGTCGCCGCCGTGATCGCCAGACCCGACTGGGCGAGCGCGGCACGGGCCACGTCGGCATTCGTGCCCTCGAGCCGGACGATGACCGGCACCTTGACGCCGACGTTCTTCACGGCGTTGATGATGCCGTCAGCGATCAGGTCGCAGCGGACGATGCCACCGAAGATGTTGACGAGGACCGCGCGCACGTTCGGATTCGACAGGATCAGGCGGAATGCCGCCGTGACGCGCTCCGAGGTCGCGCCGCCGCCGACGTCGAGGAAGTTGGCAGGCTCCCCGCCGTGCAGCTTGATGAGATCCATCGTCGCCATGGCAAGGCCGGCGCCGTTGACCATGCAGGCGATGTCACCGCCGAGCGACACGTAGTTGAGGTCGTGCTCGGAAGCCTGGCGCTCCATCGGGTCTTCCTGCGACGGGTCGCGGTAAGCGGCGACCTGCTGCTGGCGATAGACGGCGTTCGCGTCGATATTGATCTTGGCGTCGAGCGCCAGCACCGAACCTTCCTTCGTGACGATCAGCGGATTGACCTCGACGAGGCTCGCGTCCTTGTCGAGGTATATCGAGTAGATCCCGCGCGCGATCTTCTCGAATTCGGCCACCTGGCTGCCGGACAGCCCGAGCCCGAAGGCGAGCTGCCGGCACTGATAGCTCTGCAGGCCGGCCGCCGGATGGACTTCGGCGCGCAGGATCTGCTCGGGGTGGTGCGCCGCCACCTCCTCGATGTCCATGCCGCCCGCGCTCGTGGCGATGAAGGACAGGCGGCTGCGGTCGCGGTTAAGGAGCAGCGAGAGGTAGATCTCGCGGGCGATGGCCGATCCGACCTCGACGTAGACGAGGCTTACCGGCAGCCCTTCCGGGCCGGTCTGGTGCGTGACGAGCCGCGTGCCGAACATGCCGGCCGCGGCGGTCGCCACTTCTTCCGGCGTACGGCACAGCTTCACGCCGCCGGCCTTGCCGCGCCCGCCGGCGTGGACCTGCGCCTTGACGACCCAGACGCTGCCGCCGAGTTCACGCGCTGCGGCCGCGGCCGCGTCCGGCGTTGAGGCGATGTGTCCGCGCGGCACGGGGATGCCGTACTGGGCGAACAATTCCTTGGACTGGTATTCGTGGAGATTCATGTGACCGGCGAAGCGCCGCCTCCGAAACGATGGGCTGGCGTGTATTCTGACCACCCCCGGCGCCAATGGCAAAGCGCATGCCCGGTGATCGGTGATAAAGTTCGCCCCGGGGCGCCCTGCTCCGCGCGCGCCCGCCGCCGAGGGCCTGATTGCAGAGTTCACGCGTAGACTCACCCGAGCTGTCCTGGCGCGTCCTCAGGCTGCTCAACCTGTTCCGGCTGCTCGTGCCTGCGGCCGGATTGCTGTTGTATTTCACAGCTCCCCGCTCGCGCTTCGTCGGCGCGGCCGACCCGCTGCTGTTCGTCACGACCGCGGTCTTCTACCTCGCTGCGGCGCTCGCTTCCATCGCCGCGCTTCGCCAGCGCGCGCGCAGCGATTTCGGGACGATCTACGTCCCGGTCGTGGTCGACATGCTGGCCATCACGGTCCTCATGTACGCCAGCGGCGGCGCGGAGAGCGGTCTCGCGCTCCTGCTGCTCGTGCCGGTCGGTGGCGTCGCCCTCCTGTCCTCGATCCGCACGGCCCTCCTGACCGCGGCGGCGGCCACCCTCTCGCTCCTCGTCGGCCAGCTGGCCGCGTTCAACCTGATAGGTGCCGGGGCGATCGGCTTCGCGCAGGCGGGCTACTACGGCGCCATTCTCTTCCTGCTCGCGGCCGGCGCGGCGTTCCTCGCCGGCCAGCTGCGCGAAACCGAGGCGGTCGTCCGCCAGCGCGAGGTGGACCTCGCGAACCTCTCGGAGCTCTCCGAGTACATCGTCCAGCACCTGCGGGAAAGCATCGTCGTCATCGACTCCACCGACCGCATTCGCCTGATCAACGAGTCGGCGCGGGAAATCCTCGGCACCGAGGCGACGCCGGGCGCACTTCTCGGCGAGATTTCGCCGCGCCTGCTGCTCCTCACCGAACAGTGGCGCCGTGAGCCCGAAGGGGCGCGCCAGAGCCGCGCGCTGTTCCTGACCGCGGACACCAGCCGCGAGATCGAGGCGCATTTCGCGCCGCTCGGCAGCGTCCGCCCGCCACCGGTGATCGCCTTCCTCGAGGACACCTCCCGGCTCGCCGAGCGGGTCCAGCAGACGAAGCTGGCGGCGCTCGGCCGCCTCTCGGCCAGCATCGCCCACGAAATCCGCAATCCGGTCGGCGCCATGAGCCATGCGGCGCAGCTCCTGGGCGAAACCGCTTCGCTCAGCAGCGAAGACCGCCGCCTCAGCGAAATCATCACCAGCAACGCGGCGCGCATCAGCACGATCGTCAGCAACGTCCTGCAGCTCGGCCGTCGCGAAGTGACGCGGCCGGAGCGGATCTTCCTCGGCGAGTGGGCCGCGACGTTTTCCCGGGAACTTCTGGCGACGCTCGAGCTGCCCGGCAGCCGCCTCGCCACGACCCTGCCGGAACCCGACGTCGAGGGCCGGGTCGACCCGTCGCACCTGCGGCAGATCGTGTGGAATCTGTGTGACAACGCGCTGCGCTACAGCGCCGAGGTCGACGGCTGCCCGCCGGTTGAACTCAAGATCGGCCGGATCGGCGCGGCCGGGCGGCCGTTCCTCGAGGTCGCCGACCGCGGACCGGGCATACCCACCGCGTCCAGCGAACGGATCTTCGAGCCCTTCTTCACCGAGCGCAAAGGCGGCACCGGGCTTGGACTCTTCATCGCCCGCGAGCTTGCCCAGTGCAACGGCGCCGTGCTGGTCTACGAGCCCCGGCCGGGCGGTGGTAGCATTTTCCGCCTGGTCTTCTCGGATCCGCAGCGATGGGAATTGTGACTAACCGCGACCGCGCCGACGCCACGGCCGCGCCTTGAGCCGGGGCCGCGTACTGATCGTCGACGACGAGCCAGATCTCTGCGAGCTGCTGGCGATCACGCTCGGGCGGATGAAACTGGAATCCGACGCCGTGCACACGACCACCGCGGCGAAGGAACGGCTGCGCGCCCACCGCTACGACCTGTGCCTCACCGACATGAAGCTGCCGGACGGAGACGGCCTCGACCTGGTGGCCTGGATGCAGGCCGAGGCCAGCGACGTGCCGGTGGCGGTCATCACGGCGCACGGCAACGTCGAGCTGGCGGTGCGGGCGCTCAAGGTCGGCGCCTTTGACTTCGTATCCAAGCCGCTCGACCTCGCCGACCTGCGCAAGCTCGTCGAGCAGGCGATCAAGCTCGCCTCGCAGGACCAGGAATCCGACACGGCGATCATCACGACGCCGCGCCTCCTCGGCCGGTCCCGGGCGATGGACGACCTCCGGGAAATGATCGGGCGGGTGGCGCGCAGCCAGGCCCCGGTGCACATCACCGGCGAGTCGGGCACCGGCAAGGAGCTCGTTGCGCAGCTGATTCACGAATCGAGCCCCCGCCGTGACGGACCCTTCGTGCCGGTCAATTGCGGGGCGATCCCGCACGAGCTGATGGAGAGCGAGTTGTTCGGTCACAAGCGCGGCAGCTTCACCGGCGCGATCGCCGACAAGCAGGGCCTCGCGCAGGCCGCCGAGGGCGGCACGCTGTTCCTCGACGAGGTGGCCGACCTGCCGCTGCACATGCAGGTGAAGCTGCTGCGGCTCATCCAGGAACGCGCGGTGCGCCCCCTCGGCGAGCAGCGCGAGGTGCCGGTCGACGTGCGCATCCTGTCGGCGACGCACAAGGATCTCGCCGCCCTGGTCGCGGCCGGCGCCTTTCGCGAGGACCTGTATTACCGGGTCAACGTCATCGAGATCAAAGTGCCACCGCTGCGCGACCGGATCGAGGACGTCGGCGACCTGGCCGGGGCGATCCTCCTCAAGCTCGCCAAGCGGATGAAGAGCGAGCGCCCGGAACTCACGCCCGAAGCGCTGCGCCTGCTGCAGGGCTACCACTACCCGGGCAACGTGCGTGAACTCGAGAACATGCTCGAGCGCGCGCTGACGCTGTGTGCGGGCGGCAGGATCACGGCCGACGATATCCGCATCCGGCAGACGCCGACCGCCACGCCGGCACCGCCGGTAACCGCGGCTGGACTCGCCGCCGCCGGCGCGCCACCGCCGGCCATGGCAGCCGGCGACACGGGCGATCTGGACTCGCGCGTCGAACACATCGAACGCGACGCGATCGTCCGCGCCCTGGAACAGGCCCGCTACAACCAGACCGCGGCCGCCAAGGCCCTCGGCATCAGCTTTCGCGCCCTGCGATACCGGATAAAGAAGCTCGGAATCGAGTAGCGCCGCTGCCGCGGGCCGGGCCGCGCGGCAGATTCTGACGCGGGACGTCACTTTGTGACGTGTCGGTTCCCTGCGTCAGGTTACATAAGGTTGCCGGAACGTCCGGCCCGAAAATAAAATTCCGCTAAATCATGATGTTACATACCATCGGGACGATTGGCACGGAGCTTGCTTACTAGATGGACAGGACGGCTTTCCGCTCCTCCTAGAAACGACCTAGTGTTCCGATCAGCAAAAAAGGACTTAAGCACATGCGCAAATCGATCCAGAAGGGCTTCACCCTGATTGAGTTGATGATCGTCATCGCGATCATCGGCATCCTCGCCGCGATCGCCATTCCGGCCTACCAGGACTACACGATCCGCTCGCAGGCCTCGGAAGGCCTGACCCTGGCCTCCAGCGTCCAGGTCGCGATCGCCGACTACTACGCGCAGAACGGCACCTGGCCGACCGCGATCACCGGCGGCGGCACGGCCCTGAACTTCACCAACGCTCCGTCGGGCAACTACGTCACCGGCATCACGACCGCCGGCGGCGGCATCAC
>CAIMCI010000176.1 GCA_903839465.1 uncultured Pseudomonadota bacterium
CGTTCGTGATCTCGCGCTGCGCACCCTCGACCTCGGGGAGCTTGACCGGGCCACGCGCATCCATGTCCTCCTTGAGGATCTCGGCCGCGCGTTTCGACATGTTGCGGTAGATCTTGTCCTGCACCGTCGGATCGGCGCCGCGCAGGGCGAGCGCCAGCACGTCGGTGCGCACCTCGCGAAGGATCGCCTGCATGGCCTTGTCGTCGATCTTGCCAAGATCGTCGAACACGAACAGCAGTTCGCGGATCTTGTTGGTCAGGTCGGCATCGCGACCCTCGATCTCGTTGAGCACCGTGTTGGCGGCGTCGCGGGACATGGCGTTGACGACGTCGGCAACGATCCGCGTACCGCCGATCTTCAGCTGCGACATGCCGGCGCCCGAGGAGGCGGCGCGCTTGGAGACGATCGCGCCGAGCTCGGAGATCGCGTTCTGCGGCAGCTGCTCGAGGGTCGCGATGCGCATGAGCACCTCGGCGTGCAGCGCCTCGGGCAGGAGCGGCACGATCTTGGCGACGTGCTTGCCGTCGAGCTGGGCGAGCAGGCTCGAGATGACCTGCGGGTGCTCGTCGCCAATCAGCTGCGCGACCATGCGCGGCTCCATCCACTTCAGGGTCTCGATGCCGGCACCGCCGGCGCCGGTCAGGATGCGGTCGACGATCGGCTCGGCCCGGCTCTTGCCGAGCGCGCCGGACAGCGTCCGCTTCACGTACTCGATGCCGTCGACCGCGAAACCGGCGGAGTCTGCCTTGCCGAGGAAATTGCCGACGACCATCTCGGCGCGGTCGCGCGGGATCTGCTGGAACGACGCCATGCGCGCGCCGACCGCCTCGACCTCGCGGGCGTCCATGTACTTCATGATCTCCGCCGCGTCGCTCTCGCCGAGCGACATCAGGAAGATCGCAGCGCGGTCGATGCCTGACAATTCGGAATTCTTCTCGGTTGCCACTGCCATGACTATCCACCCTCACCGGTCAGGATGATTAAGTCAGATCCGGCGGCCGGCGGGCGATCAGCGCGCATCGCTCGTCACCCATTCCTTCACGACCTGGGCGGCCCGCTGGGGATCCTGCGCCACCAGGCTGCGCGCCGCTGAGATCTGCTGCTCATATGCCGCTGTCTGGGCACTGACCGGCAGCGGCGCGATCGCCGGGCCGGGCCGGCCGGCGGCCGGCGTCCCGTCGCTGGCCAGCTCCCCGCCGCCAACGCCGGCCCGGCCCTTGGGCCTGGGCGCGGCGGCCAGCAGCGACTTGACCATGGGCCTGAGCACAACGAGGGCGATGACGAGGACGAGGATCCCGGCCAGGAGCTGACGGGCGAGCTGGCGGAGCATCGGGTTGTTGTAGAAGGGCTCCGAATCGCCGCCCGGGGCGGGACCCGGATCGGAAAACGAGGCGTTGATGACCTGCACCTGGTCGCCGCGCTTCTCGTCGTAGCCGACCGCCTCCTTGACGAGGCTCGTGTACCGCTCGATCTCCTCCGGCGCAAGCGCCGTGGACGTCACCTTGCCATCGGCTCCCTTGACCTGCTTCTGGTCGACGATGACCGCCACCGAGAGGCGCTTGATCGCGCCCGTCGGCTGGGTGGTGTGGCTGATGACCCGGTCGATCTCGAAGTTGCGCGTGGCGCGCGTCGAGGACGAGGTCGGCGCGGGCGTCGCCGCGGCGGCGGCCGCCCCCGGTTTGGCGGCGCCCGTGAGATC
>CAIMCI010000177.1 GCA_903839465.1 uncultured Pseudomonadota bacterium
ACCGAGGCCCACTTCGAGCACCCAGGCGTCGAGTCCCGCCGTGCTGAACGCGACCAGCGCCGCGGCCGTACCGTATTCGAAGAACGTCAGCGGCGAATCGCCGCGCGCCGCCTCGACCTGCTCGAACGCCTCGCACAGGCGCTCGTTCGCGATCGGCTCGCCGTCGATGCGGATCCGCTCGTTGTAGTCCACGAGGTGCGGCGAGGTGTAGGTGCCGACCGACCGGCCACCGGCCCGGAGCAAGGCTTCCAGGTAGGCCGCGACCGAGCCCTTGCCGTTGGTGCCGGCGACGACGATGACGGGCCCCGCGGGGCGCCGCACGGGCAGCATCCCAAGGATGCGGTGCATCCGCTCGAGGCCGAGCTCGATCGTGCGCGGATGGATGCGCGACTGCCAGTCAAGCCACTGGCCGAGGTCGCGCGCCATCAGCTGGCCAGGGCCGGGGCCCGCATCAGCAGGCGCAGCACCGAGCCGATCCGGTCGCGCTGGTCACGGCGGTCAACGATCATGTCGAGCGCGCCATGCTCGAGCAGGAACTCGGCGCGCTGGAAGCCTTCGGGCAGGGTCTCGCGCACCGTCTGCTCGATGACGCGCGGCCCGGCGAAGCCGATCAGTGCACGCGGCTCACCGATGTTCAGGTCGCCGAGCATCGCCAGGCTGGCGGACACGCCACCGGTGGTCGGGTCGGTCAGCACCGAGATGAACGGCAGGCCTGCACGATTGAGCTCGGCAAGCGCTGCGCTGGTCTTGGCCATCTGCAGCAGGGAATAGAGCCCCTCCTGCATGCGCGCACCGCCGCTGGCCGAAAAACAGACGAGCGGCATGTGGTGCTCGATGCAGTGGTCGACGCCGCGCACGAAGCGTTCACCGACCACCGAACCCATCGAGCCGCCCATGAAGCGGAACTCAAAGGCGGCGGCGACGAGTTCCAGACCCTGGAGTGTCCCGGTCATCACGATCAGGGAATCGCGTTCGCCGGTGGTCTTCTGCGCGATCAGCAGCCGGTCCTTGTAGCGCTTGGTATCGCGGAACTTGAGCGGGTCCTCGGCCTCGATGCCACCCGCGATCTCGACACCCGAGGCGGGGTCCAGAAAGCGCGTCAGCCGTTCGCGGGCGCCGATCCGCATGTGGTGGCTGCACTTCGGGCAGACCATGAGGTTGCGCTCAAGTTCGGCGCGGTAGAGCACCGCGTCGCAGGCCTCGCACTTGATCCAGAGGCCCTCGGGAACCGACCGCGTCCGGCGCTCGGTCTTGATTCGCGACGGCATGATCTTTTCAAACCAGGTCATTGCCAAACCTCGGGTGGCGGCGCTACGGCCAGCGGCTGGCCGGCGGCACTGGAGGCGGCATCATAGCCGAATCCGGACCGTCCTCCGCGCTGCCGACCCCGTAGCCGGGCGGATAGCGTACCCCGGCAAGGTAAAGGCCGCCGGCCGGCGCGGTGACCCCGGCGTCGGCCCGCACCCGGTTCTGCAGGACGCGAAGAACCCACTCCGGCTGCTGCTCGCCGGTCCCGACCGCCAGCAGCGTCCCGACCAGGTTGCGCACCATGTGGTGCAGGAACGCGTTGGCGGTGACCCGGAAAACGATATGCGGTCCGTCCTGCTCGATCGCGAACTCGCTGACGCGCCGAACCGGGCTCTTCGACTGGCACTGGGCGGCACGGAATGCCGAGAAGTCGTGCTCGCCGACCAGATGCCGCGCACCCTCCCGCATGCGTCCCACGTCGAGCGGCTCGATGATCCAGGCGACGCGATGCGCCTCGATGGCCGGCCGCACCGGCCGGTTGAGGACGACGTAGCGGTAACTGCGCGACAGCGCCGAGTAGCGTGCGTGGAAGGAGTCGTCGACCTCGACCGCGTAGCGGACCACGACATCGTTCGGCAGGTTCGCGTTGGCGCCGAGCACCCAGCTGCGCAGGGTGCGAACGGCGTCGGTATCGAAATGCACGACCTGGGCGACGGCGTGGACGCCCGCGTCGGTGCGCCCTGCACAGGTGACCTGCACCGCGTGGTCGGCGACCCTGGACAGGGCGGTCTCGACCTCGGCCTGCACCGAGGGCGCGTGGTCCTGTCGCTGCCAGCCGGCGTAACGGGTGCCGGCGTACTCGATGCCGACAGCTAGCCGCACGCCGCGCCGCTAGCCGGGCAGGCCGCCGATCAGGCGCTGCGCTTCCTGGCGCTGCGAGGCACTGCCTTCGTGCAGGACTTCCTCAAGGATGCTGCGCGCACCGTCGGGATCACCCATGTCCATGTACGCCCGGGCCAGATCGATCTTCGTCCCGACCTCGGACAGCGTGACGGGCTCGAGGTCGTGCATCGCCAGCTCGCTGGCATCGATCTGGGCCGTCGCGCCGTTGCCGGCGTTGGCGAACGCCTCGTGGCTCAGGCTGTCTTCAGACAGGTCGAAGTCGACGTCGTCGTGGGCCTTGTGGGGCGCGTGGATTTCCTGCGCCGTATTCAGCGTCGCCGCCAGCTGCTCGAGGTCGAAATCGATGTCGCCCGTGTCCGCGCCGTGGAACTCCGGCAGAGCCGCCGTGCCCTCCGGATCGGTCACCTGCCGCGGCGCGATCCGCGTCGCCTCGTCCACGCCCATCGGCTCGGCGCGCGCCGCGATCCGGGTGGCTTCCGCCGCCGCGGCGAGGCCCGCCGGCCGTGGCGCGATGCGCGTCGGCTCGCCGCCCATCGCCTGGCCGCCGATGGCGGCCATCGTCGCGGTCTGGCTGGCGATCGCGGTGTGATCGATCGGGCCGAGCTGCATCGAGGTCGCGTTCAGCTTCTCGATCTCGAAGTCGAGATCGTCGAGCGCGAGCTCCGCCGTCTGGTCACCCGCATTGGCGAGCGCGGCGAAATCGGTCGGCTTGAGCTTGTCGCGCACTGTCTCGCCGCTCCGGCCCGTATCGGGCTGCGGCGGCAGACCGGTGATGTCGATCGTGTCGGTGTGCTCGAGCGACACCGCAGGACGCTCCTGCGTCGGCTCCAGCGTCGCGCCACCCTGCCGCTCCTGGGTCGCATCGAGGTCGAAGTCGAGATGGCGCTCCTTGAGCGCCAGCGACTGGCCGGTGTCGGCCAGCGCGTCATGCCCGCCGAGTGCCTTGTGCAGGTCGAGGTCGACGTCGTCACCGTGCGCCGTCTCGTCGTCGCCGAGGAACTCGAGATCGATGCCCGGACCGTCGGTATGCCCGTCCGGCGCGAGGTCGAGGTCGATCGCACCGCCGCCGGCACTGCGTCCACCGGCGTCGGCGAACAGCGCCTCGTCGGGGGCGATCTGGCGGCCCATGATCGCGACCTTGTCCCACTCGCCCGCCGGCGCCTGGTCGCGGTCGCGGGCGAGGCCACGGGCGACGTCCAGGAACGCGTCCTTGTTGCTCCAGACGAAATAGACCTCGAGGAGCTTGAGCCTGAGGTCGCGGCGGTCCGGCTCGCGCTCCATCGCAAGCTTGACGATGTCCGCGGCCTGGTCGTAGAGCCCGTAGGCCATGTGGAAGTCGGCCTCGGCGAGCGGATCGGCATGCTCGAGGTTGATCGAGGTCTCCGACGAGATCGTGCTCGCCGGATCGAGGCCGGCGGACGTCTCGTCGTGGCTGCGGTCGCCGCGCAGGTCGGCAGCGCGCGGCGCGAAGATCGCGGTGGCCGGATCGTTGGCATGGCGGTCGTAGCTGTCCTCGGCATCCAGCGCACCGAGCGCATCGCTGACCTGGGTGGCGCGGCGCTTCCTGAGCGCGCGCAGACCGAAGACGGCGCCGATGATCAGCAGCAGCCCGCCGCCGATCATCGGCAGGAAGCCGAGCAGCGTATCCAGCAGCCCCGGTGCCTCGACCGGCGGTACGCTCTTGTGCGTCGGGCGCGGCTTCTTGGCGGGGGCTTCGGTCGCGGCGGGCGCAGCACCGTCGGGCGCCTTCACCGCCTCGGCAGGCTTGGCGTTCTCGGCGGGCTTTGCCGCCTCGGCCGGCTTCGGCGCCACGGCAGGCTTGCCGGCCTCGGGCTTCGCCGCCGCAACCGGCGTCTCTGCGGGCTTGCCCTTGCCGCCGGCCTGCTGCAGGCGGGCGAGTTCGGCGTTCTTGAGATCGAGGAGGCGCTTGGTCTCCGCCAGTTCCTGCTCTAGGCCCTGGACCTTCGACTTCAGCGCATCGGTTCCGGCGCCGCTGCCGGCATCGCCCGGCATCACGAGCTTCAGGCGCGCGCCCTTGGCCGCACCGCCGGCAGCCGCGCCCGGCGTGCCGCCGCTGGCGGCCCCGGCACCGCGCCATTCCGACATCTGCTCGCGCACCGCATGGTCGGCCTCGGCGGCCGACAGGGCGCCGAGATCGGCGACCGGCGGAATCGACAGGCTGGCGCCGCGGCGCAGCCGGTTGATGTTGCCGTCGAAGGCATGCGGGTTGGCGCGGAAGATGCCGATCATCATCCGGTTGAGGTCGGCGCCCGTGCCGGCGCCCGCGCGCCGCGCGATCGCCGACAGCGTGTCATTGGGCACCACGGTGTAGGTGCCGCCGGCGGGCGACGGCGCGTCGGTGGCGGCCGGCCGGCTGCTCGGCGCCGGCGTATCGCGGACGATCGGCGCGGCCTTCGGTGCGCTGGTCGCACCGCTCTGCGGCGCCTGCACGACCGGTGGCGGGGCGCTGGCCGCGCTGCCGGCGGACGCTGCAGGCGTGTCGTAGACCGGCGGGTCGAGGAGCAGCGTGTACTCGCGGGTCAACTTGCCGCGCGGCCAGTTGACATCGACGAGGAACGTCACGAAAGGCTCGGTCACCGCCTCGGCCGAACGGACGATCAGTACCGGCCTGCCGGCCGCGTCCTGACCGACCTTGAACTGTATCGACGACAGGAAAGCCGGTCGATCGACGCCGTAGCGCAGGAAGGTTTCGCGGCTGGCGACCGACGCGCGCAGCTGCGTCAGCTCCTCGGCACTCGCCCCGATCAGCTCGATCTGCGCCGCCAGCGGCTGGTTGAGCCCCGAATCGAGATGGATTTCGCCGAGACCGAGGGCATAGGCCGCGCCTGGCGCGGCCAGGACCACGACAGACCAGAGCCGGTGAAATCTGTGCGTCATCTCTGCTCCAAGGAGGCGTTCGCGCCCCCGCAGTCGTCCGTGCCATGCGGCCTTGTCGCGCCCATTTTCGGCGGACCAAGCGGGGTCTGCAGCCCGGGAACTTCCCGTCGAGCTAGCCCCACAGTGTGAAATGCGTCACAAGCCACTGATTCACAAGCCACCATGCTATTTGACGGAATATAGCCTAGAAATGGTCACGCGCCAAAACTTCGACGAGCGTCACAGTATTCAGAGCGCTCTGACGAAGGTTATCGGCCGCGATCCACAAACTATGATCCCGCTGCCCGCCGGCCGCCGAGCGCAGCCGGCCGATCAGGACCTCGTCCTGCTCGGCGGCATCGCCGGCCGGGGTCGGGGCGTTGCCCCCGGGCAGCCCGAGACCGGGGACGGCGGCGAAAAGCGCGGCGAGGTCGGCGGTCGGGGCCTCGGCACGCGTCGAAAAGTCCAGCGCGAAGCCGTCGCCGTAGAACGCCGGCACGTGGACCGCGCTGAAATGGATGGCGCTTGCCGGCACCCCGGCGAGCTCCGCCAGATCGTCCGTCACCCAGCGCTCGGCCTCCGTCCGGCCGTCGTCCCCGACCAGACCGACGGTGGGAATGCAGTTAAAAGCAATGCGGGCCGCAAAGGCCGGTCCCGCGGTCGGCACCGGCCGGCCGTTCAGGAGCTGCGTGCACTGCGCGGCGAGCTCGTCGATCGCCGCCCGGCCCGCGCCGGCCACGGCGAGGTAAGCGGCGATGTGCGCCGACACGAGTCCGGGCCCGACGACGACGGGCCTCAGGACCCGTGCCAGCGACAGCGCGGCACCGGCCGGGCTGCGCAGGATGCGCCGCTCGGCGTAGTCGCCCACCGCCTCGGCGTTCAGCGCCGTCGCGATCACCGGCACGGAGTCGTCGCCGGCAAAGGCGGCCGACGCATCGACGACCACGGCGCCGGACTCGGCGGCCCGCGGTGCGTGCTCCAGGGCCACGCCCGCCGGTACTGCAAAGAGGGCGAAGTCCACGGCGCGAAAATCGAAGCTCTCGAGGGCGGTGATGCCCTGCTCCTCGTGCCGGAACTCGACGGTGCGCCCGATCGAGGCGCCGCTCGCCACGGCCTCCAGCCGGTCGACCGCGAACTCGCGGCTGCCGAGAACCTTGAGCAGGGTTTCGCCGTATACGCCGGTCGCGCCGACCACGGCGACCCGCCATCCATTGCTCATGCCTGTGCCTCCGTCGCTGCCGCTGCGGGCGAGCGGCTCAGTTGATCGTTGCGCAGCATCGTCAGTGCGACAGCGAGCGCAAGCGCCGCGACGCCCGCCGCGGCGCCGTACATCAGCCGCGGCCCGCCGGCCTGCCAGACCCTGCCGGCCAGCAGCGTCCCGGCGCCGACGCCCGCGCCCCACCCCGCGCTCGAGACGAGCGCCTGGGAGCGCTCGGGTCCCATCCGGAGGAGACGCGGGCCCAGCAGCACCGTGACGCTGTGGAACAGGGCGAAACCGAAAATATGCATGACCTGGGCCAGCGCGAGGACGAGTACCGAACGCGGAAAGCCGGCGATCAGGAGCCAGCGCAGCGTCGTCGCGCCGATCGCCAGCGCCAGCAGCCGGTAGGCCGAAACCCGCGCCAGAAGCGGCGCCGCCGCGTAGAAAAAGACCATTTCGGCCAGCACTCCCAGCGCGAACAGGCGACCGATCGCCGCGGCCGAGTAGCCGTACGTCTCCAGATACAGTCCGTAGAACCCATAGTATGCGCCGAAGCTGGCGAGCTGCAGGAAGCAGACGAGGACGAACCAGACGGCCTCGGCGCGCCGCGGCGCCGCCGGGCCTGGCTCAGGCCGGGCGTTGGCCGCGACGCCCGACAGTCCGCGGCAGACGATCGCCGTACCGACGAGGCAGCTGCCGAGCGCCCAGGGAATGACCGCGCGGCCGCCGCGGCCGATCAGTTCGCCGACGACCGCCGAGGCCGCGACGTAACCGATGCTGCCCCACAGGCGCAGGCGGCCGTAGCGGTGCTGGTCGGCGCCGAGCAGCTTCAGGGCGAGCGCATCGTAGACAGGCATGAAGCCGTTGAAGGCGAGCGCATACAGCGCCATCAGGACCAGCGCCAGGCGAAAATCCCGCGTCGCGGCGATGAACGGCAGCAGGAGCGCCGCCAGCGTCGCGGCAACGGCCAGCGCCCGGCCGTCGTCGCCGACCTGGCCGGCGATGCGCGCCTGCACGAGCGGCGCCACGACCCGCGCGACGCTGACCGCGGCGAGGAGCGTACCGATCGCGGCCGGCGCGAAGCCCTGGCCGGCGAGCTGCAGCGACCAGTACGGCTGGAATACGCCGACCGCCGCGAAGTAACCGAAGTAGCCCGCCTTCAGGGCGCCGTGCGCGCCCCTCACGAACGGCGGCGCCCGGCCTCGATGTCCGGGGTCGCCGAGCGTACGTCGGCGTTCTGCGCGCGGTGGCGCAGGTAGTGATCCATCAGCACCAGCGCCAGCATCGCCTCGGCGATCGGCGTCGCGCGCAGGCCGACGCAGGGATCGTGCCGGCCGGTCGTGACCACCTCGACCGGCTGGCCGGCTTCATTGATCGTCATGCCCGGCAGCGTGATGCTCGAGGTCGGCTTCAGCGCCATGCTGACGACGATATCCTGACCCGTGGAGATGCCGCCGAGCACGCCGCCGGCGTGATTGCTGGCAAAGCCCGCCGGCGTCAGGAGGTCGCGGTGTTCGGAGCCCTTCTGGGCGACGCTCGCGAAGCCGGCGCCGATCTCGACCGCCTTGACCGCGTTGATGCCCATCATGGCGTGGGCGATGTCGGCGTCGAGGCGGTCAAAGACCGGCTCGCCGAGACCGACCGGCACACCGCGCGCGACGACCGTCACCCGGGCGCCGATCGAGTCGCCGCTCGCGCGCAGCGTCCACATGTAGTCCTCGAGCTCGGGAAGGCGCGCCGGGTCGGGGCAGAAGAACGGGTTGCCGTAGGCGGCCTCGGGCGCCACCGGCGACAGCTCGATCGGGCCGAGCGCGGCGAGATACCCCTGAATGGCCACACCCAGGCGTTCGCCGAGGTACTTGCGGGCGATCGCGCCGCCCGCGACGCGCATCACCGTTTCACGCGCCGAGGAACGCCCGCCGCCACGGTAGTCGCGCAGGCCGTATTTCTGCTGGTAGGTGTAGTCGGCGTGCCCGGGGCGGAAGCGATCCTTGATCTTGTCGTAGTCGCGGCTGCGCTGGTCGGTGTTCTCCACCAGAAGCCCGATCGGCGCGCCGGTCGTCACGCCCTCGAAGACGCCCGACAGGATCCGCACCTGGTCGGGCTCCTTGCGCTGGCTCGTGTGGTGCGACGTGCCGGAACGGCGCCGCTCGACGTCCGCCATGAGGTCCGCCTCGGTGAGCGCGAGCCCCGGCGGGCAGCCGTCGACGATCGCACCGAGCGCCGGCCCGTGGCTCTCGCCGAAGGTCGTCAGCGTGAACAGCTTGCCGAAGGTGTTACCGGACACGGGTCTTCCTCGCCGCGGGGCGCACCACCGCGTTCGCAAACTGCGCCCGGTGGCGGCGAACCGTCGCCGCATCGAGCAGGAACACGCCACCGCCACCGTTCTCGAACTCGAGCCAGAGGAAGGGCACCTTGGGATAGGCGCGCTGCAGCGCGCGCTCCGAATCGCCGACCTCGCAGGCGAGCAGTCCGTCCGTGCAGAGGTGCTCCGCCGCGCCCGCCAGAATGCGCCGCACGACGTTCAGGCCATCGCGGCCAGCGGCAAGGCCGCCGGCCGGTTCGTGGCGGTACTCGGCGGGAAGCTTTGCCACCACCGCGGCCGGCACGTAGGGCGGATTGGCGAGGATGAGGTCGTAGCGCGCTCGGCCGAGCCCGGCGTAGACGTCGGCCCGGCGCGGCGTGATGCGCCGGGCGAGTCGATGGCGCCGGACGTTCTCGGTGGCGAGATCCAGCGCGTCCTGCGACACGTCGGTCGCATCCACCGTCGCCCGGCGCCAGGCCAGGGCCGCGGCGATGGCGATGCAACCCGACCCGGTACCGAGGTCGAGGATGCGCCGCACCTCCTGCGGCCGCTTCAGGAACGGCGCGGCGCGCGCCTGGATGAACTCGGCGAGGGGCGAGCGCGGCACGAGAACCCGGCGGTCAACCCGGATCTCGTGGCCGGCGAACCAGATCCGACCGGTGAGGTACGGTGCCGGGATGCGCTCGTCGATGCGCCGGCTCACCAGCGTCTCCAGGCGCTCACGGGCGCGCCGGGGCACACGCCGGCCGTAGGCCTGCGGCGCGTCCTCGTGGGCGAGCCCGGCGGCATGGAAGACGAGCGAGGCAGCCTCGTCCTCTGCGTTGTCGGTGCCATGGCCATAGCAGAGGCCGGCCCGCTCGAAGCGGCGCGCCACGTCGGTGATCAGGCGCGCCACGGTCGGCGTGGCGCTCGCGGGACGGGCGGGCCGGCGGGCCGGGGCGCCTCGGGGGCGGGCTTTGGTCGCTTTCATGCGAGCGCAGTCTAGCCGAAGCGGGCCCGCCCGCCTTCTGGGATAATGCTTCATGAGTCCAAAGACCCCCCGCGCGCCCTGGCAGATCGGCCTCCTCGTCATCGTTGCCGTCGGCGGCGTACTCGCCGGCAGCCTCCTCGGCCGCCAGTGGCTCGCCGCCGGCCGGGTCGGCGCCAAGCCCGTGACACGCGCCGCCGCGGTCTACGACACGCCGCGGCCGCTGCCGGATTTCCGACTGACCGACGAGGCGGGCCGCGAGGTCACGGCGCGGACCCTGCGCGGGCGCTGGACGTTCCTCTTCTTCGGCTACACGCACTGCCCGGACGTCTGCCCGGCCACCCTCGCCCAGCTCGCCGAGGTCGGCCGCGCGCTCACCGACCTGCCCGGCCCGGCGCAGCCCGCCGTTTACCTCGTCAGCGTCGATCCGGCCCGCGACACCGCGGAGTCGCTTGCCACCTACGTGCACTACTTCAACCCGGGCTTCCACGCCCTGGCCGGGGCGCCCGCGGCCGTGGAGGCCTTCACCCGCGCGCTCGGCATCGCCGTGATCGTCCGCCGCGACGGCGGCGCCGAGTACACGGTCGACCATACCGCGGCGATCCTCCTCGTCGATCCGAACGGCGCCGTTGCCGCGGTGTTTCCCGCCCCGCACGTGGTGGCCACCATCGCCGCCGACTACCGGCTCATCGTCGCCAGCCGCCCGGACGTGAGGGTGCGATGAGCCCGGGTGCGCGGCTCTTCGTCGCCCTGCAGCGCGTCCTGCCCCTGCATGCCATCAGCGCCGGCATGCACGTGCTGGCGCGCGCCGAGGCGTGGCCGGTGCGGCGCGCCCTGATCGGCATCTTTCGCAGCCTCTACGCGGTGAACCTTGACGAGGCTGAACGGACGCGGCCGGGCGACTACCGCTCGTTCAACGATTTCTTCACGCGCGCCCTGAAGAGCGGCGCACGCCCGGCCGACCCCGACCCGCAGGCGCTGCTCTCGCCGTGCGACGGGCACGTCAGCCAGATCGGACCGCTCGACGGTAACCTCCTGCTGCAGGCGACGGTGGCGGCCAAGCGCCACACCTACACGCTCGAGGCGCTGCTCGCCGACGCGGACTTCGCCCGCGGCTTCATCGGCGGCTCGTTCGCCTGCCTGTATCTCGCGCCGGTCGACTACCACCGCGTGCACCTGCCCGTCGCCGGGCGCCTCATCGCGGCGTGGCACGTCCCCGGCCGGCTCTACAGCGTCAACGCGGCAACCGCGGCACTGGTGCCGGGCCTGTTTGCGCTGAACGAGCGGATCGTCCTGCACTTCGCCACGGCGCACGGCCCGCTCGCGCTGGTGCTGGTCGGCGCCCTGAACGTCGGCAGCATGAGCCTCGCGGACCTCGGCGACGTCGCGCCGAGCCGTGGCCGCAGCGGCGCCCCCGAGCGCCTGAGCGTGACGCCACGCGACTACGCGCGCGGCGAGGAGGTCGGTCGCTTCAACCTCGGCTCCACGGTCGTCCTGGTGCTGCCACCGGCCATGGCCGAGTTCGAGCGCGTGCTCCGCCCCGGCGCGCCAGTGCGCCTCGGCCAGCGGCTCGGCACGCTGTCGTGACGGCCGGGCCCGACGACTGGCGGCCCACCGCGGCGCTGGCGGAGATCCAGCTGCGGGCGGAACTCCTCGCCCGGGCGCGCGCCTACTTCGCCGCCGAGCAGGTGCTCGAAGTCGACACGCCCGTACTCGGCCGTGCCGGTGTCACCGACGTCCAGCTCGCCTCGATCGAGGCCCGCGTCGGCGGCCAGCCGGCACCCTGCTTCCTGCAGACCTCGCCGGAATACGCGATGAAGCGCCTGCTCGCCGCCGGCGCGCCGGACATCTACCAGGTCTGCAAGGCCTTCCGCGACGCCGAGCGCGGGCGCCACCACAATCCCGAGTTCACGCTGATCGAGTGGTACCGGCACGGCTATGACGCCGACGACCTGATGGACGACGTGCAGGCGCTGCTCGCCGTGCTGGTCGGCACAGAGCGCCTCGGACCGGTCGAGCGCATCGCCTACGCAGCGCTCCTGCAGCGCGAACTCGGGGTAGACCCCTACCGCACCCCGGTCGAGACACTGGCCGCGGTCGCCCGCGCCCGCCTGGGGGAGATCGCGATGGGCACGGAGGCCGGCCGCGATCCCTGGCTCGACCTCCTGATGGGCGCCGTGATCGGCCCGGCGCTGGGCAGGGACCACCTCGTGTTCGTGCACTCCTACCCGGCGAGCCAGGCCGCCCTCGCCCGCCGCCAGCCCGGTGATCCGCCGACCGCGGCGCGGTTCGAGGCGTACCTCGCCGGCATTGAGCTCTGCAACGGCTTTCACGAACTGTCGGATCCGGTCGAGCAGCGCCAGCGCTTTGCCGCCGACGCCGCTGAACGGGAGCGTCTCGGCCTCGCGCCGCGCGCGCCCGACGAGCGCCTCCTGGCGGCGCTCGCCGCCGGCCTGCCGGACTGCGCGGGAGTTGCCCTGGGCTTTGACCGCGTGCTGATGCTGGCGGCCGGTGCGGCGTCGATCGACGAGGTGCTGACGTTCCCGATCGAGCGGGCCTGAAACGACGCGGCCGCGATCTGCAGAGCAGGTCGCGGCCGCCGTGACGGGCTCGGACGTCGGCTTACTTGGCGCGGGAGATGTACTCGCCGCTGCGGGTGTCGACCTTGATGGTCTCGCCCTCGTTGAGGAAGAGCGGCACGCGCACGGTCGCGCCGGTCTCGAGCTTGGCGGGCTTCTGGCCGCCGGTCACCGTGTCGCCGCGCACGCCCGGATCGGTCTCGACGATCTTCAGCTCCACGTGCGCGGGCGGCGTCACGCTGAGCGGCTGGCCGTTCCACAGGGTCACGATGCAGGTCATGCCGTCCTTGATCCACTGTGCTCCGTCGCCCATGGCCGCCTTGCCGGCGATGTGCTGCTCGAACGTGTCCGGCATCATGAACGTGAAGAATTCGCCGTCGCTGTACAGGTACTGCATGTCGACGTCGACGACGTCGGCGGCGTCGACGGAATCGCCGGACTTCCAGGTCCGCTCGACCACCCGGCCGTTCTTGAGGTTGCGGATCTTGACGCGGCTGAACGCCTGGCCCTTGCCCGGCTTGACCATTTCGTTCTCGACGATCGCGTACGGGTCGCCGTCGATCAGGATCTTCAGACCGGTCTTGAACTCGTTGGTGCTGTACGTGGCCATGGCTGCTTGCTCGGGGTCCGGGCGGACGTCGGTCACGACGGCCGCAAAAGGGTGGATCGGCGGATCAAAAACAGGCGCGGATCATAGCCGCTGGCGCTCCGTCCGGCCAGCCGGCCGGGCGCCGCCGGACGCCCCGGGAACCGGCGGGCCGGCATTTGTTCCCCCGAGCGGCCGTGCGGGGCCCGAAAAGTGTCGATCCGGTCGACCGGCAGAGTCCGGGGCCTTTGATAGGATGGGCGGTATATGTTGCGTCCCGGCCGTGACGGGCGGGGACTGGCCTTCGAGGTACGAATGACGCTTCCGTCCGATGAGACCGCCGCTGCCGTCCCGGTACTGGTCCTGAGCCGGCTCCAGGAAGGCTCCGAAGCCATCAATTCCATCCTGCGCAACGCCGGCCACGCCGTGCACTGCACGTGGCTGCCGAGCGCCGGCGATCTCGCCGACGCCATGATCCAGATCAATCCCGAGCTCCTCGTGCTCTTCGCCGACGACGGCCTGCTCGACCTGTCGATACTGCCCACGCTGCGGGCCCACAGCTCGCCGCCCGTGCCGATCGTGCTGATCGGCGAGGACACGAGCGAACAGGCCATCACCGCCGCGCTCGCCGCCGGGGCCCAGGACCTCGTCAGCGCCGGGGCGCGCGAACGCATCCGCTTCGTCTGCGAACGCGAGCTCAGGGGCTTCCGGCTCGAGCGGGCCCTGAAGCGGACCCTGTCGGCCGCCCAGGAATCCCAGCAGGCGCTGCAGGTGTTTCTGGACGGCTCGGCGGACGCCGTGGTCGAAGTGCAGGAAGGCATCGTCGTCGGCGCGAATCCCTCCTGGCTCGAGCTCCTCGGCTACCCGAATCTCGAGGCGGTGGCCGGACAGCCGCTGATGGACTTCTTCGAGCACGACTCCCACTCGAGCGTGCGCGGCGCACTCGGCGCCTGCCTGCAGGGCAAGTGGGCCGACCACACGCTGCGGGCCGGAGCGTTGCTGGCCGACGGCTCGACACTGTCCCTGGACTTCCACCTCGCGCGCACCGAATTCGACGGCGATCCGGCCGTGCGCTTCGTCGTCGCCGCGCAGCGCGGCGGCGACGAGAAGCAGTTCGAGCAGCGCCTGCAGGAAGCCGTGCAGATCGAACAGGGCACCGGCTTCCTGCACCGCCGCTTCCTCGTCGACCGGCTGCGGGACCGCCTGAAGAACCCGGTGCGTGCCGGCGCGCGCTTCGTCGCCATCGTCAGGCTCGACCGGATCGACCAGCTCGTCAGCCAGGTCGGCCCGCTGGCCGTCGAGGACCTCGTCGTGCAGTTCGCGCACCTCCTGCGCGACCAGCTGCAGGCCGACGACCTTGCCGGCCGCTTCACCGGCAGCAGTTTCCTGTGCCTTCTCGAGCGCGGCAACGCGCGCGACGTCGAGGCCTGGGGCGAGCACGTGCTGCGCAAGGTCGCCGCGCACGTATTCAAGGTCGACGACAAGAGCATCACGGCGACCGCGACGGTAGGCCTCGGCCTCGTGCCACCGTCCGCCGCCGATCCGTCGGCGGCGGTCGCCGACGCCCACGAAGCCGCCCGCAAGGGCGTCGAGCAGGGCGGCAACCAGATCTACTCGCTGGAGCGCGCCGACAACGACAAGCGCGTGGAGGCCTACGACAAGATCTGGGTGCGGCACATCAAGGCCGCGCTGATGGACAACCGCTTCCGCCTCGTGCAGCTGCCGATCGCGAGCCTGCTGGGCGAGGACAAGAGCATGTACGACGTGCTCGTGCGCATGCTCGACGAGCAGGGCCGCGAGGTCCTGCCGTCCGAGTTCATCCCGGCCGCCGAGCGCAACGACCTGATGAAGAACATCGATCGCTGGGTGATCGGCGCGTCGATGGCCTTCTGCGCGGCGCGCAAGCCCGATTCGGTGTTCGTGCGCCTCGCGCGCGACAGTGTCACCGACCGCTCGCTGCCGATCTGGCTCGGCAACCAGCTCAAAGCCGCCAAGATCGAGCCGCGCCGGGTGTGCTTCCAGGTGTCCGAGGACGTGGTCGCCAACTACCTGCTGCAGAGCAAGGACATGCGCACCGCGATCGGCAGCCAGGGCTTCGGCTTCGCGATCGAGCGCTTCGGTGCCGGCGCGGATGCGCAGAAGGTCGTCGAGCACCTGCGCCCGGACTACGTGAAGATCGACGGCTCACTGATGCAGGGCATCACCCACGATGCGCCGCTGCAGCAGCGGGTGCGCGGGCTGGTCGAGCTTGCCAAGGGCGTCGGCGCGGCGACGATCGCCGACCGCGTCGAGGATGCCAACACGATGGCCGTCATGTGGCAGCTCGGCATCGGCTTCGTGCAGGGCTACTTCGTGCACAAGCCGGAAGCGGTCACGCTGGGCTGAGCCCCGCCGGCCGGAGCGCGACTACAGGATCTGGAAACACTGGCAGGTGACGACCGTGCCGCCGGTCGGGCCCGGCGCGATGAGCAGCGAGCCGCCGATCCGCTCGGCGCGCCGGCGCATGACTTTGAGACCGAGGCCGTTGCCGTGGCGGGCGTTGGCGGGCAGCCCCTTGCCGTCGTCGCTGATCGTGAGCCGCACCGTGTCGGCCTCGACCTCGAGCCCGATCCCGATCGCCCGCGCCTCGGCGTGCCGGCGCGCGTTCGCGACCGCCTCCTGCGCGATCCGGAACATCTGATCCTGGCCGTCGGACGACAGCCTGAGCGGCGCGTGCAGCACCGGCACGAACCGGACGTCGAGGTCGTAGGTCCTGGCTTGCACCTCGGCGAAATCGGCCAGCGCGGAGACGAGCGAAGTGCCGAGATCGCCGACCGGCGACAGGCCGCGGGCGATGCCGCGGCAGGTGGCCGTGGCCCGCGCGGCGACCGCCTCGAGCCGCTCGATCTGCGCAAGCTGCACGGCTTCGCCGCGGCGCACGAGATCGGCGAGACCGCCGACCAGGAGCGACATCCCGGTCAGCTCCTGGCCGAGTCCGTCGTGCAGATCGTAGCCGAGCTTGGCCCGTTCCCGGTTCGCCGCATCGATCACCTCGCGGTCGATGCGCCGCCGCTCCGACACGTCGGTGGCGGTGACGACCCACTCGTTGTCCGCGGCATCGGCGGCATAGGCACTGGTGAACTCGACCCAGCACGAGCTGCCGTCCTTGCGCCGGCCCTTGACGAGCCCGTGGTAGACCTCGCCGCGACCGCAGACCTCAGCCGCGTCGCGGACCGTGAGGTCCCGCGCCTGCCGGCTCCAGTAGAGATCGTTGCTGCTCAGCTGCGTGAATTCCTCCTGCGTGTAGCCGAACATCCGGGCCATCGCCGGATTCGCCCACACGATCCGCGAACCGTGCTGCAGGGCGATGCCTACCTGCGGATTCTCGATCACCGCCCGCTGCTCGCGCAGCAGGCGGCCGAGGCGGGCCTCGCTCTCGCGCCGCTCGCGCAGGTCGTCGATGAGCAGCCAGTCGTGGATGTCGCCGTTAAGCCAAAACCGGATCCGGTGCAGGTGCACCGGCACCCCGGTCCCGTCGGCGCAGGCAAACTCGGTGTCGCCGTCGCCCGGGCGGCCATCGCCCGCCAGGCGCTGCCTGACGCGATAGCCCGTGATCGCCGAGAACGCGCCGTTCGCCTCCAGCACGGTCCCGCTCGAATCGACCTGCGCGATGCCGACGTGCGCACCGGCCAGCAGGTGGTGCAGCTTCTGCTCGACCGCGAGCAGGCGCAGCTGCGCCGCGCGCAGGCGGCCGATGACGAGGCACAGCGCTCCGGCCGAGCCGGCGAATACGGTCAGGGCCACCGCGCCGTGCCGTCCGTGGGCGACGTTCGGATCGTGTGGAAAGAACACCGTCGCGATCACGAACTCGGCGATGCCGAGGGCGAGGAGACCGGGGCCGGCGCCGAAGAGCACGGCCGACAACACGATGAGCGGATAGAAGGTGAGCATCGCGAACGAGTACGAGCCCACCAGCAGGAGGCGAACGGCGAGGCCGCAGCCGACCAGCACGGCAGCCCACACGTACCCGGCCCGGCCGTCCGGCATGGCGGCGACCCCATCGGCCAGCCGCGACCATGGTGCCCTTACCGGTTCGCCGATCGTCGCCTGCACCACGCTGCATCTCCCGGGGGAGCCGCAGGGGGTTCCCTGCGGCCGTCGCGTGCGGTGCCGCCTCAGCGCCGGCTGCCCGAACCGAGATTAGATCGCAATTCGTGCCGCAATAATCCGTAACTTCCGAACGGCCGTTCGCCGCACCGAAGGCAACGGCACCGCTGCGCTCATCACAGAGGATCGGCGTGCAGGGGCGGACCTGAAGCGGCGTGCGCCGCCTCAGCTGTCCAGTACGGCGAGCTCGAGACCGGTCACCCGACGGTAGTTCTTCGGCAGCAGGGCACCGCGTTGGGCGCGTTCGCCGCGGTAGTCCTTGAGCTCGGCGAAGCTGAGCGTCATGTGGCGATCGCCGCACACGATGCGCAGCTTGTCGCCGGCCGCGAGCACCGCGAGCCCGACCACGAGTTCCTCGCGCGCCGCGGCGCGCGCCGCCGGGATATTGAAGAGCTTGTTGCCGCGGCCCTTGGCGAGTTCCGGGACGTCGCTCGCCGGAAAGGCGAGCAGGCGCCCCTCGCCTGTCGCCACGGCGACCAGCACGCCGTCGCGGTCCGGGACGGCGACGGGCGGCAGTGCGCGCGCGCCGTCCGGCACCGACAGCACGGCCTTGCCGGCCCGGTTGCGGCCGTAGAGGTCACCGAGCCTGGCGATGAAACCGTAGCCCGCGTCGGAGGCGAGCAGCCAGCGATCCTCGGCCTCGCCGAGGAGCACGCCGGCGAAGGCGGCGCCGTCCGGCGGGTCGACCCGGCCCGACAGCGGTTCGCCCTGGCCGCGAGCCGAGGGCAGCTGGTGGGTCGGCAGACAGTAGGTGCGTCCCGTCGAGTCGAGGAACACCGCCTGCTGCGTGCTCTTGCCGCGTGCCGCGGACTGGAAGCCGTCGCCGGTCTTGTACGACAGCGTCCGCGGATCGATGTCATGGCCCTTGGCCTGGCGGACCCAGCCGGCCGTCGACAGCACGACCGTCACGGGCTCGGCAACGACGAGTTCCGTCTCGTCGATCGCCTGGGCCGCGGCCCGCTCGACGATCTTCGAGCGGCGCGTGTCGCCGTACTTCTCGGCATCGGCCAGCAGTTCCGCACGAATGAGCGCCGTCATCTTCCGCGGGCTGCCGAGCGTCGCGGCCAGATCGTCGCGCTCGGCCGCCAGCTCGGCCTGCTCGCCGCGGATCTTCATCTCCTCGAGCCGGGCGAGGTGGCGCAGCTTGGTCTCGAGGATCGCCTCCGCCTGCTCGGCACTGAGGGCGAAGCGGGCCATCAGCACCGCCTTTGGCTCGTCCTCGGTGCGGACGATGCGGATGACCTCGTCGAGATTGAGGAAGGCAATCAGGAGGCCATCGAGGATGTGCAGCCGCGCCGTCACCTTAGCAAGGCGATACTCGAGCCGGCGCCGCACGGTGCTTTCCCGGTACTTGAGCCAGTCGGCGAGGATGGACTTCAGGTCCATCACGCGCGGCTTGCCGTCCAGGCCGATGACATTGAGGTTGACCCGGTAGGTGCGCTCGAGATCGGTCGTCGCGAACAGGTGCGCCATCAGCTGTTCGACGTCGACGCGCGAGGACTTGAGCTCGAGGACGATCCGGGTCGGATCCTCGTGGTTGGACTCGTCGCGCAGGTTGTCGACCATCGGCAGCTTCTTGGCGCGGATCTGCTGCGCGATCTGCTCCTGCACCTTGGATCCGGACACCTGGTAAGGCAGCGCAGTGATGATCACCTCGGCGTCGCCGATCTCGTAGACCGCCCGGCCGCGGAACGTGCCGTTGCCGGTCTCGTAGATGCTGCGCAGGTCCGCCTTCGACGTGATGATCTCGCCGCCGGTCGGCAGGTCCGGCCCCGGCATGAGCTTGATCAGGTCGCGGATGCCGACCTCGGGCTCGTCGAGGAGTCGAACGCAGGCGTTGACGACCTCGCGCAGGTTGTGGGGCGGTACGTCGGTCGCCATGCCGACGGCGATGCCGGTCGTGCCGTTCAGCAGCAGGTTGGGCAGCCGTGCCGGCAGCAGCGCCGGCTCGTCGAGCGTGCCGTCGAAGTTCGGCACCCAGTCGACCGTGCCCTGGCCGAGTTCCGACAGCAGCGTCTCGGCGTACGGGTGCAGCCGGGCTTCCGTGTAGCGCATGGCCGCAAACGACTTCGGATCGTCGGTCGAACCCCAGTTGCCCTGGCCGTCGACCAGCGGATAGCGGTAGGAGAACGGCTGGGCCATGTGCACCATGGCCTCGTAGCAGGCGCTGTCGCCGTGCGGATGGTACTTGCCGAGCACGTCACCGACGGTACGCGCGCTCTTCTTGTGCTTGGCGTTGGCGCCTAGGCTGAGCTCGCTCATCGCATAGATGATCCGCCGCTGCACGGGCTTGAGGCCGTCGGCAAGCATCGGCAGCGCACGGTCGAGAATGACGTACATCGAGTAATCGAGATAGGCCTTTTCCGTGAAGGTCCGCAGCGGTCGCTGCTCGACGCCGTCGAAGTTCAGTTCCCCGCTCTTCATGGCGCCACCTCGGCAAGGTCGCCCTTGCTCTCGAGCCAGCCACGCCGGTCGGCGGCGCGCTTCTTGGCGAGCAGCATGTCCATCAACTGATCCGTCTCGTCCTTGGCGTCGATCGTCAGCTGCACGAGGCGGCGGGTCTCCGGGGCCATCGTCGTTTCGCGCAGCTGCAGCGGGTTCATTTCGCCGAGTCCCTTGAAGCGCGTCACGGTGACCTTGCCGCGCTGGCCCTCGGCGCTGATCCGATCGAGGATTCCGCGCCGCTCGGCGTCGTCCAGCGCGTAATAGACGTTCTTGGCGACATCGATCCGGTACAGCGGGGGCATCGCCACGTAGACATGACCGCTCTCGACGATCGGCCGGAAGTGCCGAAGAAACAGCGCGCACAGCAGGGTCGCGATGTGCAGGCCGTCGGAGTCGGCGTCGGCCAGGATGCAGATCTTGTGGTAGCGCAGGCCCTTGAACGTCGCCGTGCCGGGATCGACACCGATTGCCACGGCGATATCGTGCACTTCCTGGGAAGCGAGGATTTCGCCGACGTCGACCTCCCAGGTGTTGAGGATCTTGCCGCGCAGGGCCATCACCGCCTGCGTCTCGCGGTCGCGGGCCTGCTTGGCGCTGCCGCCGGCCGAATCGCCCTCGACCAGGAAAAGCTCGCTGCGCTCCGGTTCCTGCGCCGTGCAGTCGGCGAGCTTGCCCGGCAGCGCCGGGCCGGTCGCGACACGCTTGCGCACGACCTTCTGCGAGGCCTTGAGCCGGGCCTGGGCGTTGCCGATCGCCAGTTGCGCGATGCGTTCGCCCTGTTCGGCGTGCTGGTTCAGCCAGACCGCGAAGGCATCCTTGACGAGACCCGAGACGAAAGCGGCGGATTCGCGCGACGCCAGCCGTTCCTTGGTCTGGCCGGCGAACTGGGGCTCGCGCATGCGGACCGACAGGACATAGGCCAGCCGGTCCCAGACGTCCTCCGGTGCAAGCTTGAGGCCGCGCGGCAGCAGGTTGCGGAACTCGCAGAACTCGCGCACGGCATCGGTGATGCCGGCACGCAGGCCATTGACGTGCGTGCCGCCCTCGACCGTCGGAATCAGGTTGACGTAGCTCTCGCCGACGAGCTCGCCGCCCTCGGGCACCCAGCAGAACGCCCACTCGGCGACCTCGGTGCCCCCCGTGAGGCTGGCGCTGAACGGCTCGTCGGGCAGGCGCTCGACGGCGCCCAGGGCTTCCAGCAGATAGGAACTGAGGCCGCCGGCGTAGAGCCACTCCTCGTGCTCGCCTGTCGCCTCGACGTCGAGCACGACCTTGAGTCCGGGGCAGAGCACGGCTTTCGCCCGCAGCGCATGGCGAAGCTTCGCCACCGATACCTTGTCGGAATCGAAATACTTCGGGTCCGGCCAGAAGTGGATCGTCGTGCCGGTCGTTCGCGGCGGGACCTTGCCGACGGCCCTGAGCTTGTCGGCGAGGTGCCCGTCACGAAACGTGACCAGGTGTTCCACACCGTCGCGGCGAACCCGGCACTCGAGCCGGCTGGACAGCGCGTTGACCACCGATACGCCGACGCCGTGCAGGCCGCCGGAGTTCTGGTAGTTGCCCTCGGAGAATTTGCCGCCGGCATGCAGCTTGGTCAGGATCAGCTCGACCCCGGACATCTTCTCGGTCGGGTGCATGTCGACCGGCATGCCGCGGCCCTCGTCGGCGACGGTGACCGAGTTGTCCCGGTGCAGGGTGACACTGATCTGCTTGCCGTGCCCGGCCAGCGCCTCGTCGACGCTGTTGTCGACCACCTCATGCACGAGGTGGTTCGGGCGGCTGGTATCGGTGTACATGCCCGGCCGACGCCGCACGGGGTCGAGGCCGGACAGGACTTCAATGGCGGAGGAATCGTAGGTCTTGCTCATCGATCGCTGGAATAGGGAAGTAGACTGTATATATTAACAGTCACCGCCCCGCGGCGACAGCATCGCCTGCCGGGGGGGCGGTCCGCCGCCGTTGTTCAGGCCGGCGCGAGGTCGGCGAGCAGGGCGGCCCGGGATCCGGCGTCGAGCAGGTGCTCGTGACGATAGGCCGGATGATCGATGCCAAAGCGCAGCTCCGCCCCCGCATGCAGGGCGGCCCGGTGCGCAGGCTCCAGCTCGAAGCGGGTGAAGTGCACGGCCGAGGTCTTCTCGGCATTCTCGCGCTCGAGGTCCTCGTCGGCGATCGCGTAGATCCGCGCCAGCGAGCCGATGGCCGCGTACACGCGATCCTCGACGCCGCGCAGAGCCGCGAGCTGACGCTGCCGCTCGGTGACGTCCGGGAATTCGATCAGGAGCGTGGCCTTGAAGTTCGATCCGTCGGGAATCAGGGGGTTGTAGGCCGCGAGCTCATCGGCGATTCCCTCGGGCTCGAAGATCTTCTCGATGCGCAGCATCTCCTGAACCTGGTACTGGATGGTCAGGCGATCCTCGAACAGCAGCGTGACGTTCGGGCCCACCGGCACGGTCCGGCGGCGCTTGTGCTCGATCACCCGGGTACGAAAATCGGCACGCTCACGGGCGTACTGCTCGAGCGGCATGAGGTCCGTGGCCGCGAGGCCGCGCGCCGAGGCGATGTCGGTCATTGGCCGTTCTCCGGCAGTCCGTAGGCCATCCTGAGCAGGGTCAGCGGATGGCGGGGGCCGGCCTCGCCGGCGATTCCGCTCTCGATCTGGTGACCGGCCATCGGGCAGTCACTCGAATAGAAGTCGGGCTTGGCGTTCTCGACGCGCGTCATGACCGGCTTGCCGATCTTCATCGACGTGTCGTGGAATTCCTGCTTGACCGCGTAGGTGCCGTTATGGCCCGAACAGCGCTCGATCGTATCGAGCGTGGTGTTCGGCACGAGCTTGAGCACATCGCGCGTCTTCAGGCCGATGTTCTGCACGCGCAGGTGGCACGGCACGTGATAGGACACCTTGCCGAGCTCGCGCGCAAAGTCGGTCTTCAGCTTGCCTTCCCTGTGGCGCAGCCACAGGTACTCGAACGGGTCGTAGATGGCAGCCTTCACCTTCTGCACGTCGGGATCGCCGGGAAACAGGAGCGGCAACTCCTGCTTGTACATCAGCACGCACGAGGGGATCGGCGCGACGATGTCGTAGCCCGCATCGACCATGCGCACGAGCTCCGGGATATTGACGTCCTTCAGTGCCGCCACTGCCTTGAGGTCACCGAGCTCGAGCTTCGGCATACCGCAGCATTTCTCGCGCGCCGCGATCGCGACCGGGATGCCGTTGTGCTCGAACACGGCGCGCAGGTCGGCGGCGATGTCCGGTTCGTTGCGATTGCAGTAGCAGGTCGTGAACAGCGCCACCTTGCCGCGCGTGGCGCCCGCCGGCTCGGCCACGAGCGCGGGTGCGGTCCGCGCTGCGTGCCGGCTGCGGTAGGAGCGGCTGTGGTAGTCCGGCACGTTGGCATCGACGTGCACGCCGAGTGCCGATTGCAGCACCTTGCGGCCGAGGGTGCTGTGGTTGACGGCGTTCACGACCTCGCTGATGACCGGAATGCCGGCGAGATTGCCGACCAGGTCGGTCGACGACAGCACCCGATCGCGCGCGCGGACCGGCATCTTCTCGTACTTGAAGGCCTTGGCGCGCAGCATCAGGTGCGGGAAATCAAGATTGAACGGGTGCGGCGGCACGTACGGACACTTCGTCATGTAGCACATGTCGCAGAGGTAGCAGTTGTCGACGACCTCCCAGTAGGCGGCCTTCGTCACGCCGTCGAGCTCGCCCGTAGGGCTCTCGTCTACCGCATCGAAAAGCGTGGGGAACGACTGGCAGAGGTTGAAGCAGCGCCGGCAACCGTGGCAGATGTCGAAGACCCGCTCGAGCTCCTTGAAGAGCGCGGACTCGTCCAGGAAATCCGGGTTCTGCCAGTCTATGGCGTGCCGGGTCGGCGCCTCCAGGCTGCCTTCGCGGCTGGACGTCATGGGCGTGTCGCTCACCGTTGCTGACCTCGGTCCGATTTCATTCGGAGCCGGCCGCGCCGTGCGCGACCGCCCCCGGGAGAAAAGGCCCCTGCCCCGGTCGGGGTATCGCGGGGCATCCGGGGCGGCACCCGGAAGGGCGCCGCCCCGGCTAACGACGTTACAGCGAGTCCAGGGCCTTCTGGAAGCGATTGGCGTGCGAGCGCTCGGCCTTCGCCAGCGTCTCGAACCAGTCGGCGATCTCGCTGAAGCCCTCGTCACGGGCCGTCTTCGCCATGCCCGGGTACATGTCGGTGTACTCGTGCGTCTCGCCGGCGATGGCCGCCTTCAGGTTGTTCGAGGTCGAACCGATCGGCAGGCCGGTGGCCGGGTCGCCCGACGCCTCGAGGTACTCGAGGTGGCCGTGCGCGTGGCCGGTCTCGCCCTCGGCAGTCGAGCGGAACACGGTCGACACGTCGTTGTAGCCCTCGACGTCGGCCTTCGATGCGAAGTACAGGTAGCGGCGGTTGGCCTGCGATTCGCCGGCGAAGGCGTCCTTCAGGTTCTGTTCGGTCTTGCTGCCCTTGAGAATCATGGTTCGGCTCCTAAGGAACGGGGGATGGAGTCAGCGGAACGGTCCGATTTAGAACGATTCCAGCAGTGCGGACTTTAGTCTCAAGCACGGCCACCGGTCAACGCCAGTCGGGAAAGTACACAGACGGCCCGGTTTGACGCTGGTTTCACGCGCCGGCTACTGTAGGTGGCTCGGCGTCATCCCGCTTCCCTTCCCAGGTGCTCCATGGCCAAACCGCGCGCCGCCCCGGCGGTGGACTTCGAAAAGTCGATGGCCGAACTCGAGGCGCTCGTCGCCAAGCTCGAGCGCGGCGACCTGCCGCTCGAGGAATCGCTGGCAGCCTTCGAGCGCGGCGTCGCCTTGACCCGTGCCTGCCAGACGGCGCTCGCGGACGCCGAGCAGAAGGTCGAGATCCTCACCCGGGGCGCCGGCGGGGCCATCGACACCGTGCCGTTCAGCGCCGGTGCCGGCGCGGACGACGAAGACTGACCGTGACCTCCGGATCGGCGATTGCGACCAAGCTTGCGGGCTGGGCGGGGCGTGTCGAGCGCGCCCTGGAGCGGGCGCTGCCGGGCGCCGATCAGGAACCGACCCGGCTGCACAGCGCGATGCGCTACAGCGCGCTCGGCGGCGGCAAGCGCATCCGCCCGGCGCTCGTCTACGCGACCGGCGAATTGCTCGGCATAGATCCCGCCGAACTCGACGCCGCGGCGGCGGCGATCGAGATGATCCACGTCTATTCGCTGGTACACGACGATCTTCCGGCGATGGACGACGACGAGTTTCGCCGTGGCCGGCTGACGTGCCATCGCCAGTTCGACGAGGCGACGGCGATCCTCGCCGGGGACGCGCTGCAGGTGCTGGCGTTCTCGACGCTCGCCGCGAGCGGTGCGGACCCGGCGCGCCGCCTGGCGATGATCGATCTGGTGGCCCGCGCCAGCGGCACCCGCGGCATGGCCGGCGGTCAGGCGATCGACCTTGCAGCCGCCGGTCGCGTCCTGACCGTGCCGGAGCTCGAGCACATGCACCGGCTGAAGACCGGCGAGCTGCTCAAGGCCGCGGTGCTGCTGCCGGCGGCCCTCGTCGACCTCGGTCCGGCCGAGCGCGCGCGGCTGGACCGCTTCGGCGCGGCCCTCGGCCTCGCCTTCCAGATCGTCGACGACCTGCTGGACGTGACCGGCGACCCGAAGCTGCTCGGCAAGGCGACCGGCGCCGACGAGGCCCGCGGCAAGCCCACCTATCCGGCCCTGGTCGGCATCGAGGCTGCGACCGCGCGCGCCGCGGCCCTGCACGCCGAGGCCGCCGCGGAACTGGCCCCGTTCGGCGCGCCGGCCGGTTCGCTGCTCGCACTCGCCGACTTCCTGACCCGCCGGGTCAGCTGAGCGTCGAGCGGCGTCGCGGCCAAGCGAGTAGACTCGACAGGCCATGCGAGACGCTGATCGCTATCCCCTGCTTGACGCGATCGCCTCTCCGGCTGATCTACGCGCGCTGCCGGCAGACCGCCTTGCGGATGTCGCAGCCGAGCTGCGCGCGTTCCTGATCGAAACCGTCAGCCAGCGCGGCGGCCATTTCGCGGCCGGTCTCGGCACGGTCGAACTGACCTTGGCCCTGCACTACGTCTACCACACGCCGGATGACCGGCTCGTCTGGGACGTCGGCCATCAGGCCTACCCGCACAAGCTGCTGACCGGACGCCGCGACCGGCTGCACACGATCAAGCACAAGGACGGGCTCGCGCCGTTCCCGAACCGGGCCGAGAGCGAGTACGACACCTTTGGCGTCGGTCACTCCAGCACGTCGATCTCGGCCGCCCTCGGCATGGCGATCGCCAATCACCAGCTGGTCGCCGCCGGCGCTGCCCAGCCGCGCCGCGTCGTGGCCGTGATCGGCGACGGCGCGATGAGCGCCGGGCTCGCCTTCGAGGCCCTGAACCACGCCGGCGCACTCGACGTCGACCTGCTGGTCGTGCTCAACGACAACGACATGTCGATCTCGGAGAACGTCGGCGCGCTGTCGAACTATTTCGCGCGGGTGCTTTCCGGCCGTCTGTATGCCGGTCTGCGCGAAAGCGGCAAACGCGTGCTGCGCCGCGTGCCGGCGGCGTGGGAACTCGCCCGCCGTTCGGAAGAACACGTCAAGGGCATGGTCCTGCCCGGGACGATGTTCGAGGAAATGGGCTTCAACTACATAGGCCCGGTCGACGGCCACGACCTCGGCGCCCTCGTCGCGACCCTTGGCAACCTGCGCGAGCGCAAGGGCCCGCAGTTCCTGCACGTCGTCACGCAGAAGGGCAAGGGCTACGCGCCCGCCGAGGCCGACCCGATCCGCTGGCACGGTCCCGGGCCCTTCGATCCGGCCTCGGGCGTCATCCACTCGGAAAAGGCGTCGGGACCGACCTACAGCCAGGTCTTCGGCGAATGGCTCTGCGACATGGCGGCGGCCGATTCGCGGGTGGTCGGCATCACGCCGGCGATGCGCGAAGGCTCCGGGATGGTCGAGTTCGAGCGCCGCTTTCCGGACCGCTACTTCGACGTCGCCATTGCCGAGCAGCACGCCGTGACCTTCGCTGCCGGCCTCGCCTGCGAGGGTCTGGTACCGGTCGTCGCGATCTACTCGACTTTCCTGCAGCGCGCCTACGATCAGGTCATCCATGACGTCGCCCTGCAGAACCTGCCCGTCGTGTTCGCGATCGACCGGGCAGGCCTCGTCGGTGGCGACGGCGCCACCCATCAGGGCTCGTTCGACCTCTCCTTCCTGCGCTGCGTGCCGAACCTGCTGATCATGGCACCGTCGAACGAGAACGAATGCCGGCAGATGCTGTACACGGCCGTGCAGTACGGCGGCCCGGCGGCCGTTCGCTACCCGCGCGGTACCGGACCGGGCATGCCCGTTGCGCGCGAGTTCACGGCCCTGCCGATCGGCAAGGCCGAGGTGGTCCGCGAAGGACGCTCGGGCCTCGTGATCCTCTGCTTCGGGGCGCTGCTGGGTGCCTGCACGGCGCCGGCCGCGGCCAGCGACGCGACGCTCGTGAACATGCGTTTCGTCAAACCGCTGGACGAGGACCTGCTGCTCGCGCTCGCCGGCCGGGCGGAGGCGATCGTCACGGTCGAGGAGAACGTCGTCGCCGGTGGCGCGGGCAGTGCGGTGCTGGAGCTGCTGGAGGCACACGGCTACAGCCTGCCGTGCCTGCAGATCGGGCTGCCGGACAGCTTCATCGAACACGGTTCGCGTGGCGACAACCTGAAGGACGCCGGCCTCGATCCGGCCAGCATTGCCGTTCGCATCGCCGCCTGGTGGCAGCCGCGGGCGGCGGCCACCGGCCGCCGTCGGGTGACGGCCGGCGACCAATAAATTAGACTACGTCTAAATGTAATCGGCGCCCCGCGGCGTCCATCCGCCGGGCTGCGGCGACCGCCCCGCCCACGCCGCGTCCCGACAGAGAGGTATGCATCATGACGACGAAGAGCGCGCCGGCGGCGGCGCCGCCCAGCCGGCCCATCGAGGACGTCCAGGGTCGGGCCGATACCCGCCAGATCGCCATCAACAAGGTCGGCATCAAGGACATCTACCATCCGGTACGGGTGGCCGACCGCTCCGGCGGCGAACAGTCGACGGTCGCCAGCTTCAACATGTACGTGTTCCTGCCCCACAACTTCAAGGGCACGCACATGTCGCGCTTTGTCGAGATCCTGAACCGCCACGAGCGCGAGCTCACGGTCGCCTCGTTCCGCACGATGCTCGACGAGATGGTCAAGCGGCTGGACTCCGAGGCGGGGCACATCGAAATGGCGTTCCCCTACTTCGTCATGAAGTCGGCGCCGGTGTCCGGCGTCAAGGGGCTGATGGACTACCGGGCGACGCTCATCGGCGAGCACAAGAACGGCACGAGCGAGACCTGGATACGCGTCGTCGTGCCGGTCACCAGCCTCTGCCCCTGCTCCAAGAAGATCTCCGACTACGGCGCCCACAACCAGCGCTCACACGTGACGATCACGGCCCGCATCGACAGCCACGTCTGGATCGAGGACCTGATCGACATCGCCGAAAGCGAGGCCTCGTGCGAGGTCTACGGGATCCTGAAGCGGCCGGACGAGAAATACGTTACGGAACGCGCCTACGACAACCCGAAGTTCGTCGAGGACATCGTCCGCGATGTCGCGGTGCGCCTCAATGGCGACGAGCGGATCGGTGCGTACGTCGTCGAGGCCGAGAATTTCGAGTCGATCCACAATCACTCGGCTTACGCCCTGATCGAGCGCGACAAGGCGAAGGCCTGACAGAGCGGCGCCGGGGCCGCCGCCGCGGCCGTGCCCGACCCTAGCTGACGTTCTGCAGGCGCGCGATCAGGGAGTGCAGGAACGCCTTGTTGAAGCGCAGCTGGCACGAGGCCGACACCTGCTCGAGGAGCGTCGAGCTGACCTTCATCACGGTGACGTCGTCCTGCGCGCGAATGGTCGCCTGGCGCTTGGCACCGCGCACATAGGACGTCTCGCCGAAACAGTCGCCCTGTGCGAGCAGGCCAAGGTGCCTGCCCATGCGCTCGACGGCAACCGCGCCGGAGACGATCACGTAGAAGCGGTCGTCGATCTCGCCTTCCTTGACGATCTCCTCGCCGCGCTGGTAGTCCTGCCACTGCGCCGCGCGCAAGAGCTCGAAGATCTCCGCGTGGCCGAAGTCGTGGAAGAACTTCAGCCGCCGCAGCAGCCCGAACTGGTCCTGGTCGTTGTTGCGCGGCGTGGCCGAGCGCAGCTTCTGGTGCACGCGCGCAAGGTCCGCGGCAAATTCGAGACCGCTGCGGTGGCGCCGCGCGGGGTCCTTGTGCATGGCCCTGGCGATCAGCGCCTCGAGTTCCTCCGGCACATCCTTGCGCAGCGTGTGGATCGGCGGCGGCGTCGCGTAGACGATCTGGTGCAGCAACTTCGACAGGTTGTTGGCGCGGAACGGCCGGTGACCCGTCAGGAGCTCGTACATCACGGCCCCCAGCGCGTACAGGTCCGAGCGGTTGGTGATCTCCAGCGACTGCACCTGCTCCGGCGACATGTACGACGGGCTGCCGGCGATGCCCTCGATACGGGAGATCTCCGAGTCGGCGACGATTGCAATGCCGAAATCGATGATGCGCACGTCGTTGTCAACGGTCAGCATGATGTTCGAGGGCTTGATGTCCCGGTGGATCACGCCGCGCCCGTGCGCGTAGCTGAGCGCCTTCGCGCACTTGTAGATGATCTCGATCAGGTCCGACATGCGCAGCAGGTTGTCCGGCTTGCAGTACGCGGCCAGCGTGCGGGCACCGTGGATGAATTCGGTGACGATGTAGTAGTGACCCGCTTCCTCGCCCGCATCGAAGATCGGCAGGATGTTCGGGTGCTGCAGCATGCCGACCATGTGCGCTTCGGAGAGGAACATCTTGCGCGCGACGCGCGCCTTCTCCGGGTTGTCGTCGGGCTCGATGTTATAGATCTTGATGGCGACGTCGCGCCCGTAGTACGGGTCGTTCGACAGGTACACGCAGCCCGTGCTGCCGCGGCCGACCTGCTTGATGATCTCGTACTTGCCGACCCGTTCCGGCACGGCCCTGCCAGGGCGCACTGCGTTCGCGGGCGCGCGCGCCGTCGGCGGTGAAGTCAGCATGCGCGAGGAACTCCAGGAGCAGTACGGGACAGTCGGTTACAGGGCCTGGCGAGCATAAGTCGCCCCGCCCGGCCCGGACTGTGACCGGCCTCGCGAATCCCCGGACGGCCGGCCGCGGCCGGCGGCCCACCGCTCAGTCCGGGAAGTGGTCGTAGCCCCGGACCGGCAGGTCGACCCCGCCGGCCCGCACCTTCAGGCCGTGCCCGGCCGCAATTTCGCCGATGCAGTGCAGCGCCGGAGCGCCGGGGCCCTGCAGACCTGCCAGGTCGCCGCGCCGGGCGAGCGGTACCGTGAAGAGCAGCTCGTAGTCGTCGCCGCCGCCCAGGGCGAACTCACGGGCCCCGGCTTCACCGGCCAGCGCGTAGAGGGCACGCGACAGCGGCACGGCATCGGCCCGCAGGAGCGCCGCGACGCCGCTCGATGCCGCCAGGCGGCCGAGATCGACCGCCAGCCCGTCGGAAACGTCGATGCAGGCGCTCGCGAGGCCGCGCAGCCGGACGCCGAATTCCACCCGCGGCTCGGGACGCCGGAAGCGCCGGACCAGCCACGAGCGGTCGGCACCCTGCCCGGCCAGGCGACCCTGCAGCAGCGCGAGACCCGCGGCCGCATCGCCGGGCCAGCCGGTGACATAGACCAGGTCACCCGGCCGGGCGCCGCGCCGGGTCAGCGCCTGGCCTGCCGGGACCAGGCCGAGGAGCTGGACGCTGATGGCGAGCGGGCCGCGGGTCGTATCGCCGCCGACGAGCGCCACACCGTGGGCGCGGGCCAGCGCATCGAAGCCGGCGGCGAAGGCCTCGCACCAGGCCTCGTCCCCCGTGGGCAGGGTGAGGCAGACGGTCGCCCAGGCCGGCACGGCGCCCATGGCGGCGAGGTCGCTGAGGTTGACGGCCAGGGCCCGGTGGCCGACGTCCGCCGGGTCGCTGCCGACGGGAAAGTGCACGCGGTCAACGATCGTATCGGCGACGGCCACCAGCTGCTGGCCGGCCGGGACGGAAAGGACCGCGCCGTCGTCGCCGACACCCACCGCCACATCGTCGCGCAGGGCGCCGCGGCCCGTGAAATAGCGCTCGATCAGCTCGAACTCGCCGGCCACCTCATGGCGCCCCGTGTTCAGCCTCGCGCAGCGCCGCCGCCGCGCGGTCGAGAATCGCGTTGACGTACTTGTGCCCGTCCGTCGCGCCGAAGCGCTTGGTCAGCTCCACGCCCTCGTTGATGACGACGCGGTAGGGCACGTCGGCGCGGACGCTGAGTTCATACAGACCGAGCCAGAGGATGCCGTGCTCGACCGGATCGAGCCGCGCGAGATCGACGTCCGAGAAGGCCACGATCCGCTCGTCGAGTGCCGCGCGCTGGTCGGCGATGTAGGCGAGAGCGTCGCGGAAATACTCCGGATCGGCATCCGCGAACTCGGGATCGGCGACGAACTGCTGGTGCACGTCCTGCCAGGGCTGGCCACCGACCTGCAGCTGGTACAACGCCTGCGCCAGGCTCTTGCGGGCCGCTCGGCGGCGACGGGCGATCGCTCGTACGTCGCTCTCGCGGCCCACCTTAGGGGTCCAGCCGCTTGATGACGTTGGCCGTTTCCAGCACGGCGAGGGCGGCCTCGGCACCCTTGTTGCCGGCCTTGCCACCGGCCCTGTCGAGCGCCTGTTCCATCGTCGAGGTGGTCAGCACGCCGAATCCGACCGGCACACCGTGTTCGTGGGCCACCCGGGCAAGGCCCGCGGCGCACTGGCCGGCGACGAACTCGAAGTGCGCGGTATCGCCCTCGACCACCGCGCCAAGCGCGATGATCCCGCTGTAGCGACCGGACTTCGCCAGTCGGTTGGCGACGTTGCCCATTTCAAAAGCCCCGGGAACCCGCACGAGCTCCAGGGATTTTTCGCTGGCGCCGTGCCGGAGGAGCGCGTCGACCGCGCCCTCGATCAGCCGGTCGACGACCAGCGAGTTGAATCGCGAGGCGAGGATCGCGAAGCGCAGGTCGCGGGCAAGCAGGTCACCCTCGATGGTGCGGATCGGTGGACTCATACCTTGGCTCCGGTTACCGCGCGCAGCGTCTTCGCCGGCGCATCGACGTAGGAGGTGACCTCGAGTCCGAAGGCGGCGAGGCCGTGCATTTGCTTGGGCGCGGACAAGACGCGCATCCGCGAGATACCGAGGTCGCGCAGGATCTGCGCGCCGATGCCATAGGTCCTGAGCACCGGCCCCGACGTGCGGCGCGTACGCGGGCGGCCCACCGCCTGCATCGCATCGATCAGGTCGGCCGGAGTCTCCTGCCAGCGCAGGAGGATCACGACGCCATGCTCCTCGGCGGCGATCCGCTCCATCGCAGAGTGCAGCGACCAGCCCGGCGGTTCGGTCTGTACGCCGAGCGTATCGCGCATCGTATCCATCACGTGGACCCGCACGAGCGGCGTGGTCGCGGCTGTAAACTCGCCGCGCACGAGCGCGAGGTGGACGGCGCGATGGACGTGGTCTTCGTAGGCGCGAAGGCGGAAGGCACCGAACTCGGTGTTGACCGCGCGCTCGTAGATGCACTCGATGGAACGTTCCTTCTCGAGGCGGTAGCGGATCAGGTCCGCGATCGTGCCGATCTTCAGGCCGTGCCGGTCGGCGAAGGCCTCCAGGTCGGAACGACGGGCCATCGTGCCGTCATCGTTGAGGATCTCGACGATGACCGCCGCCGGCAACCGTCCTGCCAGTCGCGCCAGATCGCAGCCCGCCTCGGTGTGGCCGGCGCGGGTCAGCACGCCGCCCGGCTGCGCCATCAGCGGGAACACATGTCCCGGCTGGCGCAGGTCCTCGGGGCGCGCGTCGGGGCTGACTGCCGCCCGGATCGTCTGCGCACGGTCGTGCGCCGAAATGCCCGTCGTGACCCCCTCGGCCGCCTCGATCGACAGCGTGAAGTTGGTGCGATGGTCGGTATCCGTCTCGCTGACCATCAGCGGCAGGCGCAGCTCCCGGCAGCGCTCGCGCGTCAGCGTCAGGCAGATGAGGCCCCGCCCGTAGCGCGCCATGAAGTTGACGTCCTCGGCGCGCACGGCATCGGCCGCCATCACGAGGTCGCCCTCGTTCTCGCGGTCCTCGTCGTCCATGATCACGACCATGCGCCCGGCGTGCAGGTCCGCCAGGATTTCATCGATGCTGCTCAGCCCGGCCATAAGCGAACCCGACCCGTCACAGTGCTGCCTAAAGGGGGTGAGAGTGTATCAGGCCGCCCGGGGGTCGGCCGCTGGCCGGCGGCTGGCGCCGCCGGCGCCGGGGTGCGATCCTCCACCCTGACCGCCAGCGGGGACGCCTGATCGATGCCGAATCAAGCCGGAAAGCTCTATTTCTGGGTGCTGGTGGGGCTGCTGGCCGGTGGCGTGCTCGGCGCCGCCGCGCCAGCCCACGGCGTCGCCATGAAGCCGCTTGCCGACGCCTTCATCGGCCTGATCCGCATGCTGATCGGGCCGATGGTGTTCTGCACCGTCGTCGAAGGCATCGGCGGGGCCGGTGCTGCCGCCCGCCTCGGGCGGACCGGCGCCCGTACGCTCCTCTACTTCGAGGCGGTGAGCTCGCTCGCGCTGGTGCTCGGCTTGCTGGTCGGCAACCTCGTACGGCCCGGTGCGGGCATGCATGCGAGGCTCGCTGACCTCGATCCGTCGGCCGTCGCCGGCTACGCCCAGCGCGCCGGGGACCTTAGCGTCGTCGGCTACCTCGGCCACCTCGTTCCGGCGACGCTGGTCGATGCCTTCACCGCCCAGGGCGACCTGCTGCAGATCCTCCTGGTAGCCGTCCTGATCGGCCTCGCCGTCGCCCGGGCCGGCGACAAGGCGACCCCGCTGCGCGACCTCATCCATTCGCTTGCCGCGGTACTGTTCGGCGCCATCCGCCTGCTGATGTACGCGGCGCCGATCGGTGCGGGCGCGGCGATGGCCTACACGATCGGCAAGTTCGGGGTGCCGGCGATACGGGACCTCGCCGGCTTCGTGGTGCTGTTCTATGCCACGTGCGCGCTGTTCGTGGTCGCCGTGCTCGGGCCGATCGCGAGGCTTGCCGGCTTCTCGATCTTCCGCTACCTCGCCTACGTGCGCGAGGAACTCCTGACGGTGCTCGGCACGTCCTCGTCCGAGACGGTGCTCGCGCCGCTGATGGAAAAACTGGAGCGTCTCGGCTGCCAGCGCCGCACGGTGGCGCTGGTCGTGCCGGCCGGCTACTCGTTCAACCTCGATGGCACGAACATCTACATGACCCTGGCAACGCTGTTCGTCGCCCAGGCGCTCGGCGTCGACCTCACCCTGGGTCAGGAGCTTCGGGTTCTGCTGGTCGCCATGCTGACGTCCAAGGGCGCGGCCGGCGTGACCGGCAGCGGCTTCGTGACGCTCGCCGCGACCCTGTCGACCGTGCCGTCCGTGCCCGTGGCCGGCCTTGCGCTGATCTTCGGCATCGACCGCTTCATGTCGGAAGCCAGGGCGCTGACCAATTTTGTCGGCAACGGCGTCGCCACGCTGGTTCTTGCCCGCTGGGAAGGCACCCTGGATCAGGGCCAGCTGCAGAAGGAACTCGGGCGCCGGCAGTGAGGCGCCCGTCTCCGGCGCGGGCTCGCGCCGGAGACGGTCCCGACCGCTACCAGATCCTCGTCCGCGCCCCGGCCGGCACGAACATGGGATCGCCCGGCCGGACGTCGAAGGCCGCGAAGAACGCGTCCTGGTTGGCGAGCGCGCCGCGGACCCGGAACGCCGGTGGCGAGTGCGGATCGATCTTGTTGAGCCGGATCGATTCGCTTTCGCGTTCCTTCTGGCGCCAGATGGTGGCGTAGCTCGCAAAGAAGCGCTGGTCGCCGGTCAGGCCGTCGATGACCGGCGCGGGCTTGCCGCCGAGCGTGCTCTGGTAGGCCCGGTAGGCGACGGCCAGGCCCGAATTGTCGGCGATGTTCTCGCCGAGCGTCAGGTTGCCGTTGATCGGGTAACCCTTGACCGCCTCGTAGGCCGAGTACTGCGCCACGAGCGCCTCGGTCTTGGCCTTGAAGCGATCATGGTCCTCCGCGGTCCACCAGTCCCGAAGGTTCCCCTTGCCATCGAACTGCGCGCCCTGGTCGTCGAAGCCATGGCTGATCTCGTGACCGATCACCACACCGATGGCGCCGTAGTTGACCGCGTCGTCCGCCTCGGCCAGGAAGAACGGCGGCTGCAGGATTGCCGCCGGGAACAGGATTTCGTTGAGCTCCGGGTTGTAGTAGGCGTTGATCGTCTGCGGCGTCGTCGTCCACTCGTCGCGGTCGATCGGCGTACCGAGCTTGGCGATCTGCCGGTCGGTTTCGAACAGCGTCGCCCGCCTGGCGTTGCCGAGCAGGTCGCCCGGCACGACCTTGAGTCTGGCGTAGTCGCGCCAGTGCGCCGGATAGCCGATCTTCGCCGTAAACGCCGCGAGCTTCGCCTGCGCTTCGGCCTTGGTGGCGGGACCCATCCAGTCGAGCGAATCGATGCTCCTGCGGAACGTGGCCAGCAGGGTCGCCACCAGCTTCTCGACCCGCGCCTTCGACTCGGGCGGGAACGTCCGTGCCACGTACTGGCGGCCGAGGGCTTCGCCCATCGCTCCCTCGGTGAAGCGGACACCGCGCTTCCAGCGCGGTTCGCTGACCGGCACGTCACGGAGCGTAGTGCCATAGAAGGCGAACTGCGTGTCGACGAATTCGGCGGACAGGTACGGCGCCGCCTGGTTAAGCACGCGCCACTTCAGGTAGACGCGCCATGTCTCCAGCGGTGTCGTCCTGACGATGTCGCCGAGCTTGCTGACGTAGCTCGGCTGGCTGACCGTCAGATCGGTGATCTTGCCGGCGACGCCGATCGCGGCGAGAAAGCGCGGCCAGTCAATGTCGTGACTGAGCCCCGCAAGCCCGGTCGTCGCCATCTTGTTGTAGCCCTTCACCGGATCGCGGTTTTCCACCTTGGTCCACTGGGCCTCGGCAATGCGCGTCTCGAGGGCGAGGACGTCCGTGGCCTTCGCCTGGGGATCGGCGAGGCCGATCTTGCCGAGCATCACCGCGACGTAGTCGCGGTACTTCGTACGGAAACCCTTCAGCTTCTCGTCATCGCTGAGGTAATAGTCGCGGTCCGGCAGGCCAAGACCCGACTGCACCAGATCGACGATGTAGCGGGTGGAATCCCGGTTGTCCTGGTGAATGGCGAAGTCGAGAGGACCGTTGACGCCTATACGGTCGAGATAGCCAAACTCGGCGACGACATCGCTCGCGGACTTGAGCGCATCGATGCGCGCAAAATCGGCCGCCACAGGCTTTGCGCCCGCCGCGTTGACCGTCTTTTCATCCATGAAGGACGCGAAGAGCGCGCGCAGTTTAGCCGCGTCGGGATCGACCTTGGCACCCGCCGGTGCCGGCTCCTCGAGGATGGACCGCAGCAGGCGCCGGGCGCTGTCGTCGAGTTCATTGAAGGCGCCCCAGCGCGCCTTGTCGGCCGGAATCTCGGCGCGGTCGAGCCAGCCACCGTTGACGTAGCGGTAAAAATCGTCCTGCGGACGGACCTTGGTATCGAAGTTGGCGGCGTCGAGGCCGGCAGCGGTTGGCGCGCCGGCCGACGACACCGAGACGAGGCCGCTGGCGATGCCGGCGACCACGCCTATCCTGAGGCGCTTGAAGTCCATGTTTGAAGCCCGGTTGAAGTCTGCGATGGCAGACGATGGAACAATTTTACGCACCGGCCCATGGCGCGCCAGAGCGACCTGCGCCCCGCCCGTCCGCGGACGAAAAAAAAGGCCCTGCAGGACAACGTCCCGCAAGGCCTGTCTCGCGGCGCCGGGGTTAGCCGACGCTTACGGGACGAGCTGCCCTTGACGGACAGCCCTTCGTGGAGCCGCTGTTACCAGCGACCGCCACCACCACCGCCGCCGCCGCCGCCGCCGAAGCGGTTGCCACCGCCCGGACGACCGCCGCCACCGCCGGTGCGCGGCTTGTCCTGCGCTTCGTTCACGCGCAGAGGACGGCCGCCCATCGAGTGCCCGTTGAGCGCCGCAATGGCACGCACCGAGTCAGCCTGGGACATTTCGACAAAACCGAAGCCGCGCGGACGGCCCGTCTCACGATCCATCGGAAGGGAGACCGATTCGACGGTACCGTGCGCCGAGAACAGGGCACGGACCGCTTCTTCGTCGGCCGAGAAAGGCAAGTTGCCTACGTAGATCTTCGCCATGAGTAAAACAAACTCCAAACAATCGGCCCCCGACACGCAGCAAGCACGCTGGGACCCACACAGCAGGAGTGCGTCGGACGATGGCGTAGAGGATTGAGCCCCTGACGATCCGTGGCGACGACTCCTGTCACCTGATCGCAGTCAATTCGGCTCGGTCGGTGCGCTAAGGGCGCAGAGAACAGGACGGAAGGGCGACGATCGGGCCGGAGACTAACAGATTTCGCCGGGTGTGTCGCGTTGCTTGTCAAGAGCGTCGCAAACAGGCCACCGGGCGGCCCCGCGGCGACCGATGCTGCGGCGCGCCACGCGCCGGGCGCGCCGGGCGCCTCCGGCGCCCGGCTTTGCCAGCGCTGCCCGACTGTGCGAGGGTGACCGCCCCGAAACGGTGCGCGCTGGCGCAGGCAGTACAGAACCCATGGGAATCTGGTCGCGGAAATCGGTCGCCACGCTGTCCGAGGAGGCCTACGGTACGTCCGGGGTTCGGTTCAAGCGCTCGCTCGGCGTGATTTCCCTGACCGCGTTCGGCGTCGGCTCGACCGTCGGCGCCGGCATCTTCTCGATGACCGGCGACGTGGCCGCGCACCAGGCCGGCCCGGCCGTGACGCTGTCGTTCGTCATCGCCAGCATCGCCTGCTTCTTCGCCGGCCTCTGCTACGCCGAATTCGCGGCGATGGTGCCGATTTCGGGCAGCGCCTACTCCTATTCGTACGCGACCATGGGCGAAGGCATCGCCTGGGTCATCGGCTGGAGCCTGATGCTCGAGTGGCTGTTCGCGGCCTCGGTGGTCGCGATCAGCTGGTCCGGTTACGTGACGGCGGCGCTGAAGGACATCGGCGTCGTCCTGCCCCAGGCGCTCGCCTCATCGCCGCTCACCCTCGACGCTGCCGGCCACATTGTCCGCTCCGGTGCGCTGGTCGACCTGCCGGCGGTGCTGGTGATACTCGCCTGCACGGGCCTTTGCATCTACGGCACGAAGACGTCGGCGATCGTCAACAACGTCATTGTCGTCGCCAAGGTCTGCGCGCTTCTGGCGATCATGGTGGTCGGCCTGCAGCACATCGAGCCGGCGCACTGGAAGCCGTTCGTCCCGACCAACGAGGGCAGCTTCGGCCATTTCGGCTGGTCAGGCGTCGCCAGTGGCGCCGGAACGCTCTTCTTTGCCTACATCGGCTTCGACGGTGTCTCGACCCTCGCCGAGGAGACCAAGAACCCGCAGCGGACGCTGCCGGCGGCCCTTGGCCTCACGCTGTTCGTCTGCACGTTCCTCTACGTCGGCGTGAGTCTCGCGATCACCGGGCTCGCCGACTACCGCACCCTGGGCGTCGCCGACCCCCTCTACCAGGCGCTCAGCGCCTCGACCGTGCCGCTCGGCTGGCTGAAGGTGGTCGTCGGCCTCGTCGCTATCGTCGGTCTCGTGTCCGTGGTGCTGGCGAGCATCATCGGCCAGGTGCGCATCTTCTACTCGATGAGCCGCGACGGCCTGCTGCCGGCATCGCTCGGCCGGATCAACCCGCGGACCAACACGCCGGTGCTGGGCACGCTGGTCACCGGCCTCGTCGCCGCCCTCACGGCCGGCTTCACGCCGCTTGGCCTGCTGGGCGAACTGATTTCGATCGGCACGCTGCTCGCCTTCGCGGTCGTGTGCGCCGGCATTCTCGTGCTGCGCCGGATCGCACCCGACCAGGCGCGCCCGTTTCGCACGCCGTGGGTTCCGTTCGTACCGCTGGCCGGCATCGCGACCTGCGCGGCGCTGATGTACAGCCTGCCGAACGACACCTGGATCCGGCTCGTGGTCTGGCTTGGCGTAGGCGCCATCGTCTACTACGCCTACGGGCGCCGCCACTCGAAGCTGCGCAACGCCGCCTAGCGCGCAAGGCCCGCACAGAAACGCTGGACCCGGCGGCAGCCTTCGGCGATCAGGTCGGGCCGGGTCGCGAAGCTCAGCCGCACGAAGCCGTCGGTGGCCCGGCCGAACGCAGCGCCGTCGACCACCGACACCCGCTCGGTCGCGTACAGCCGGTTCATGAATTCGCCACTGCCAAGACCGGTGCCGCGAACGTCGAGCAGCACGAACATTCCGGCGTCCGGGCGGCGCACGCGGGTCCCCGGCGCACCGGCGAGACCCGCCAGCATGAGATCGGCCCGCTCCGCGAGGTAGGCACGCGCGGTCGCCTCGCAGCGCTCGCTGAGCTCGAGCGCGGTCACGGCCGCTTCCTGTATGAAGCCCGGCAGCCCGAAGAGCATGCACATCGTCAGCGCCTCGACGGCGCTGACGCATTCACGCGGGCCCACCAGCCAGCCGACGCGCCAGCCGGTCATCGCGTGCGTCTTAGACAGGCTGCCGATGCTGACCACGCGCTCCGGGAGCGCGGCGGCGAGGCCGGGCACCCGACCGTCTGGCGCAATGCCCGCGTAGACTTCGTCGGCGACGATCACCAGGTCGCGGCGCCGCGCTTCCTCGGCGACGACCGCGAGGTCGGACTCGCTCATGATCGTGCCGGTGGGATTGTTGGGCGTGGTCAGCAGCACGATCCGCGTGCGCTCGGACAACGCCGCGCGGAAAGCGTCGGCATCGAACCGGAACGCCGATTCGCCGGCCAGGACCACGCGGACGAGGCGCGCGCCGCCGGCCTCGATCGTCGCCGGATAGGTCGTGTACATCGGATCGAAGGCGACGACCTCGTCGCCCGGTCCGGCCAGACACATCATCGCCGCGAACAGCGCGTTCTGACCGCCCGACAGGACGGCGACCTGATCCGCACCGACGACCTGCCCCGTGCGCCGCTGATGCACAGCAGCAATGGCATGGCGCAGGCCTTCCCGACCACCCGCCGGCGTGTAATGCGTGTCACCGGAGCGCAGCCCCGCGATCGCGCGATCAACGATTTCCGGGGCGGTATCGAGATCGGGATCGCCCACCGACAGCACGACGACGTCCTCGCCGCGGTCCTCCGCGGCGCGTGCCGCATAGTGGGTTACCCAGGCATCGGCACCCTCACCGGAAATCCGCTTCACCAATGCAGAAAACTTCATGCGCGACGCCACTCCGACCTTGCGCTGCCCGATAGCGCTCTGCATATTAGCGCACCTGTTGAACAGGGATTCAGCAACGCGGTGGCCACGGACCGGCAACGTTGGCGGCGCGCCTGTATGGCGCGCTACCCGTGACCGGCCGGAACGAGAAGCACCGCCCGTCGGGCGACGTCCACGCACCAGAGGTCTGCAACCATGTCAGCGAACCGGCTCACCGTCGGTGAATACCTTTCGGCCACGCTTGCACTGAACGGCATCGACACCGTGTTCGGCATTCCGGGCGTCCATACGCTCGAGCTGTATCGCGGCCTGGCGAAGAGCAGCATGCGGCATGTCCTCGTGCGCCACGAACAGGGTGCCGGCTTCGCGGCCGACGGCCATGCCCGCCTCTCCGGCCGGCCGGCCGCGGCGATGGTCATTTCGGGACCCGGCCTGACGAACATACTGACCGCGCTCGGCCAGGCTTACACCGACTCGGTGCCGCTCCTCGTGATTGCCAGCACGGCCGCGCGCCATTCGCTCGGCAAGCAGTGGGGCGCCCTGCACGAACTGCGCGGGCAGCGCGAGATCGCCGCCGCCGTCACCGGCCATGCCGGCCATGCGGACCGTGCGGAAGACGTCCGCGACCATCTCAAGCTCGCCTTCGCCGCGATGGCCGGGCCGCGGCCGCGGCCGGCGTACCTGGAAATTCCGCTCGACGTGCTCTCCGAGACGACCGCTCTCGTGCCGGAGCGATTTCCCGCGCCACCGACCCGGCCCGTGGCCGCCGCGGCAGCCATTGCCGCCGCTGCCGCCGCCATCAATCCGGCCCGCAACCCGCTCGTGATCGCCGGTGGTGGCGCAACGCACGCCACCGATGCGCTGCGGGCGCTCGTCGAGGCGCTGGGCGCGCCTTGCCTTCTGACCACGGCGGGCAAGGGCCTCCTGCCGGAGGCGCATCCGCTCAATGCCGGGGCGTCCCTGCCCTACCCGGCGGCACAGGCCGCGGTCGCCGGGGCCGACGTGGTCATCGCGGTCGGCACCGAACTGGCGGAAACGGACCACTACCTCCCGGTCCTGCCGCTGCACGGTGCGCTGGTGCGCATCGACGTCGATCCGGCCAAGCTTGCCGATCAATATGCCAACGCGGTGCCGGTACTGAGCGATGCCGGCGCGGCGCTGGCAGCCCTTGGTGCCGCACTCGTCCCCTCGGCAACGCGTGCCAGCGCCGAGGCGAGTGCCGCGCGCGTGCGCGCGATCCGCGCCGCCATCGCCGACCGACTCGACGCGCCGACCCGGGTGCTGCACGGCCTGCTCGGCGCGATCCGCGCCGCCCTGCCGGCCGATGCCGCCGTGTTCAGCGACATGACGCAGATCGCCTACGCGGGCAACTACGGCTTCGCCACGGACCTGCCGCGAACCTGGTTTCACCCGTCAGGGTACGGCACGCTCGGCTACGCGCTGCCGGCGGCGATCGGCGCCAAGCTCGCCTGCCCCGGGCGCACGGTGGTCGCACTCGCCGGGGACTTCGGCCTGCAGTTCACTCTCCACGAGCTCATCACGGCCGTCGAGCACGCGTTGCCCCTGCCCATCGTGGTCTGGAACAACGACGCGCTGGGCCAGATCCGCGATGACATGATCGGTGCCCACATCCCGCCGCTCGGCGTCGTCGGCCTGAATCCGGACTTCGTGGCACTGGGCCGGGCCTACGGCGCGCGTGCCGAGCGGGTCGAATCGGCCGCCGCGCTCGGCGCGGCCCTCGGGCGCTCCCTCACGGCGCCAGGACCCACGCTGATCGAGGTGCGCCTGCCCGGTTGAGCGATGGACCGCTCGCGGCGGCGTGCCGCAGGCAGCGCGGGTCGCGCATCCGGCGAAGGCGGTGATCGCTTGGCCTTCTCATTGACCGGTGCCCGCCTTAGCGCATAGGCCGGACGCCTAAGCCGCCCGGCACCCATCCCACCACCACCGGGCAGGTCCGGTCAGGCGGTAGGCGTGCCCGGATCGGACGATGCCTTCATCAGGCGATCGACGTAGCGGGCGATGACATCAATCTCGAGATTGACGGCAGCACCCTTCACCAGGCCGCCGAGAGTCGTCACGGTCCGCGTGTGCGGGATGAGGTTGACGCCGAAGGTGCGAGCGTCCACTTCGTTGACGGTCAGGCTGACGCCCTCGACCGTCACCGATCCCTTGGGCGCGAGATACCGGGCAAGACCTGCCGGAACCTCGATCACCACCCGCCACGAACGCGCGTCGTCGCGCGTCGAGACGACCCGGCCGAGGCCGTCGACATGGCCGGTCACGTAGTGTCCGCCAAGTGCATCGCCGGCCCGCAGCGCGGGCTCGAGATTGACCGGCGAGTCCTTGCCGAGCGAACCGAGGGTCGTCAGCGCCAGCGTCTCGCGGGAAACGTCGGCCGTGAAGCCGGTACCCGTCAACGTCACGACCGTCAGGCACGCGCCGGACACGCTGATGCTGTCACCGATCGCGACGCGGCCGAGGTCCAGCGCCCCGGTATCGATCACGAGGCGCACGTCCCCACCCACCGGTTCCAGGTCCCTGATCCGGCCGATGGCCTGCACGATCCCGGTGAACATCAGTTGCCCTTCAGGTTACGCGGAGCGAGCGTGAGGCGCAGGTCCGGACCGACCTGGCGAAGGTCGATCAGCCGCAGGGCGATGCGCCGGTCCAGCGACTCGATGCGCGGCAGCGCGGCGAGCGGCGCGGCGTCCGGTCCGAGCAGCGTCAGCGCCTGGTAGACGACGAGTTCGTCGACCAGGCCCGCGGCGAGCAGCGCACCGGCGAGTTTCGGCCCGGACTCGACCAGGAGTTCGTTGACGCCACGCCGGGCAAGGGACTCGAGCACCGCGCGCAGCGCCGGGCGGTGCGCACCACCGTCGGCCGGCACGACCTCGAGCTCCGCGCCGACCCGGCGCAGCGCCTGCAGCCAGGCCGGTGTGTCGTCGGTCGCGTAGACGAGACAGTCGCCGGCCTCGCGGAACACGCGTGCGTCGTGCCGGATGGGCTCACGCCCGGCCAGCACGACCCGGAGCGGGACCCGACCGTGCATCTGCAGCGACGAGTCGCGCACCGTCAGGCGCGGATCGTCGGCGCGCACGGTGGCGCCGCCGGTCATGATCGCCGAACTGCGTGCGCGCAGGCGCTGCACGTCGCCGCGGGCAGCCTCGGAGGTGATCCACTTGCTGTCGCCGTTGGCGAGCGCCGTCCGTCCATCGAGACTCGAGGCGACCTTGACCCGTACGAACGGGGTGCCACGCGTGAGGCGCGCGTGGAAGCCCGCGTTCAGCGCTTCGCAGGCGGCAGCCAGGCATCCGCCGGCCACGTCGATTCCGGCCGCGGCCAGCGCCGCCTCGCCAGCGCCATTGACACGCGGGTCGGGATCGGACGCGCCGTAGACGACGCGTGCCACGCCGGCGGCGATCAGCGCCTCCACACAGGGCGGCGTCCGCCCGTGATGGGCGCACGGCTCGAGCGTCACGTAGGCCGTAGCACCGCTGGCGCGCGCTCCGGCCGCCTTCAGGGCACGCACCTCGGCGTGCGGCTCGCCGGCCCGCTCGTGCCAGCCCTCACCGACCGTCTCGCCACGGCGCACCAGCACGCAGCCGACCCGCGGGTTCGGATGGGTGGAATACAGTCCACGCCCGGCCAGTTCGAGGGCGCGCGCCATGAACGCGTGGTCGGCCGCCGAGAAGCTCACTTCTTGCCCGCGACCGGCCCGGTGCCGGCGTCGAGAAACGACAGCTGGCCGACGTCGCGCTGCACGCCGCGACCGAGCCTCAGCTTGTCGATTTCCTCGTGGAACTCATCGACGTCCTGGAAACTGCGGTACACGGAGGCGAAGCGAACGTAGGCCACCTCGTCGAGGTGGCGCAGCTCCTCCATGACGAGTTCCCCGATGAGGCGCGACGGCACTTCGCGCTCGCCCAGTCCGCGCAGGTGGTGACAGATCCGGTTGACCGCGGCCTCGATCAAGTCCGTGCCCACAGGCCGCTTTTCCAGCGCCTTGGTCATGCCGTGCATCAGCTTCTGCGCGTCGAACGGTTCACGGGCACGGTCGCTCTTGACCACCTGCGGCATCAGCAGCTCCGCCGTCTCGAATGTCGTGAAGCGTTCCTCACACTTCAGGCACTCGCGGCGCCGGCGGATCTGCCGGCCCTCGCCTGCCAGGCGAGAGTCGATCACCTTGGTTTCGCTGTGACCACAGAACGGGCAGTACACGAGGCAGCCGCTATCTCACGCACGGTATACGGGGAAGCGCCGGCAAAGCGCGCTGACTTCCGTGCGAACGCGCTCCAGAACCGCCGGATCGGCGGTGACCCCGCCCTTGCCGTCCGCCGAGCCGGTGTGGGCGCGGGCCGACAGGTTGTCCAGTACGTCGGCGATCAGGCCCGCCAGGGTCTCGACCTCCGGTGCCTTGAAACCGCGGGTCGTGATCGCCGGCGATCCGAGCCGCAGGCCGCTCGTGATCATCGGCGGCCGCGGGTCGTTGGGCACCGAGTTCTTGTTGACCGTGATGTGCGCCTGGCCAAGCGCGGCATCGGCATCCTTGCCGGTTACGTTCTTCGAAACCAGCGAGAGCAGGAAGAGATGGTTGTCCGTGCCACCGGAAACGACGTCGTAGCCGCGCTTCATGAGCGCCGCCGCCAGCGTCCGTGCATTGGCGACGGTCTGCTTCTGGTACTCCACGAATTCCGGCTGCAGGGCCTCGAGGAAGGCCACCGCCTTGGCGGCGATCACGTGCATGAGGGGACCGCCCTGCATGCCGGGGAAGACAGCCCACTGCAGCTTCTTGGTGAATTCCTCGCCCTCGTTCGACAGGATGATGCCGCCGCGCGGACCGCGCAGGGTCTTGTGGGTCGTCGAGGTCACGACGTGGGCGTGCGGCACCGGGCTCGGGTAGACGCCGGCGGCGACCAGGCCCGAGACGTGGGCCATGTCGACCATGAAATACGCACCGACCTCGTCGGCGATCCGCCGGAACCGGGCGAAATCCAGCACGCGCGAGTAGGCGCTGAAACCGGCCACGATCAGCTTCGGCTTGTGCTGGCGGGCAAGCGCCTCCATCTGCTCGTAGTCGATCTCGGCGGTGTCGGCCTTGATGCCGTACTGCACGCTGTTGTAGACGCGACCGGAAAAATTGATCTTGGCGCCGTGCGTGAGGTGCCCGCCGTGGTCGAGGCTCATGCCGAGCAGGGTGTCGCCCGGCGCCAGCAGGGCGAGGTACACCGCGGCATTGGCCTGCGCGCCGGAGTGCGGCTGGACGTTGGCGTAGGAGACACCGTAGAGCTTCTTCAGCCGATCGATCGCGAGCTGTTCGGCGACGTCGACGTTTTCGCAGCCACCGTAGTAGCGCTTGCCCGGATAGCCCTCGGCATACTTGTTGGTCAGCACCGACCCCTGGGCCTCGAGGACGCGCGGGCTGGCATAGTTCTCGGACGCGATCAGCTCGATGTGGTCTTCCTGGCGCTGCCGCTCGTGACCGATCGAGGCGGCAAGTTCAGCGTCGAAACCGTCAATAGTCATCTTTGAATCGAACATGGAGGCCACTCCGGCTGGTCTGGGATAGACCCGGAATTGTAGCCGACGGGCGGCCGTCCCGCGCGGGGTCAGGCGCTCGCGAAAGCGTCGACGACCCGGGTCCAGGCCCGGGCGATGTTCCGGCGGTTGTAACCGCCGCCGCCCACGCCCAGCAGCCGGCCGCCGCACAGCTCGGCGGTCAGTTCAACCAGGCGCCGCGCGGCGTGGGCGTGCGCCCCTTCGCTGAAGCGCAGGTGGGTGATCGGGTCGTCGGCCAGCGAATCCGCGCCGCACTGCAGGATCACGAATTCGGGCCTGCCGCGCCGCAGATAGGTTTCGATTTCCGCCCAGGCGGCCATGAACTCGGCGTCCCCCGCGCCCGGGGCCAGTGGCAGGTTGAGCTTGGTGCCGAGCGCCGGGCCGCTGCCGGTCTCGGTCGCGGCACCCGTCCCGGGATACAGAAAGCGACCGTCCTCGTGGATGTCGGCGAAGAGCAAGTCAGGGTCGTCTTCGAACGCGTAGTAGACCCCGTCGCCGTGGTGCGCGTCGATGTCGACGTACGCGACGCGGCGCAGTCCGAACCGGCTGCGCAGCTGCTCGATGACCACCCCGGCGTCGTTGAACACGCAGAACCCGGCGGCCTTGCCGCGCGCGGCGTGGTGCAGTCCGGCGATCGGCACGAAGCCGTTGCGAAAGCGCCCGTCCAGGATAGCCTCGGTCGCGACCAGGGTCGCGCCGACCACGCGCGCGGTCGTCTCGTAGACACCGCGAAACGCCGGCGTGTCGCCGCCGTCCAGGTAACCGTCCCCGGTCAGGCTGCGCGCCCGGACCAGGTCGAGGTAGCTTGCCTGGTGGAAGGATTCGAGCTCTTCCCGGCTGGCCTCGCGCGGCGCGAGGAAGCCGACGCGATCGGCTACCCCGGAAGCCTTGAGTTCGCGCATGAAGACGTCGTGGCGATCCGTGCCGAAGGGGTGCCCCTCCCCGAATCCGTAGCGGGCAATCGCCTCGCCGGCGACGACGCAGGTCTTGGGCGGCGCGCTCATCGCCGTATCCTAGCACCGACGACGGCCAACCGCCGGCACCCGCCGCACCGCGGACCGCAGACGGCGCTGGCCGGGGAAGCCAAGGCGGCCGATAATCGGCCTTTACCCCTCGCGGTCACATCAGGGTCCCATGGCGCAATTTATCTACACGATGAACCGGGTTTCGAAGGTCATACCGCCGAAGCGGACGATCCTTCGCGATATTTCGCTGTCCTTCTTCCCCGGCGCCAAGATCGGCGTGCTCGGCCTGAACGGGTCGGGCAAGAGTTCGCTGCTGCGCATCATGGCGGGCCGCGACACCGAGATCGAGGGCGAGGCCCGCCCGCAACCCGGCATCAAGATCGGTTTCCTTGAACAGGAGCCGGATCTCAATCCCGAGCACACGGTGCGCGACGTGGTCGAGGAAGGAGTCAAGCCGATCAAGGACGCGCTGACCCGGCTGGAGGCGGTCTATGCCGCCTATTCGGACGAAAACGCCGACTTCGACAAGCTGGCTGCCGAACAGGCCGAACTGGAGGCCTTCCTCGCCACCGTCGACGGCCACAACCTCGACCGCACGCTCGATATCGCTGCCGACGCCCTGCGCCTGCCGGAGTGGACCGCGCAGGTCAGGAACCTGTCCGGTGGCGAGCGACGCCGGGTCGCACTCTGCCGCCTGCTGCTGTCGAAGCCCGACATGCTGCTGCTGGACGAACCGACGAACCACCTGGATGCCGAATCGGTCGCCTGGCTGGAACGGTTCCTCGAGGAGTACCAGAGCACGGTCATCGCCGTCACCCACGACCGCTACTTCCTCGACAACGTCGCCGGCTGGATCCTCGAGCTCGACCGTGGCCACGGCATTCCCTGGCAGGGCAACTATTCCTCGTGGCTCGAGCAGAAGGAGCGCCGGCTCGGCATCGAGGAAAAGCAGCAGGAGGGACTGCGCAAGATGCTCGCGCAGGAACTCGAGTGGGTGCGGCAGAACCCCAAGGCCCGCCAGGCGAAGAGCAAGGCGCGCCTGCAGCGCTTCGAGGAACTGCAGTCCCAGGAATTCCAGAAGCGCAACGAAACCAACGAAATCTATATCCCGCCCGGCGAGCGGCTCGGCGAACTGGTCATCGAAGCCAAGGGCATCCGCAAGGCCTTCGGCGAGCGCCTGCTGATGGATGACTTCTCCTTCTCCCTGCCGCGCGGCGGCATCGTCGGCATCATCGGTCCGAACGGCGCCGGCAAGACCACCCTGTTCCGGATGATGACCGGCCAGGAAAAGCCGGACGCCGGCGAGATACGGGTCGGACCGACCGTCAAGCTTGCCTACGTCGACCAGTCCAGGCAGAGCCTCGACGACAGCAAGACGGTATGGGAGGAAATCTCGAACGGCCTGGACATGATCAAGGTCGGCAACTACGAGACTCCGTCACGCTCCTACTGCGGGCGCTTCAACTTCAAGGGCACGAACCAGCAGCAGCGCATCGGCGACCTGTCGGGCGGCGAGCGCAACCGCGTCCACCTCGCCAAGGTCCTGAAGTCCGGCGGCAACGTCCTCCTGCTCGACGAACCGACCAACGATCTCGACGTCGAGACATTGCGGGCACTGGAAGAGGCGCTGCTCGCCTTCCCCGGATGCGCCGTGGTCATCTCGCATGACCGCTGGTTCCTGGACCGCATCGCCACCCACATCCTGGCCTTCGAGGGCAACAGCGAGGTCGTCTGGTTCGAGGGCAACTACAAGGACTACGTCGAGGACCTGAAGAAGCGCAAGGGCGAGAACGCCGACCAGCCGCACCGGATCCGCTACAAACGACTGTCCGGCTGACCGGCGTACCGGGCGCGCTTGTCGCTTATGTTCAGTCCGCGCTGGGCCAGGCCGGCGGCGGGCTACCATGACCCGGGGTTTGCCTTCGCCGGCCGGCCCCGCGAGATCCCCACCGAGGGATCCTGGGGGATGCGCGGATGACGCTCTACATCGATTCCGGAGACCGGCTGCACCACGATCAGGGTACGAAGTTTGCCCTGACCTGCCCGCATTGCCAGGTGCTGGCGCACATGAGCCCGGTGTCGGTGCCGAATTATGCTGCCCTGCAGACCTTCCGGCCCTCGCAGGTCGGCATCGTCTTCCGCTGCGACTCGTGCAATGCGCCGGTGTTCCTGCGCTTCCCGGTCAAGCTTTACGGCACGAGCCGCGTGGAGCTCGGCGGCAACTACACGGAACTCGAGCGGGCGCCCGAGCATTTTGCGTATTTCACCTACCTGCCCGAAGAGCCCGAGCAGCTCTTCCGGGAGGCGCTCACCTGTTTCTCGACGGGCGCACACAATGCCTTCGCCTCGATGTGCCGACGGACGGCACAGGCCGTGTTCGCCGATCTGGGCGACAACGGCCGCCTGTCGATGTTCGACGAGCTGAACGAGATCCGCGAATTCACGGGCCTTGATTCCGAAACGTTCAACGTGATCCGCAAGGTGCTGTTCGGCAACGACGGCGAGCCGCGCCCGAACATGCCGATGCTCGATGCCTATAAGGCCGGCGTGCTGCTCGAGGTTCTGCGGGACCTCCTCTACGAGGCCTACGTGCGCCGCGGCCAGCTCACCCATGCGCTGATGGTCCGCCGCCATTCCGCCGAAGACGCCGGCGCCACGATCACGCCGCTGGTGCGCGCCGGAGCGTAGCCTGCTAACCGAGCGCGCGGCGCGCGTTCCGGAACATGCGCAGCCAGCCGGCCGCGTCCGTCCACCCGGCCGGCCGCCAGGAGCACTGCGCGGCGCGAAAGACGCGTTCCGGATGCGGCATGGCGATCGTGACCCTGCCGTCGGCGGTCGTGAGGCCGGCGACGCCGTCCGGCGAGCCGTTCGGATTGGACGGATAGCGCACAGCCACCGCGCCTCGGTTGTCGACGTAGCGCATCGTGATCAGGCGCGCCGCGCGGGCCGCCTCGAGATCGGCGCCGGCAAAACGTGCCTGGCCCTCGCCGTGGGCGATCGCGATCGGCAATCTCGAGCCCGCCATGCCGGCGTAGAAGAGCGACGGTGAATCGCCGACCTCGACCATCACGAGCCGGCCCTCGAACTGCTCGGAGCGGTTGCGCACGAACACCGGCCAGTGCGCCGCACCCGGGATCAGCTCCTTGAGCGCGGCGAGCATCTGGCAGCCGTTGCAGATACCGAGCGTGAGCGTGTCCGGCCGCTCGAACCAGTGCGCCAGGCGCTCGCGACCCGCCGTGCTGTACAGGATGGACTTCGCCCAACCGGCGCCGGCGCCGAGCACGTCGCCGTAGGAAAA
>CAIMCI010000178.1 GCA_903839465.1 uncultured Pseudomonadota bacterium
CGTCGCCCTGGGCCTTGGCTACCAGGCCGCCTGGCGGACCGGCTAGCGGCCGGTCAGGCCGACTTCCTCGCCCGGCAGGAGCTCTGTTTCAGCCAGCGCCGCGGCCGACCATTCGGCGAGCGCCGGCTCGGCCAGGCTCGCTGCGACGTAGTCCCGGGCCTCGCTGCCGATCCAGTCGAGGCCGTAGGTCGCGAGGCGACAGACGATCGGCGCGTAATAGGCGTCGGCGATGCTGTACTCGCCAAAGAGCCACGGGCCGTGGTTGCCGTAGCGGCGCCTGCACTCCGTCCACAACTCGTCGATGCGCTTAAGATCGGCGCGGACCGCCGACTCCGGCTCGACCCGGCGCCCACGCGCCCGGATGTTCATCGGCCAGGCGCGGCGCAGCGCGGCGAACCCGCTGTGCATCTCCGCGGTCGCCGAGCGCGCCACCGCGCGGGCGGTGGGATCGGCGGGCCAGCCGCGGCCGGTGCGGTCGGCGCCGTATTCGGCGATCGCCAACGAATCCCAGATGACCGTGCCGGCGTCGATCAGCACCGGCACGCGCGCGGCCCGCGAGTAGCGGCCGATCTCCTCGGCAAACTGCGGTGTATCGAGTGCGATGCGGTGAACGTCGAACCTAAGACCACAGTGGCTGAGCGCCAGCCACGCCCGCAGCGACCAGGAGCTGTAGTTGCGGTTGCCGATCACCAGCAGAGGTTCGCTCATGGTCCGTGCCCCGCGCCGTCGCGCGCGTTGAGGTAGGCGAGCGTCAGATCCGGAAAGTCGGTGAAAACGCCGTCGGCCCGGACGACCTCGAACAGTGCGCGATGCACTTCCCCGAGACTTGCCGCGCCGGGCGGCAGCGAATCGACGCGCAGCGTGTACGGGTGCACCGCAAGGCCGAGCGCGTGCGCCGCGGCGCACAGGCCCGAGGGTACCGCTGCCGCCCCGCCGCCGGGAAACCCGACGAGCATGGCGATCGACGGGCCGACGCCGTCGGCGTAAGAGGCCACCGCGCGCAGGCCGTCGGCGCTGCGCAGCCGGTCGTAATCGGTCGCGGCCTCCTGCCAGGCGTTCTCGCCGACGAGCTGGATCAGCTTGAGATCGCAGCCGAGTTCGCCGCGGATCCGCTTCAGCTCCTCGTCATCGAAGCACTGCAGGAACACGTTCGCGCCGCGCCCCGTGAAGCCGTGTCGGGCCAGCGTGTCGAGCACGATGCGGCTCGGGTCCTTGCCCTGGGCGCGATGCCACGCCGGGCTCTTGACCTCGGTGTAGACGCCGGCAGCCGTACCCCGGGCCGCGTTCAGGGCGCGCACGAGTTCCAGTTCCTCCTCGAGCGTGACGATCGGGAAACGAAGGCCCTGTCCCGCAAAGCGTCGCGGCCAGGTCCGCGCTCCGGTGTGCGGGTCGACGCGCTCGTTCAGGGACAGGGCGCGCAGCTCGGCCAGCGTGAAGTCGATCGCGTACCAGTGCCCGTCGCTGCGTGCGCGGTCCGGGTAATGCCTGGCCACGTCGGTCAGGGACTCGAGCTCGAGGTCGTGGAAGACGATGGGGACGTCGTCCTGCGTCAGGATGACGTCCTGCTCCAGGTAGTCCGCGCCGAAGCCATGGGCGAGTACCTTGGCGGCGAGGCTGTGCTCGGGCAGGTAGCCGCACGCGCCGCGGTGCGCAATGACGATCGGCCGGCCCTGCGGCATGAGCATCTCCCCGTTGCGTGCCCCTGGCGCTCGGTAAACCGGAACGGACGCGGGCAACTGCTCCATAATAGCTCGCCATGTGGTCCGGACTGCGCGCGGTTTCCTTCGATCTCGACGACACGCTCTGGGCAGTCGGTCCGGTGCTGCTGCGCGCCGAGTCCGCGCTGACCGGCTGGCTGGCCGAGCGCTATCCGCGCCTCGTGGCCCTGCACGAGCCGGAGGCGGCGCGCGAGCGGCGGGTTGCCGTCACCCGCGAGTTTCCGGATCGCGCCCACGACCTGACGTTCGTGCGCACCGAATCCCTGCGCCAGATGGCCGCCGAGGCCGGCTACGGACCGGGCGTCGCCGAGGAGGCGTTCGCCGTGTTCCATGCCGCGCGCAACGCGGTCGAGCCCTACCACGACGTGCCCGAGGCCCTGTCGCGCCTCGCCAGCCGGTTTCCGCTTTTTGCGCTGTCCAACGGCAATGCCGATGTCCGCCGCACGCCGCTCGCCGCCCATTTTCAGCTCGGGATTTCGCCGGCAGAGGCGGGTGTCGCCAAGCCCGACCCCGGCATCTTCGAGCACCTGTTCCGGCGCACCGGACTGCAGCCGGCGGAGGTGCTGCACGTCGGTGACGACCCCGTGACGGATGTGGCCGGTGGCCGCGGCGCCGGTTGCCGGACGGTCTGGGTCAACCGGCGGGGCGTGGCGTGGCCGGCCGCGCACGCCCGCGCCGATGCCGAGGTGAGTGACCTCAACCAGCTGGTGGCACTGCTCGCCCACGGCGGCCCGTGACGGGATCGCCGGCGGTTCAGGCGTAGATGTCGAGCAGGGTGCCGAGGAGGGAGTTGGCCGTCTTGATGACCTGCACGGCGGCCCGCGCCTGCAGCGCGGCCTGGTCGGCCTGGAGGAGCGGATTGACGACATCCGCCTGGCCGGGGGTCGCTACCTTCGCGGCCGCCTGATCGAGCTTGCTGACGCTCGCGGACAGGGCCGCCTGGCCGCTGCTGAGGGCACCCGGAATCGAACTGCTGGCCTGGCTCATGCGCAGGTTGTCGGCGGAACTTGCCCGGACTTTAGGATCGCCCGCTTATGTAAGCTCCGTGGCGCCGCCGGCCTGGGCGCGCCACAGGGCAACGACGGTCTTGCCGTCGACGATGTCGCCACGTATCGCCATCCGGCAGGCCTCGGCCAGCGGCAGCCAGTGGACCGACAGCACCTCGTCCGCCTCGAGCCCGCTCGCGCACGGCTCGAGATCGCGGGCGAGGAACAGATGCACGACCTCGCGAAAGACGCCCGGCGAGCTCAGATACCGGCCAAGCGACGACCAGTGGCCGGCGCGCAGGCCGGCTTCCTCGGCGAGCTCGCGGCGCGCGTTGTCGAGCGGCGTGCCGGCGTCGAGCTTGCCGGCCGGCAGTTCCCACAGCCAGGCGTCGGCGACGTGCCGGTACTGGTGTACGAGGCAGACCTCGTCGCGGTCGTTGAGCGCTACGACCGCCGCACCGCCGGGGTGGCCGACGACTTCGAGCTCGAAGCGATGGCCGTTCGGCAACGTGACCGGAACGAGATCGAGCGTGACGACGCGGCCCCGGTAGATCGATCTGCCGTCCATGCTGTCGTTTCCCTGCTGCCGGCCCGGGCGCATGCCCGGTGCCGGCGGCGGTTCAGGCGGCTATGCGACGCAAGGCGCCGAGCAGGCGCTCGACGTCCGCCGCCTGGGTGTACATCGACACGCCGGTGCGCAGCACGCCGCCCCGGGCGGTCAGGCCCAGCACCTCGATCGGCTTCACGGCGTAGAAGTCGCCGTCCCAGACACAGATGCCTTCCCGGCCGAGCGTGGTCGCGACCTCGAACGGCGTCCTGCCCTCGATCGTGATCGACACGGTCGGCGCGCGGCGCCGCGTCGAGAAGTCGGTCCCCCAGACGCGGACGCCCGGGATCCGGCCGACCTCGGCATGGTAATGCGCAGCAAGGCCGTGCTCGTAGGCGCCGATGCTCGATACGGCGTCGACGACGCGCTGGCGCAGCGTCGCGCCCGAGCCGAAGGACGCGATGTACTCGACCGCTGCCGCCGCACCCTCCATGGCCGGGTGATTCAGCGTGCCGGTCTCGATGCGGTAGGGCGCGACCGGCTCCTGCGCCGGCAGCCGGTCGGTCGGCAGCGTCTCCAGCAGACCCGGGCGGGTGTAGAGGATGCCGATGTGCGGGCCGTAGAACTTGTAGGCCGAGCACAGGAAGAAATCCGGATCGAGCCCGGCGACATCCATGACGAAGTGCGGTGCGTAGTGCACCGCATCCACGGACAGCCAGGCGCCGACCTTCCGCGTCAGCTCCCGGGCGAGCTCGACGTCGTTGACCGTTCCGAGGGCATTGGACGAGTAGCCGATCGCCACCAGTCGCGTACGCGGCCCGATCTTGGCGCGCATGTCCGCCTCGTCGAGACGCCCATCGGGATTGAGCTTGATTTCCCGGACCACGAACCCAGCGTTCGCCAGTCGCATCCACGGCGCACGGTTCGCCTCATGATCGAGTTCGGTGACGACCACCTCGTCGCCGGGCTTGAGCGTTCTCTCGACGGCGTGGCTGAGCGCGTAGTTCAGCGTCGTCATGTTGGCCCCGAGCGAGATGCACGAGCCACCGGCGACGCCGAGAAAGTCGGCGAGCACGGCGCGCGTGCGCTCCATCGCGGCATCGACGTCGTTCGAGGTCGGGAACTGGCCGTGGGTGTTGGCGTTGTAGCGCGAGTAGGCGTTGGCGATCGTATCGATCACGTGCTGCGGAACCTGGGTGCCGGCCGGGCCGTCCAGGTACGCCAGCGGCTGGCCGGCGTGCGTGCGTGACAGAGCCGGGAAGTCGGCGCGGCAGCGGGCGCTGTCGGCGGCGGTAAAGGCCATGTTTCGATACTCCGCAGGTGAGGTAGCGCGCCCCGGTGGAGGTGCGCGCGCAGGATAAACGGCGGGCTTGCTGCCGTGAAGTGGCGCGGCGGCGGTGCTAGCGGCCCTGACCCGTGCGCGCACCGTCGCCGACCAGGAACCAGGCGACGGTGCCGGCCAGCGCGAAGCCGGCACCGATGTAGAAGGCGAAGTCCCAGTGGCCGATGCCGGACAGGTAGCCGACGATCGGTGTCGTGATCACGCCGCCGAGATTGCCGCCGGTATTCAATATGCCGCCGATCGCCATCGTGTTGCGGCCACCGGCCGACATCGCTGCCGCCCAGTACGGGCCTTCGGTCAGTTCGACCGCCCCGTACGCTGCCGTCAGCGCCGCGACCGCGAGCGTCGGGTTGCCCGTGGAAATGGCGACGAGCAGCAGCAGTCCGGCCAGTGGCAGCGCCACGATGCCGACCAGCGCGAGCCCCCAGCGCGGGCCGAAGCGCCCGCAGAGCACGGTGCCGACGGCGCCACCGACGCCGGCGCCGATGGCCGCGAGCAGCGGCGGGAGGCTCGCCAGCCAGCCGCTGTCGACGATCGAGAAGTGGCGCTCCTGGCGCAGGTACAGGAACACCCAGTCGCCGAGCAGATAAAAGAGGTAGTTCATGCAGAGGTAGGAAAAGCTCAGCACGAGGACCTGCCGGTTGCCGAGCAGGGCCATGAGCTCCCGGCGCAGCGAGCCCGCCTCGGCGGCGACGTCCGGGCCCTGCACGCCGCGCGCCGGCCCGTCCAGTTCCGCGAGTTCGGCGGCCGATACGCCGGGGTGTTCAGCCGGCGTATTGCGTCCGTACCAGCCCCACAGCAGCACGAAGGGGATCGCCGGCACGGCCGCGAGCGCAATGGCACGCTGCCAGCCGAAATTCACCATCAGCTGGCTGATCAGGGGCGGCGTGATCATCGAGCCGATGCCAAGGCCCATGGTCTGCAGGCCGAGGATCAGTGCCCAGCGATTCGACGGGAACCAGCGGCTGAGCACGCCCGACGATACCGGCCAGACAAAGGCGTGCGAGATGCCGAGCGTGAACTGGGCGAGCAGCATCGCCACGAAGAGCGCACTGCCGCTGAGGAGGAGCGGTGCGGCCGGCATGGCGAGGACCGCGACGATCGACAGGAGGCCGGCGCCGACCAGGGTCCGCCGGGCGCCGTAGCGCTCGCCGATGAGTCCCGCCGGCAGCTGGAAGAGGGCGTAGGCGACCAGGAACGAGGTGCGGATCCAGCCGATCGCGAACTGGCTGAGACCGAGCTCGGGTTCCATCCGGTCCGCGGCGATGGTCAGGCTCTTCTGCTGCAGGTAGGCGACGAGGCCGACCGCGAACATGAAGCCGAAAATCGACCAGCGCACGCGCAACGTCTTCGGCAATGGCAGCATCCGCGGCGCTCCGGGGCGACGGCGCGCGAAGCGCGCCGCTCAGTGGCGTGAGATTTCGTCGACGACCTGCTGGCCGGAGATCTTGGTCTGGACGAGTGCCCAGCACAGGCCCGTGGTCAGTAGCGCGGCGACCACGAAGATGCCGACCCAGGCCATGGCGCCGCTGTTGGCGAGGCTGAGCCAGCCCCAGCTGACGAAGAGCCAGGTCACGGCGGCGAAGAAGGCGAGGCCGAGCAGTACGCCGAGCGTGCCGAGCGCACGCCAGGTGGCATGGACGAAGAAGAGCCAGATGCCGATGAGCGCGATCCCGGCGACCGCCTGGAGCGGATCGACGTGCGGGAACGTGTGCCCCAGCCAGTGCGCGTACGACCGCCCGCTCGGGTTGTACGTCACGACCACCAGGATCAACGCGGCGATGAACCGGACGAGGATTCCGCCAATGCCGAACTTTGCCAACGCAGGTACTCCCGTCATCCGAGGCGAGCCGCATCATACCTCCGGTCGCGCCCGACGATCGCCCCGGCCGACTGGATAAATGTACAGGTCTCGCCGGATAATGGGGCCATGGCCGCCATGCTCACCGACCCGTTGAATGCCGCGCAGAGCCTGGCCGCACGCTACGGCGGCGTCGGTCCGGACGGCCGCTTCGCGGCGGGCCCGCTGCTGATCATCGCCGGTGCCGGCACCGGCAAGACCGCGACGCTGGCGCACCGGGTCGCCCACCTGCTGCTGGCCGGCGTCGACCCGGCGCGGATCCTGCTCCTGACCTTTTCGCGGCGGGCCGCCGCCGAGATGACCCGCCGTGCCGAGCGGATCGTCTCGACCGCGCTTGCCGAGCGGCACGGCGGCTCGCCGCCCGCGGTGCGCCTGCCCTGGGCCGGGACGTTCCACTCGGTGGCCAGCCGGATCCTCCGCCGGCACGCCCACGACATCGGGCTCGACCCGGGCTTCAGCATCATCGATCGCGCGGACGCGGCGGATCTCATCGACGTGCTGCGCCACGAGCTCGGACTGTCGGCGCAGGCGCGGCGCTTTCCGCGCAAGGACACGTGCCTGGCGATCTATTCGCACCGCGTCAACACCCTGTGGCCGTTGAAGCGGACGCTCGAGGAGCACTGGCCGTGGTGCGTGGAGTTCGAGCCCGAGCTCATGGCGCTGATGCGGGCCTATGTCCTTCGCAAGCAGGCCGAGAACCTCCTCGACTACGATGACCTGCTGCTGTACTGGCACGGCCTGCTGAAGGATCCGGCGCTCGCCGGTGAGCAGGGCGCCCTGTTCGATCACGTGCTGGTCGACGAGTACCAGGACACCAACACCCTGCAGGCCGAGATCGTGCTGGCGATGAAGCCACGTGGCGACGGCGTCACGGTCGTCGGCGACGATGCCCAGTCGATCTACTCGTTCAGGGCGGCGACCGTCGACAACATCCTCGAGTTTCCTCAGCGCTTCGTACCGCCGGCGACCGTCATCGCGCTGGAAGAGAACTACCGGTCGACGCAGGGCGTACTTGACAGTGCCAACGCCCTGATCGGCGAGGCGGCCCGGCAGTACCGCAAGCAGCTCACCGCGCGCCGCGGCGCCGGTTCCCGGCCGTGCCTGGTGACGGTCGCCGACGATCGTGCGCAGGCGGACTACGTCGTTGCCGGCGTGCTCGCGGCGCGCGAGGCGGGCGTCGCCCTGCGCCAGCAGGCGGTGCTCTTCCGGTCGGGCAGCCACAGTGCGCAGCTCGAGCTCGAGTTGCTGCGCCACAAGATCCCGTTCGTTAAGTACGGCGGCCTGAAGTTCCTGGAGGCCGCCCACATCAAGGATCTGCTCGCCTGCCTGCGCTGGATCGACAATCCGCGGCATCGGCTGGCGGCCTTTCGGGTCCTGCAGCTGATGCCGGGCATGGGCCCGGGATTCAGCGATCGGTGCTTCGCCGGGTACGCGGCCGGTGGCTTTGCGCTCGACGCGCTGGCGTCTTTCCGCGCACCGCCCGCGGCGCGGGACGTCTATGCGGCCTGGGTCGTGGTCGCGACGGCGCTCGGCGCGCCCGATGCCCCCTGGGCCGGCCAGCTGGAGCGGGTGCGCGACTGGTACCGGCCCCTGCTGGAGGCGCGGCACGATGCCGCGGCGGTGCGGGCCGCGGACCTCGAGCAGCTGGTACGCCTCGCCGGCCAGTTTCCGAGCCGCGAGCGGTTCCTCACCGAACTGACGCTCGATCCGCCGCAGGCCACGGGTGATCTGGCCGGGCCGCCGCTGCTCGACGAGGATTTCCTCATCCTGTCGACGGTGCATTCGGCGAAGGGCCTGGAGTGGAATTCCGTCTACGTGCTCAACGTTGCCGACGGCAACTTTCCGAACGAGTTCGCCTGCGGCAAGCCGGAGCTCCTCGAGGAGGAACGGCGGCTCCTGTACGTGGCCATGACCCGGGCGCGCGACACGCTGCATCTCATCCAGCCGCTGCGCTACTACGTGACCGAGCAGCCGCGCTACGGCGACCGGCACGTCTACGGGGCGACGAGCCGCTTCCTGACCCAGCCGGTACTGGCGACCCTCGACCGCGTCACCTGGCCGGCGGCGGTGGCCCCTGCACCCGGCATTGCGCCGGCGTCGGCGCGGGCTGCCGTCGACGTGGGCGCGGGGTTGCGGGCGCTCTGGGACTGAACGGGCTCGCTAGCGCGCGTCGACGGGCTTGCGGAACTTCAGCGTGAAGCGGTCGCTTTCGCCGATCGCCTTGTAGCGCTCGCGATCCTTGTCGCCGAGGCGGTAGGTCGGTGGCAGCGTCCAGACGCCCTGCTCGTAGTCCTTCGTGTCCTTGGCATTCGCGTTGATTTCGCTCGCGCCGAGGTACTCGAAGCCTGCGCTCTTCACCAGCTCGATGGCGGCCTGCTCGTCGACGTAGCCGAGCTTCAGCTGCAGATCCGCCGGCCGCGAGGTCGAGGCGCGGTGATCCTCCACGCCGAGGATGCCGCCGGGCTTGAGCGACTTGAAGAGCGCGGTCAGCATGGCCTTGGCAGCGTCCGGCGTTCCCAGCCAGTTGTGGAGATTGCGGAATGTCAGCGCCAGATCGACGCTGTTCGGCGGCACCGGCGAGAGCGCGTTCGGATACTGCAGCGCCACCACGCTGACCTTGCCGTAGGCGACCGGATCGCCGGCAAGCTTGGCCTGGTAGGCCTTGAGGCCGTCCTGGATATAGGGCTGTTCTGACTTCGAGTCCCACTGCGCCGCGACGTAGTGGCCGTGCTCCTTAAGAAGCGGCGCCAGAATTTCCGTCCACCACCCGCCCTTGCCCGGCCAGACCTCGAGTACCGTCATGTCCCGACGGATGCCGAAGAAGCCGAGCGTGGCCTTCGGATGGCGGTACACGTCGCGCTCACGGCTGGCGGCGCTGCGCTGCTCGCCGTCGAGTACCCGATCGAGCGCGCTCTCGGTGGCGGCGTCGGTAATCGCGAGAGGGCTGCGCGCGTCCTTGGTCGCGGCCGGGGCCTGCGCGGCCACGAGCAGGCCGAGTGCACAGCACACAGTGCCGGCATACAGACGCCGGGCGACGGCCTTCGATCGGGCATTGATCATGAAACCACTCCAGAGTAGGGCGTGCAGCCGCGCTGCGTCGCCGTTGAATACGGGCCTTCCAGAGGCGACGAACCCCGCCAGTAGCGGGGTTCGCGCGAAAGAGACGTCGTCGATCAGCGCTTAACGCCGGCCGCGGCCCTCGCCGCCGCCGCCGTAGCCACCACCACCGTAGCCGCCGTCGCCGCCACCGCCACCACCGCCATAGCCGCTGCGACCGCCGCCGCCGTAGCCACCACCACCACCACCACCACCACCACCACCACCACCACCACCGCCGTAGCCACCACCGCCACCGGAGCGGGGTCCGCGGGGCGCGCGCTCCTGCGCTTCGTTGACACGCAGCTGGCGGCCGCCCATGTCGTGTCCGTTGGTCGCGGCGATCGCCTTCTGGGCATCGGCGCTCGGCATGTCGACGAAGCCGAAGCCGCGCGGGCGGCCGGTTTCGCGGTCATTGATCAGCTTGACCGACTCGACGGTGCCGTGCGCTTCAAACAACGAGCGGACGTCATCCTCGGTCGCGGAGAAAGGCAGGTTACCAACATAGATTGTGGTCATCGCATCGTCTCGCAGCAGTTGCGAATGCACGGCACCCAGCCGTGCGTTTCGCGGGTTCATACCTCACGACCACACCGCGACGTGCTGCAGCAAGCGACCCGCAGCGGTGACGGCCGGCAACCGGAGGTCCAGCACAGATCTGATTGCCGAAACGGGGCGACGACCGCGGAGGACCGTCACGAGCGCAGGCTGCAGATACTGGCAAAAACCCCTTCAATTTGATGCTACGCGACGCCCGGCAGCGACGCAATTTCCAACCGGACCGGGTCAACAGCCAGGTCGTCACCCGTCGCCGACGGCGACCGGCCGGGTCGGGTCGCGGCACCATTCACTCCAGGAACCGGCATACAGCTGGCCGCCGGGCAGGCCGGCGACCTCCATTGCGAGCAGCGCATGGCAGGCTGTCACGCCGGAGCCACACATGAAGGCGACGCGGTCGGCCGGCGTGTCGCCGAGTTGTGCAGTGAACAACGCCCGCAGGGCCGAGGGTTCGCGGAAACGGCCGGCACCGTCCAGCGCGCGGTCGTGCGGCAGGTTGCGGGCACCGGGGACGTGGCCGGCGACCGGATCGAGGGGCTCGACCCGGCCCGCGTACCGCTCCGCCGCCCGCACATCGATCACCGTCAATCGGCCATCGTCGAGCCCCCGCGCAATATCCTCCGCGCCCAGCGCCTGCCATTCGACGGCGAACGGCTCGGGAGGGCGGGCGATCACCGCCGACACCTCGGCGGTCAGCGGGCCACCCGCTTCCCGCCACGCGGCCAGGCCGCCGTCGAGCACGGCGACCGAACGGTACCCGAGTGCACGCAGCAGCCACCAGCCGCGCGCCGCGAACAGGCCGGCACTGTCGTCGTAGAGCACGAGCTGGTCGGCGTGGCGCAGGCCGAGCGCCCCCAGGCGCGCCGCGAGGCCTGCCGGTGCCGGCAGCGGATGGCGACCGCTGCCCGCCGAGCGCGGCCCGGAAAGGTCGCGGTCGAGGTCCAGATGATGGGCGCCGGGAATGTGCGCTGCCGCGAAGGCCGCGGCGCCGGCGTCCGGTGCCTGCAGGCTGAAGCGGCAGTCGAGGGCGCGCCAGCCGGGGTCGCCGAGGTGCGCGAGGAGATCGGCCGCGCTGACCAGGGTCTTGTACATCGGGCCTCCACGGGACGGTAACGCCAGTGCCTGAACGGCAGTTTATACAGTTACAATTTGCGCCAGGGGTACCGGGCAGCATGGCAATCGAACTCTACGCATCCAAGGGCAGCGCCTGGTGCTGGCGCGTGCGCCTCGCGCTCGAGTACAAGCGCCTGCCCTACACCCTGCACGTGCTGGACGTCGACACGCAGGAGCACAAGTCGCCGCAGATGCTGAAGCTGACGCCGCGCGGCCGCCTGCCGCTCGTCCGCGACGGCGACTACGTCGTCTTCGAATCGATTGCGGTTCTTTATTACCTCGACCGCAAGTACCCGGCCGCACCGCTGTTCGGCGGCTCGCCGGAGGAGGCGGGCGTCATCCTGCGGGTCGCCGAAGAGTTCCAGAACTACATCGAGCCGCACCTCGTGGCGATCATCGAGGCGATCCGTGGCCACACGCTGGAAGGGCGGCGCGACGAGATCATGGAGCACATGCTCGCCGCGGCCAGCGAGGCGCGCACGATCGAGGGCCGGTTGTCGAAGTCGGACTGGGTCGTCGGCGAGCATCCCTCCGCCGCCGACTTCGTCATCTACCCGTGGATCCGCCTGCTCCAGGACGCGCTAGTGGCGCCCGAGGCGGCGGAACTCGCCGCCCGTTTCATGCCGGTCGAGGTCCAATACCCGGCGCTCGCCCGCTGGCTGGAGCGGGTCGCCGGCCTGCCCGGCTTCGCCGCGACGGAGCCTGCCGCGCTCCGGCGCTAGCGTCCCGGGCCTCGTGCCGCTATCTTCCGCGGGCCGACAACGCCGCGGCCCAGGTCCGGCGGCACCCCCTGGTACCTCTGGAGCACTGAACGAATGGCCAACCACACCGCCCACGTCGACTTTCCCGGCCGCCTGATCTTCATCGGCTTCGGCAGTATCGGCCAGGGTGTGTTGCCGCTCGTCCTGCGGCATATCGGTGGGCTGACGGCGGCGCGCATTACCATCGTCACCGCGGACGATTCCGGCCGCGCCCAGGCCGAGGCGGCCGGGATCACCTTCATCAAGCAGGCGCTGAACCGCGAAAACTTCCGCCTCGTGCTCGAGCCTATGATCGGCCGTGGCGATTTCGTGCTCAACCTGTCCGTCGACGTGTCGTCGCTGGCACTGATCCGCTTCTGCTGGGAGCGCGGCGCGCTCTACCTCGACACCTGTCTCGAGCCGTGGGCAGGCGGCTACACCGACCCGTCGCTGTCGCCCTCGCGGAGGTCCAACTACGCGCTGCGCGAAGAGGCGCTTGCGCTGCGCCGGGAACGGCCGCAGGCGCCGACCGCCGTGCTGACGCACGGCGCCAACCCGGGCCTCGTGTCGCATCTGGTCAAGCAGGCCCTGCTCAATCTGGCGGCTGACGCCGGCATGGCGATCAGCGAGCCTGCGAGCCGCGAACAGTGGGCGGCGCTCGCCCAACAGCTCGGCGTCAAGGTCGTGCACGTCGCGGAGCGCGACACGCAGGCGCCGAATATCCCGAAGCGGACCGACGAGTTCGTCAACACATGGTCCGTCGACGGCTTCATCTCCGAGGGCTGCCAGCCGGCCGAACTCGGCTGGGGCAGCCACGAGCGCAATTTCCCGCGCGACGGGCGGCGGCATGACTTTGGCGGCGGCGCGGCGATCTACCTGATGCAGCCGGGCGCTGCCACCCGCGTGCGTACCTGGGCGCCCAAGGCCGGGCCGTTCCACGGGTTCCTGATTACCCACGGCGAGGCGATTTCGATCGCCGACTACTTTACCGTGCGCGATGGCGACCGCGTCGACTACCGGCCGACCGTCCATTACTCCTATCACCCGTGCGATTCGGCCGTCGTCTCGGTACACGAGTTTGCCGGGCGCAACTGGCGCCAGCAGTCGCACAAGCGGATCCTCCTCGACGAGATCGTCAGTGGCGGCATCGACGAACTCGGCGTACTGCTCGCCGGGCATCGGCGCAACGCCTACTGGTACGGCTCGCAGCTGTCGATCGACGAGGCGCGCCGGCTCGCGCCGCACAACTCGGCGACCAGCCTGCAGGTCTGCGTGTCCGTCCTCGGCGGCATGGTCTGGGCCATCGAGAATCCAGGTCGTGGTCTCGTCGAACCCGACGAGATGGACTTCAGGCGGGTGCTCGACGTCTGCATGCCCTACCTCGGCCCCGTGGTCGGTGAGTATTCGGACTGGAATCCGCTCCACGATCGCGGCCGGCTCTTTCCGGAGGACCTGGACGAGAGCGATCCCTGGCAGTTCAAGAACGTCAGGGTGGTCTAGGTCGGGTCGGTTCCCGTCTCGTAGCGGATCGAGACGATGGTGTAGCGCGCGGCCCCGCCCGGGGCCTCGATCGCGAATTCCGCATCCAGGTGCTTGCCGAGCAGTGCCCTGCCGAGCGGCGCGTCCATGCTGACATAACGCGGATCCATGTCGAACTCGTCCGGGCCGACCACGCGGACTTCGCGCAGTTCGCCGCTTTCGGTCTCGAGTTCGAGCCACGCGCCAAAGTAGACCCGGGTGCGATCGGCCGGCGGCCGGTCGACGACGGTCAGGCCCTCGAGCCGCTTGCGCAGGTGCCTGACGCGACGGTCAATTTCGCGCAGGCGTTTCTTGCCATAGGTGTATTCGGCGTTTTCCGAGCGGTCGCCCTGGGCGGCGGCGGCGCTCACGGCCTCCGTTACCCGCGGCCGCTCGACGCGCCACAGTTCGTCAAGCTCGGCGCGCAGACGCGCCGCACCGGCGGGTGTCGAGTACTTGGATCCGGGTTTTTCTGCCGCCCGCCAGCGTCCCACCGTTGCTGCCTCCCGGGCCGCATAACCGTGCAGTGGTTCACGGTATCCGGCCGGCTCGCTCACTAGGCTGTGAGCCCATGACATTCAAAGTCTACGCACATTTCGTCGCCGACCTCGGCAGCCGCGGCTGCAGCGAGTTCCGCGGCATCGTCGAGGTCGGGGCGGCCGAGGCGGAGCTTCCGGTCGGGCCTGACGATCAGGCGCTGGTGCGCGAGCTGGCGCGCGATTTCAACGTCGGAACCGAGCAGATCCACGTCCTGCGCTGGTCCCGGCTGCACTGAGTCCCCTGGCGGGCCACATCACTCTTCCCGTGTGACCGCCACTTAAACCCCGGGCCCTCTGGGCCCGGGGTTTTTTTCGTTCCGGGCGCCTTGCGAAATCCCCTCACCGGCCTGATTATGACACCACGTGCCGGGAGCGGTGGCTGCGTCATGGCCGGCCCCCGCCGGTCGTCCCTTTTCAAATTCAGGAGTGGACTCATGCGGTTCAAGCTAGTTGCCGCCGTGCTTTGCGTCGCGGCGCTGATGTCGGGATGCGGTTACAACAACATTCAGGTTCAGGACGAGGGCACCAAGTCCGCCTGGTCGGAAGTGCTGAACCAGTACCAGCGGCGCGCCGACCTGATCCCGAACCTGGTGAAGACCGTGCAGGGCTACGCGGAGCAGGAGAAGAGCGTGCTCGTCGGCGTCACCGAGGCGCGGGCCAAGGCCACCTCGATCAAGGTCGACGCCAACGACGAGGCCTCGCTCAAGCAGTTCCAGCAGGCCCAGGCGCAGGTGTCCGGCGCGCTGTCCCGGCTGCTCGCCGTCTCCGAGAACTACCCGCAGCTCAAGTCCGACCAGAATTTCCGCGACCTGCAGGCGCAGCTTGAAGGCACGGAAAACCGCATCGCCGTGGCGCGCAACAAGTACATCCAGGCCGTGCAGCAGTTCAACATCACCGTGCGCAGCTTCCCGTCGAACCTGACGGCGATGATGTTCGGCTACAAGGCGAAGCCGAACTTCTCGGTCGAGAACGAGGCCGCGATATCGAAGCCGCCGGCGGTCGACTTCGGTACCCCGAAGCCGGCGACCTCGAACTAGGTCGATGAGTCTATTCGCCGCCATCGGCGCGCGGGCAGGGGCGGTGCGCTCCGCCCTGGTGCGGATGGCGGTGCTGATCGGCGCGCTCGGCCTGCTCGGCCCGCCGGCGGCTGGCGCGCAGGAACTGCCCGTCCCGCCGATGGCGCAGGTCACCGACCAGACCGGCACGCTGTCCGAGGCGACTCTTGCCGACCTGCGTGGCAAGCTCTCTGCCTTCGAGGCGGAGAAGGGCAGCCAGATCGCCGTGCTCGTGGTGCCGACCACCGAGCCCGAGGACATCGCGCCCTACGCCAACCGAGTCTTCAGCAGCTGGCAGCTGGGCCGCAAGGGTGTCGACGACGGCGTCCTGATCGTCGTCGCCAAGAACGACCGCCGGCTGCGCGTGGAGGTCGGCCGGGGGCTCGAGGGCGCGATCCCCGACGCCTACGCCAAGCGCATCACTGACGATGTCATCAAGCCGCACTTCGCGCAGGGCGACTTCCCAGGCGGCATCACGGCCGGCGTCGATGCCGTGATCGGTCTCGTGCACGGCGAGCCGCTGCCGGCGCCGAAGCCCCGCGCGCAGCCCACCCGCGGTCCGGGCTTTGAGACGATCCTGCTCCTGATCCTGTTCGCGGCCGCTACGCTCGGCAGCCTGCTGCGCTCGATGCTCGGCCGCGTGCCGGGCGCGCTCGCCACCGGCGGAGTGGTCGGCATCGTGACCTGGCTCCTGGTGACCGTGCTCGGCGCCGCGATCGGCGCCGGCGTGTTCGCATTCATCGTCGCCCTCCTCGGTGGCCTCGGCGGCGGCACCTGGACCAGTGGCCGCGGCGGCTACTACGGCGGCGGTGGCTTCGGCGGAGGAGGCTTTGGTGGCGGCGGATTCGGCGGCGGTGGCGGGGGCTGGGGCGGCGGCGGCGGCGGTTCGGCCGGCGGCGGCGCCTCGGGCAGCTGGTAGGGTGACGCATGGCCAGCCTTGACCGACTGCTGCGCCATCTCTTCGCCAGCCGCGCCACGATGCGCAGACTGTTCCCGCAAGGCGCACTCGACGAGCTCGAGAAGGCGACCTCGCTCGCGGAAGCCGCGCACTCGGCCGAAATCCGCGTGGTCATCGAATCCGACCTCGACGTCGGCTCGATCTTCGCCGGCAAGACCGCGCGCGAGCGGGCGCGGGAAGTCTTCGGCCGGTTCGGAGTCTGGGATACCGAGGCCAACAACGGCGTGCTGATCTACCTGTTGCTGGCGGACCGGCGGGTCGAGATCGTCGCTGACCGCGGCTTTCGCGGTCTGGTCTCCGACGCCGAATGGCAGGAGGTCTGCCGGACGATGGAGACGCATTTCCGCGCCGGCCGCTTCGCCGAAGGCGCACTCGCCGGAGTGGCGGCCGCCGGGCTGCTCGCCGCGCGCCATTTCCCGCCGGCCGGCGCTCGTAATGAGCTGCCCGACCGGCCGGTCCTGCTCTAGCCGGTGGCCCGCCCCGTGCGGCGACTGGCGGCGATGATGCGTTCCGTGGCACCGATCCGCTGCCACCCGTCCACGCAGCGCCGGTTCGCCGGCGCACTGTGCCTGGTGCTGCTCGGCGGCTGCTCCCTGCTTCGACCGACGCCGACACCGCCGGCCGTCGTCGTGCCGCCGCCGCCGCCCGAACCGCCGCGCGCTGCCGACCCTCTGGCGACGCACGAGTTTGTGTTCGACCCGGCCCGCGATGACGTGGTTGGCCGGGTCCAGGTCACGGTCGTCGGCCCGGACGACACGCTTCCGGAGATCGCGCGCCGCTTCAACCTCGGCTACGAGGAGATCGTGCGCGCAAACCCCGGCGTCGATCCGTGGCTGCCGGGCGCCGGCCGGACGATCGTGCTGCCGACCGAGTTCGTCCTGCCCGACGCGCCGCGCACGGGCCTCATCGTCAACATCGCGGCGATGCGGGTGTTCTATTTTCCGAAGCGCGAGCCGGGAAGGCCTGCCATCGTGATCACCCACCCGATCGGCATCGGCAAGGTCGGCTGGTCGACGCCGGAAGGCACTACGACGATCCTCGCGCGCGTCAAGGATCCCGTCTGGACGCCGCCCGAGTCGGTGCGCAGGGAGCACCTGAAGGATGGCGACGAACTGCCGGCCAAGGTCCCGGCGGGTCCCGACAACCCGCTCGGTGCCTACCTATTCCGGCTGGGCTGGCCGAGCTACCTGATCCACGGCACCAACAAACCCTACGGCGTCGGCATGCGGTCGTCGCACGGCTGCATACGGCTGTATCCGGAGGACATCGCCCGCTTCTTCGACTCCGTGCCCATCGGCACGCAGGTGCGGGTCGTCAACCAGCCCTACGTGCTCGGCTGGCAGCACGAGCACCTGCTGGTGCAGGCGTACGGGCCGCTCTCGGACGACAAGCGCGACTGGGACCACGGTCCGAGCGAGCTTCTCAAGCGCGCCAAGGGCTCGCACAGTCCGCTCTGGCAGAAGGTCCGCGCCCACGTCGCCGATGTGGACTGGGAGGCAGCACGCGCGCTCGGCCACAGCACGCGCGGTATTCCGGTGTCGGTGATGAAGGGCGCCGTGCAGAGCGAGGAGGCGGTGATCGCCGCGGCCCTGAAGGTGCGCAACGAGCTGCCGGCCGGCGCGACCTGGGACGGCGACGTGCCGGCCCGCGGTGACCAGGAGCAGTATCAGGAGCTGATGGGCGCCCGCGAGCACACGCCGGTCCGGACCGGGACCCGCTGAGCGACCCGCCGTCAGCGTCACAGAACCGTCATGCCCCGCCGATAGCCTCGTCACGCGTTCCAGCGAGGCGAGGCACGGCTTGCGCATCCTGATGATCTCCGACGTGAGCTTCCCCCGCGTCAATGGCGTCTCCACCTCGATCCACACGTTTCGCACGCAGCTCCACGAAATGGGGCACGAAACGACGCTGATCGCCCCGGCCTATCCCGGCGATTGCGAACCGACCTCGGCCAGCGAGATTCGCCTCCGTTCGCGGCAGGTCCCCGGCGACCCCGAGGATCGCCTCGTCCGCTATCGCGACGTGCTCGCGCTGAGCGAGGCGCTCGCCGCACGGCACTTCGACATCGTCCACGTCCACACGCCGTTCGTGGCCCACTACGCGGGGACGCGCCTCGCGCGGCGTCTCGACATCCCGGTGGTCGAGACCTACCACACCTACTTCGAGGAATACGGCCAGCACTACATGCCGTTGCTGCCGAAGTCGTTCATGCGCTTCTTCGCAAGGCGCCTGACGGTCAGCCAGTGCGCCGCGCTCGATGCCCTCGTCGTGCCGTCGGGGCAGATGATCGACGCGCTGCGCGCCTACGGGGTGCGCGTACGGGCGGAACGCATCCCGACCGGCATCGACACGACGCGCTTTCGCGGCGGCGACGGGCTGGCGTTCCGTCGCCAGCACGGCATCGATCCGGCACGACCCGTGCTCGTGCACATCTCGCGGGTGGCGCACGAGAAGAACATCGACTTCATCCTGCGAGCCGTGCAGCGCGTCGCCGCTGACATACCCGACGTGCTCCTGGTCATCGCCGGCGACGGGCCCGCCCTGCCACACGTCAGGCAGCTGGCGGCGTCGCTCGGCATCCTCGGCAACTGCCTGTTCGTCGGCTACCTCGATCGTGCGACCACGCTGCTCGATTGCTACCGCAGCGGCAACGCATTCGTGTTCGCCTCGCGGACCGAGACCCAGGGCCTCGTCCTGCTCGAGGCGCTGGCCCTCGGCGTGCCGGTGATATCGACCGCCGTCATGGGCACGGCCGACGTCCTCCGCGACGTCAAGGGCGCGCTGGTCGCGCCCGACGACGAGGCGGGGTTCGCGGCAACGGTCAGCAGGCTGCTCGGCGATCAGGCGCTGCAGGCGGAACTCGCCGCGGCGGGGCCTGCCGATGCCGCCGCGTGGTCGGCGCGGGCGATGGCCGAACGTCTGGTCGAGTTCTACCAGCGCACCATTGCCGGTCGCTGAGCGCCGGTCGCTGAACCGCGGGCCGGCGTGCCCGGCGCCTGTGCTACTCTTTATGCGGGTGGCAAAATAAGACGACCGGGGGGAAGTCGCGTTGGCGCAGAACCTGGCGAGCGGCATGCAGGTTGCGGGGCAGGCGGGTGCGGGACAGCGGATAGTCGCCGTCTCCACGGCCGTCACCGCCTTCGTCGGCCGTGCTCTGCGCGGTCCGCTCAACCGTCCCGTCGCCGTGGCGAGTTTCGCCGAATACCAGGCCGTTTTCGGCGGCCTGTGGCAACCGAGCATGCTCTCCTACGCCGTCGAACAGTACTTCGACAACGGCGGCGAGGCGGCCATCGTCGTCCGTGTCATCAACGGCGGCCGGGCCCCGACGCTGACGCTGCCCGGCGATGGCCGGCCGCTCCGGCTCATCGCCCAGAGCCCCGGGACGCGCGAGTTCCTGCGTGCCGCGGTCGACTACGACGGCATCCCGGCGCTCGACACGCACACCTTCAACCTGACCGTGCAGCGGCTGCGTGCCGCCGGTTCGGAGCACGTCGAGGACCAGGAGATCTTCCGCCGCGTGTCGGTCGAGCCGGACTCGCCGCGCTTTCTCGAGACCGTCCTGCAGGAGTCGGCGCTGGTCCGGGTCCACGGCCGCGCGCCGGCCGAGCGGCCCGCGGCCACGCCGCTCGGCGACGGTTATGTCGCCTCGAGCCCCGACGGCCACGACGGCGTGCAGCTGACCGACTACGACCTCATCGGCTCGGCCACCGAGCGCACGGGCCTGTTCGCGCTGACCGACGTCGAGTCCTTCAATTTCCTGTGCCTGCCGCCGCTCGCCCGCGACCAGCCCGTAGGGCCGAGCGCGCTGATGGTCGCCGGACGGTACTGCCGGCAGCGCAGTGCGCTCCTCCTGCTCGATCCGCCGGCCGAATGGACCGACGTGGACCGCGCGATCGCCGGCGTGCGCGAGCTGCCGGTGCGTGGCGAGGACGCGGTGATGTATTTTCCCCAGCTGCTCGCCTATGACCGGCTGAAGGGTCGCTTCGAGCGCTTCGCGCCGTCCGCCGCCGCGGCCGGCATGATGTCCCGCCTCGACCGGCAGGATCCGGCGTGGGGGCCACACCACGACCAGGAGGCGGCACTGCGCCCGGGGCTGCGGCCGCTGGTACAGCTGGACGACGCGGCCCGCGCGCGCCTCGCCACGGCCGGTATCAACGTCCTGCAGGCCGTCCGGCCGAAGGTCATGCACGGCGCGCGCACTCTGGCCGGGCTGCAGGGCAGCGATCACGACTGGTGCTATCTCGCCACCAAGCGCTTTGCGCTGCTGCTCGCCAACTCGATCGAGCGCGGTACCCGCTGGTGCCTGTTCCACCGCGGCTCGGCCCTGCTGTGGACGCGCCTCGAGCGTCAGGTGGCCGAGTTCCTGGCCGATCTCGAGGCAGAGGGTCGCCTGCCGTCCGCGGCCGGCAACGCGTCCTGGTTCGTCGTCTGCGACGAGCGGCTGAACACGCCCGGCGCGCCCGGCGCCAACCTGCTGTTTGCCTTTCAGGGGCGCCGCGCCGGTCGTTACCATGCCTTCATGGTCAGCCATACCGCCGGCGCGACCTCGGTCCGCCCGGCGACGCTGAACCGGCTGTTTCCGCTGGGTCGACCGGATCCGGCGGTGACGCTGGAATTCGACACGACCATGCCCGACGGGCTGCTGCAGCTCTAGCGCGCAGCCGCGTCCGTCGTCAGGCGCGACGCTCCGATACGGCCATCGAGATCACGGCGCGGGCGGCCTCGCGCCCGCTGGCATCGACGACCGTGACCGGCACGCCGACCTGGCCGCCCGAACTCCAGTCGCTGCGGTCCAGGCGGGCGGTCGCGAGCGCGTCGGTGCCGACCGCCGCGAGGTACTCGATCGTCATGCCGCGCGGCGACCAGTGGTACCGCTCGGGTACGGTGGTCTGCATCAGCACGCGCGCCGCCAGTTCGCACAGGTTGGCCATGGCCATCGCGTGCACCGCGCCGGCCGGGTCGAGAACGGCACGGTGGTGACTCAGCGAGACCGAGCACAGGCCCGGGCGCAGCGAACGAAACTGCGGCCGGATCGAGCTAAGATACGGGGCGTCGCGGCAGGCCAGGCGCGTGAACCACCAGCGTCCGTACGAGCGGCCGTTCAGGCGCCGCCAGGCATCAAGTAACTGCACGTTAGGGATTTCTCCGGCCTCGCGCGCGGGGTTAGTCCGGGACCCGCGTACGACTTAACTTTATCACGGGCCGGCGGCCGGCGGCCAACGAGGGGCCGCTCGGTCGGCAGGAGACGACATGGCTGCGAAGCGCTCCCCGCCACCGCCAGGCCCGTCCGCCGACGAGGCCCTGCGCCGCATCTGGGCCGCGGTCGCGGCCATTCCGCGCGGCACGGCAACCTCCTACGGCGACGTGGCGCGGCGCGCCGGCCTCCCGGGCCGGGCCCGGCTCGTCGGGCGGGCGCTGCGCGTCGCACCGCGTCATCTCAAGCTGCCCTGGCAGCGCGTCGTCGCCGCCAACGGCAAGCCGGCATTCCCGCCGGGCAGCGAGGAGTACGAGCGGCAACTGGCGCTGCTGGCGCGCGAGGGCGTTGCCCATCGCAACGGCCGCGTGCCGCTCGGCCGGGCCGAGGACGCCGAGTCACTGGATGCCCTGCTGTGGGGCGGGCGCGACTGATACCATCCGCCATCCCGTGCTGACGAGGCAATGATGCGCCGATACGTCGTGTTTTCTCATGGCAAGGACAGCGGTCCCTGGGGCGCGAAGATCACGGCCATGGCCGAGGTGGCGCGCGCCGAGGGCTACGAGGTCGAGTCCGTCGACTACCGGGGTATCGACGATCCGCGCGAGCGCGTGACGCACCTTTTGGCCAGCTGCCGTGAACTGCAGGGACCGATGGTGCTCGTCGGCTCCAGTCTCGGCGCCCACGTCTGCACCCAGGCCTCGTCGCTGCTGCAGGCGCAGGGTCTCTTCCTGCTCGCGCCGGCCTTCTACATGCCGGGTTACGAGGCCTTCACCCCGAAGCCGGCCGACTGTCCGATCACGATCGTGCACGGCTGGAACGACGACGTGGTGCCAGCGGACAACAGCGTGCGCTTCGCGCGCGAGTACCGGGCGACGCTGCACCTTCTGAACTCCGACCACCGGCTTCAGGACGTCATCGGCCAGATCAACTACCTCCTCGAATACTTCCTGGTCAGCCTGGACCGGCCCGGCTGAACGCTCCCGCCATGGTCACGGCTCCGGCGCTGTCGAGCGAGGCTGCCTGGGTGGTCTACATCGTCGAGAGCGAGCGCGGCGCGCTCTACACGGGCATCACGACGTGCCTCGAGCGGCGGCTGCGCGAGCACGCTAGCGGGCGCGGCGCCCGCTGGTTCCGCTTCGCGGGCCCCGCCCGGCTGCGCTACCGCGAGGACGCGGCCGACCGGTCGGCCGCGCTCGTCCGCGAGGCGGCCATCAAGCGGCTGACGCGGGCAGCCAAGCTCGAGCTGATCGCCGGGCGCGAGGCCGCGCGATGACCGTTCCCGATCTCAAGTTCGACCTCAAGCTCGACCTCGAACGGCTCTACCTGTGGATGCTGGCGCGCGTCGGGGGCCTGTGGATCCGTCCGACCGCGCTGCCGGTCGATCGGGTGCTCGGCCTGCGTGGGCGCGGCCGGCGGGTCGTCTACGTTCTCGAGGAGCCGGCCGTGTCGGACCTCGTCGCGCTGCAGCTCGCGTGCTGGCGGCACGGCCTGCCCCCGGCGATCCGCCGGCTGCGGGTCGGCCGGGCCCGCGCCAGTCGCTCGACGCTGGCGCTCGAGCGCTCGCGCGGCATCTTCGGGCTGCGCCGTGACCGGCGCCTGCCGGCGACCCTGGTCCGCGTCGTCGAGGCGGCGGTGGCGGCGGGCGACACCGATCTCGACCTCGTGCCGGTGGCCGTGTTCTGGGGCCGGGCGCCCAGCCGCGAGCCGGGTTGGCTGGCGCTCGCCTTCAGCGCCGGCTGGGCCTTCACCGGGCCACTGTCGCGGCTCGTCGGCACGCTCGTCAACGGCCGCATGACCTTCGTGCACTTCGGCGCGCCGGTCGCGCTCGCCACGCTCATGGCAGACGATCCGCGCCGCCTGCCGCGCCGCATCGCCAAGCACTGCCGTGCGGAACTGGCTACGACGCGCGTCGCCGTGCTCGGACCGGACCTGTCGCACCGGCGCACCCTCAGCGGCGAAATCCTTATGACACGCGCCGTGCGCGCGGCCGCGGCGGCGCGGGTCAGGAGCGAGGGCATCACGCGCCGCGCCGCGCTCCTCGGTGCGCGTCGCTACGTGAAGGAAATCGCGGCCGACTATTCGCCGCGCTTCGTGACGCTCATGTCGCACGTGCTCGGCCGGCTGTGGAACCGGCTCTACGACGGCGTCGAGGTGTTGAACGCCGAGCGCCTCGCCGTCGCCGACCGCGGCGCACAGCTGATCTACGTGCCGGCGCACCGCAGCCACATGGACTACCTGCTGCTGTCCTACGTGATCTACCACCGGGGCTATCCGGTGCCGCACATCGCGGCCGGCATCAACCTCAATCTCCCGGTCGTCGGCAGCCTGCTGCGCAAGGGCGGGGCGTTCTATATCCGGCGCGGCTTCCGTGGCGATGAGCTCTATCCGGCGGTCTTCTCCCAGTACCTGGCGCGCATGATGGCCCGCGGCCACTCGGTGGAGTATTTCATCGAGGGCGGCCGCAGCCGGACCGGCCGCCTGCTGCCGGCCAAGACCGGCATGCTGTCGATGACGGTGCGCAGCTACCTCGCCGATCCGCGCCGACCGGTCGTGTTCGTGCCGGTGTTCTTTGCTTACGAGCGCATCTTCGAGGCCCGCGACTATCTCGCCGAGCTCTCCGGCGGCACCAAGCGCAAGGAATCGGTGTTCGGATTGCTCGCCACGCTGCCCAAGCTCAAGCGCCGCTTCGGCCGTGTCTACGTCAGCTTCGGCGAGCCGCTGACGCTGGGCGCCCTGCTCGACGCCGAGGTACCCGCCTGGCGCGAGCCGCGCGCCGGCGACGGCCGTCCGGCCTGGCTCGCCGCGTTCGTCGGCGGCCTCGCGCGCCGCATCGAACAGCACATCAACGGTGCCGCGGCCGTCTCGCCGGTCGCCCTGCTGGCCACGGTGCTCCTCGCCATGCCCCGGCAGGCAATGGTGGCGCGCGACCTCGAGGAGCAGCTGGAGCTTTGCCGCACGCTGCTGCCCGGTGTCTGGGTGACGCCGCTGCGGCCGCCCGAGGTGATCGAATGCGGCCTGCGAATGGGAATCGTCACCCGGGTCCAGCATCCGCTCGGCGACATCATCCGGATGCCGGAGGATGCGGCGATCCTGTCGACCTATCCGCGCAATAACGTCCTCCACCTGTTCGCCCTGCCATCCCTGATCGGCTGCGCGTTCCTGGATGCCGAGGAGCTGTCGTCGGCCGAGCTCGTGCGCCTCGCCGGGCGCGTCTATCCGTATGTCGCCGAGGAGCTGTGCCTGGAGCTCGACGCGGCGACTGTGCCGGCCAGGGTCGAGATGCTGCTCGTGCGTTACGCCGAACTCGGCCTTCTGGAGCGCGTCGCGCAGCCGGCGGGCGAGGTCTGGCGGCGGCCGCCGGCAGCGACCGCACGGGCGATGCAGCTCTCCGTGCTCGCCCAGGTGATGCTGCCGCTACTCGAGCGCTATTACCTCGTGCTCGCCGCGCTCCTCGAGGTCGGCTCCGGTGCCGTGACCCAGCACACGCTCGAGGCCCGCTGCCAGGCGATGGCGAGCCGTATCGCGGTGCTCTACGAACTCGCCTCACCCGATTTTTCCGACAAGACGCTGTTCCGGGATTTCATCGACCGGCTGCGCGACCGCGCCGTGCTCGGCGTCGCCGAGGACGGTACGCTTACCTTCAACGAGACGCTCGAGGCGGTTGCCGCCGACGCGCGCCAGGTGCTCGCCGAACGCATCCGGCACAGCGTGCTGCAGGCCACGCTCAGCGAGGCCGACAGGCGCTGAGGGCCTTTTTCTTGTGCGCTGCGGGAGACGAAGGTTGTTGTTCATCCGGGCTGGTTTCCCGGAAAATGGCTGCGACCGGGGTCGATCCGGCGCAGTATTGGCGTCGGAGTGATGCGGTGACCGGGGGCGCGTTCCGCGGCCGACGGCCCGGTGCCGCTTCATCCATAACGGGGGTGCTCGATGCTTATTGGAACCGTCTCGTCCGACCGTCAAGCCCGGCCGCGCACGGCGCTGGCCGCCGGGGTCGCCGCCGCGCTGCTGATGCCGGCCCTGGCCGATGCGGTCGAATTCCAGGCCGCCTCCGGTGAGCTGACCGGCAGCTGGGACACGACCGTCTCCTACGGCCAGTCGTGGCGCGCCAAGGGCGTGAACCTCGCCAACATCGGCAGCGCCAATGGCGGTACCGGCTATTCGCCGAATTTCGACGACGGCGACCTGAACTACCATTCGGGCGACGCGTTCAGCAAGGCGCTGAAGGTCACGAGCGAGATCTCGCTCAAGTACAAGAACTACGGCGCCTTCGTCCGCGGCTCGGGCCTGTATGACTTCGCGGTGATGGACAGCCACACGCGCCGCACGCCGATCTCGACCGAAGCCAAGGTCGTGGCCGGCAGCTACGTGCGCCTCCTCGACGCCTTCGCCTACGGCAAGTGGAAGATCGGCGACCATCCCTTCGAGCTTAGGGTCGGCAAACAGGTGCTCAACTGGGGCGAGAGCACGTTCATCGCCAGTCCCTTCACGGAAGCGAACGCCTTCGATCTCGCCGCGCTGCACGTGCCGGGTGCGGAGCTGAAGGAGGCCTTCCTGCCGCAGGGCATGGTGCGCGCCACGTTCGGCATTACGCCCGCCCTGTCGGCCGAGGCCTACTACCAGTTCCAGTGGTACCGCACGGAACTCGATCCGACGGGCACCTACTTTTCGACCAACGACTTCGCCGGCCGCGGCGGCAGCCAGGTGTTCCTCGGCTTCGGCGCGCTGTCCGACCAGGGCACGGACTTCACGTCGCTCGGCGGGCGGACCGTGCAGGATTACCAGGCGATCGGCCGCGACCGGACCCGTGACCCCAAGAACGGCGGCCAGTACGGCGTCAACCTGCGCTGGTTCGCGGACAACCTGGGCGCCGGCACCGACCTGTCGCTGCACTTCGTCAACTACCACAGCCACGCGCCGATCATCAGCGCCCGTTCCGGCACCGCGGCCGGTGCTGCCAATGCGGTCGGCGCCGCGACCGCGGTCGCCGGCGCCGCGCAGGGCCTGGCGTCGGGGCTGCCGGCAGCCGGGGCGATCGGTGCTGCCGCGCAGTTCGCGGTCGCCACCGCCGCCGCCCACGGCGGCAACCTGTCGCACGCGCAGGCGACGCAGTACGCGACGATCGGCGCGACCACTGCGCTGCACGGCGGCAACACGACCGCCATCCAGAACCAGGCGAGCAACGCCGGCATCAACGAATACGCGCAGACGGCGGGCTACTACACCGAGTATCCGGAAGACATCCGCGCGCTGGGCGCCTCGTTCAACACGCAGATCGGCCGGACCGGCATCGCGCTGCAGGGTGAACTGTCCTACTCGTTCAACGTGCCGCTGCAGTACGACGACACCGAGATCCTCGCCGCCGCCAACACGCCGCTCGAGGCCGCGCTCCTCGCCGCGAATCACGTGCCGCTGCCCGGCAGCTGCGCGGCCGCGCTGCCAACGGCGACGCGCTGCGGGCAGCTCGGCGCCTACGGCCTCAACGCCGACGTGCAGGGCTACGCGCGCTACAGCGAGTGGCAGTACCAGATGACGGCGACCAAGGCCTGGCCGCGCGTGCTCGGTGCCCAGCAGCTGATCCTGGTCGGCGAGCTGGGCGTCACCTACCTGCCCGGCCTGCCGAGCAAGTCGAGCGGCGGTCCGAACGGCCAGGGACTCGTGTTCGAGGCGCCGGGTACCTTCCTGTCGCCGAACCCGCTGCTCAACCAGGCGCTGTCGTTCGGCCACCTGCCGGCCGGCAACGTCGCCGACCCGTACGGCCGCTTCCCGACCACGACCTCGTGGGGCTACCGGCTGCTCGCCCGCGCCGAGTACGACAACGTGTTCCGGGGCTGGAACGTGACCCCGCGCGTATTCTGGTCGCAGGACGTCAGCGGCACCGCGCCGGGACCGGGCGGCAACTTCATCGAGGGCCGCTACTCGGTCACCGCCGGCGTCAACGCGTCGCTGCGCAATACCTACGAACTGGACGTGAGCTATTCCCACTTCGGTGGCGGGGGGGTCTACAACCCGCTGAACGACCGGGACTTCGTCGCCGCCAGCATCAAATACTCGTTCTGAGGTGCCTCATGCGTGACTATGGAATCCGGCTCGGTCTGTGCGCGGCCCTGCTCTGTGCGGCCGCCGTGGCGGATGCGGGCATCAGCGCCCAGGACGCCGCGCGCCTCGGCGCGGACCTCACCCCGCTCGGTGCCGACAAGGCCGGCAATGCCGCCGGCACCATCCCGGCGTGGGACGGCGGCCTTGCCTCGCCCGCCAAGGCGGGCTTCGCGGGCTTCAAGGCCGGCGGCCGCCAGGGTGACCCGTTCGCCGCCGACAAGCCGCTGTACCGGATCGATGCGTCGAGCGCGGCGAAGTACGCCGACGTGCTGACGGAAGGCCACAAAGCGCTCCTCAAGCAGTACTCGGGCACCTACTTCCTCAACGTCTACCCGAGCCACCGCTCGGCCGCGGTGCCGCAGCGGATCTACGATGCGACGAAGCGCGTCGCCACGACCGCCACCCTCGCGACCGGCGGCAACGGCGTGACCGGTGCCGCCGAGGGCATCCCGTTCCCGATCCCGAAGACCGGTGTCGAGGTGTTCTGGAACCACGTGCTGCGCTACCGCGCCGACGCCGCGCGCCGCGAGATCGGCCAGGCGGCGGTGTTCCCGAACGGCAACTACGAGATGGTCAAGTTCCACGACGAATTCGACGTCATCTACAGCCTGGCGGGCGCCAGGGAAGCCGACCTGCACAACGTGATCCTGTACTTCATCCAGGAGACGACGGCGCCGGCACGCATCGCCGGCGAGATCCTGCTCGTGCACGAGACGCTCGACCAGACGAAGGAGAAGCGCCTCGCCTGGATCTACAATGCCGGCCAGCGGCGCGTGCGCCGTGCCCCCGACGTCGCCTTCGACAATCCGGGCACTGCTTCCGACAACCTGCGTACGTCCGATCAGTTCGACATGTACAACGGCAGCCCCGAGCGCTACGACTGGAAGCTCGTCGGCAAGAAGGAAATGATCGTTCCGTACAATGCCTACAAGCTGCACGGCGCCAAGACCAAGGCCGGCGACGTGATCCGCCCTCTGCACCTCAACCAGGACCAGACCCGCTACGAACTGCACCGCGTGTGGGTCGTCGACTCGGTCCTGAAGCCCGGCCAGCGCCACATCTACAAGCGCCGTACCCTGTACGTGGACGAGGACTCCTGGCAGATCGTCGCCGTCGACTGCTATGACAACCGCGACCAGCTGTACCGCTTCCAGGAAGGCCACGGGATCGAGTACTACGACGTGCCGAGCTTCTGGACGACGATGGAGGTCACCTACGACCTGTCGCAGCGGCGCTACCTCGCGCTCGGCTTCGAGGACGACCCGGCCCGCAGCTACGACTTCTCGATCAAGCGGTCCGCGCAGGACTACACGCCTGCGGCGCTGCAGGTGCGTGGTACGCGCTGACGGTGGCCGGTCGACGGTGGCCGACGCGTAGGACAGCGGCGCGAGCGGCGGTCGCAGTGGTGGTCGCAGTCGGCGCGGCAGCGACCGCTGCCGCTGCGGGACCGACGACCGGTCCGGTCGACGCGCTCGACCGCGCGTCGATCATCGCGCCGCTGGCCGACCGCTCGCTCC
>CAIMCI010000179.1 GCA_903839465.1 uncultured Pseudomonadota bacterium
CGCGGCCGCGGGGCGGGGCGTCAGGCCTTGGGTGGCTGCTCGTCCTCGCCGGCCGGGCGCGGGGCCGTGCCGGCGCTCGGCATGCCGCGCAGGAAGGTCTGCATGAACTCGGCCTGCATCTGCTGCCAGCGCTGCAGGTTCTCGTGCGCGAGGGTGGCCATGTTGGCCATCGGGTCCATGCCGACCATCGAGCGCAGGCGGTCGCGCATCTGCGCCTGCTGGCCCGTGAAGAGCTTGAGGCTCTGCTCGAGGTAGCTGCCGACCATCGTCTGCATGGTGCCGCCGTAGGAGCGGATCACCTGCGACAGGAAGTCCTGGCTCATCAGCGGTTCGCCATCGTGTTCCTGCTCGGAGATCACCTGCAGCAGGATGCTGCGCGTGATGTCTTCCTGGGACTTCTTGTCGACCACCGTGAACTCGACCTTGTCCATCACGAGCTTGCGGATGTCGCTCAGCGTGATGTAGCGGCTCTCGACGGTGTCGTAGAGGCGGCGGTTCGGGTATTTCTTGATGACGCGCGAGTCGCTCATAGTTCGGTCTCACCGGTATTTCTTGGGCCATGGACAGCCCGCTGCTATGCATCATACGCGAAGCCGGTGAACCGGCAACGCAACCCCTAAGGTCGGCCGGGAGGCTCCGGGAAGCCTTTATGGCGGGGCGGGGACGGCCTCCCGGCCGCCGGCCGCGGGGTCCCATTGCTGCACCGCCCAGTGCAGCAATTCGACCGGCGGGGCACCGCCCAGCTCCGGTGGCGGGTCAAGCCCCAGCGACCTGAGGACCCAGGTCAGGACCGCGCCGTCCGCACCGCGCACGGGCACCGCCCGGCGGCTCTTGCTGAGCTTCGCGCCGTCGGGCTCGACGACCAGCGGCACGTGCAGGTAGCGGGGCGCCGGCAAATCCAAACTGCGCTGCAGCAGCCGTTGCCGCGGCGTCTGGGTCCACAGATCCGCGCCCCGGACCACGTCGGTGATCGCCTGCGCGGCGTCGTCGACGACCACGGCGAGCTGGTAGGCGTAATCGCCATCGCGGCGCCGCAGCAGGAAGTCCCCGGCGGCCACCGCGACGTTCTGGCTCTGGGTGCCCTGCAGGCGGTCGCGGACCCGAACGGTCCCCGGCGGTACACGAAAGCGCAGGCCCGCCGCCCGTCCCGGGTGGCCGACCCCGGCCCGGCAGTGACCGGGATACACGGGCTCGCCGTCCGGTCCGTCAGCGGCGGCGAGTTCTCGCCGCGTGCAGGTGCAGGGATACACGAGGCCCCGTCGGGTCAGTTCGGCCAGCGCCGCCTCGTACGCCGCGGCGCGCTGCGACTGGTACCAGACCGGCCCGTCCCAGGTGAGGCCGGCCGCCTCGAGGGTGGCGAGGATCCCGGCGGCGTGCGCCGGATCCGAGCGGGCGCTGTCGACGTCCTCGATCCGGACCAGCCAGCGGCCACCGTGGGCCCGGGCGTCCAGCCAGGAGGCCACCGCGGTGCGCAGCGACCCGGCGTGCAGCGGCCCGGACGGGGACGGTGCGAACCGGCCCCGGTACTCAGCGGTAGCGGTCGTCGCGGTCGCCGTACTGCTTCTCGCGCCGTTCGCGGCGTTCCTGGGCCTCGATCGACAGCGTGGCGACCGGGCGCGCCTCGAGCCGCTTGATGCCGATCTCTTCGCCGGTCTCCAGGCAGTAGCCGTAGCTGCCGTCCTCGATCCGCTTCAGGGCCTCGTCGATCTTGCGGATCAGCTTGCGCTCGCGGTCACGGGTACGCAGTTCCAGCGAGAATTCCGACTCGAGGGTGGCCCGGTCGTTGGGGTCCGGCGGGTTGGCCGCCTCGTCCTTCATGTGGGTCACGGTCCGGTCGACCTCTTCCATCAGGTCGCGCTTCCAGGTACCGAGGATCTGGCGGAAATGCTCGGCCTGCTCCTTGCTCATGTACTGCTCGCCCTTCTTGGCGAGGTACGGCTGGACGTTGCGGGGACCCGCTAGCAGGCTCAGGCTGTCGAAGCCGTCCTCGTCGCTGTCGGGGGCCGGCGCCGGCAGGCGGGCCGGGTTGACGCGGGTGGTGATGATCGGGCCGGTCTGCACGGGGCGAGCCGGGGACGCCTTCGCCGCCGGGGCGGCCTTGGCCGGCGCCGTGGGCTTGGATGCGGCCGCCGGCTTCGCGGCCGCGACCGGCTTGGCGGCGGCTGGCTTGGCTGTGTCGGGCTTGGCCGTGACGGGCTTGGCGCTGGCGGCGGGTTTGGCGCTGGCAGCGGGCTTGGCGCTGGCGGCGGGCTTCGCGCTGGCGGCGGGCCGCGCCGGCACGGCCTTCGCGACCGGTTTGGCGGCGGCC
>CAIMCI010000180.1 GCA_903839465.1 uncultured Pseudomonadota bacterium
CGCCGCGGACGTAGTTCATGAAGCCGGCGATAGCCACCAGCGCCAGCGCGCCAAGCGCGAGCGGTTTGGCCGCACCCTTCCAGAGCCGGACGAAGGCGCTGACTTTGGGGTCCCTCGGCAGTCCGGCGTAGAGGGTGGGGTTGTCCGCGTGGTGCAGTACGTACATGACGTGGGTGCCGCCCACCCCGGTCGGGTCGTAAAGCCCGGCCTGGTCGAAGCCGCGCGACTTCAGGTCGACGATGCGCTCCTCGGCCTGGTGCTTCATGTCTTCCTTGGTGCCGAACAGGATCGCCCCGGTCGGGCAGGTCTTGACGCAGGCTGGCTCGAGGCCGACCGCGACGCGGTCCGAACACAGCGTGCACTTGTAGGCCTTGTTGTCCTTCTTCGAGATGCGCGGTACGTCGAACGGGCAGCCGGAGACGCAATAACCGCAGCCGATGCAGTTCTCCTCGTTGAAATCGACGATACCGTTCGCGTACTGCACGATCGCCCCGGGCGAGGGGCAGGCCTTAAGGCAGCCCGGGTCGTCGCAGTGCATGCAGCCGTCCTTGCGGATCAGCCACTCGAGATTGCCCTGCGGGTTCTCGTATTCGGAGAACTTCATCACCGTCCACGACTGGTCGGTGAGATCGCGTGGATTGTCGTAGGTGCCGAGGTTGACGCCGACCTCGTCGCGCAGGTCGTTCCATTCCATGCACGCGGTCTGGCAGGCCTTGCAGCCGATGCACTTCGACGTGTCGATGAGTTTCGCGAGCTCGGTGGTCGCGCCGTTGCGCACGCCCGGCGGTGGCGAGGTGGTTGCCGAGCGGCGGCGGATGTCCAGTGACTGCAGTGGCATGTCGGGCTCCCTAGATCCGCTCGACCTTGACGAGGAACGCCTTGAATTCCGGCGTCTGCGAGTTGCCGTCACCGACAAAGGGCGTCAGCGTGTTGGCCAGGAAGCCCGGCTGGGCGACTCCCTTGAAGCCCCAGTGGATCGGAATGCCGACGGTGTGCACGGGCTTGCCCTCGATCTGCATGACCTTGAGCCGCTTGGTCACGACCGCCTTCGCCTTGATGAAGCCGCGGTTCGAGCTGACCCGCACCCAGTCGCCGGCACTGATCCCGAGGTCCTTGGCCATGCCCTCGCCGATCTCGACGAACTGCTGCGGCTGGACGATGGCGTTCAGGCGGACGTGCTTGGTCCAGTAGTGGAAGTGCTCCGTCAGCCGGTAGGTCGTGGCGACGTGGGGGAAGTTCTCCTTCGTGCCGAGCGCCTCGCGGTCCCGCTTGAAGATCCGTGCCGCGGGGCTCTGCGTCGACCCCGGATGATTGGGGAACAGCGGGTTGTAGCCGACCGGCGACTCGAACGGTTCGTAATGCACGGGGAACGGCCCCTCGGCCATGCCGCCACCGGCGAAGAAGCGTGCCACGCCCTCGGGATTCATGATGAACGGGCCCATGCCGTTGGCAGGATCCTCGTCCGCCTTGAAGTCCGGCGTGTCGACGCCGCCCCAGGCCTTGCCGTTCCAGGCAATGAGCTTGCGGCCGGGGTCGAACGGCTTGCCCGCCTCGTTGCACGAGGCGCGGTTATAGAGGATGCGCCGGTTCGCAGGCCAGGCCCACGCCCAGTTCCGCGTCTGGCCGATGCCGGTCGGGTCGGAGTTGTCGCGCTTCGCCATCTGGTTGCCCGCTTCTGACCAGCAGCCAGCGAAGATCCAGCAGCCGCTGGCCGTCGAGCCGTCGTCGCGCATCTCGGCGAAGCCGGCGAGCTGCTCGCCGGCCTTGCGGATCACCTTCGTCGGGTCCTTCGGGTCGGTGACATCGGCGAGCGCGCTGCCCGAATACTCGCGCGCGATCTCCTCCGGTGTCGGCGAATGCGGACGCGCGTACGGCCAGGCGAGGTTGAGGATCGGCTCGGGGAAGGCCCCGCCGTCGGTCTTGTACATCGCCTTCAGCCGCATCATCAGGCCGGCCATGATCTCGATGTCGCTGCGTGCTTCGCCGGGTGGCTCGGCGCCCTTCCAGTGCCACTGCAGCCAGCGCGAGGAGTTGACGAGCGCGCCGTCCTCCTCGGCAAAACAGGTCGTCGGCAGCCGGAACACCTCCGTGCCGATCTTGGCGGGATCGGCATCGTGGTGCTCGCCGAAGTTCTTCCAGAACTCGGACGTCTCGGTGGCGAGCGGGTCCATGACGATCAGGAACTTGAGCTTCGAGAACGCCTCCATCATCCGCGCCTTGTTGGGCGCCGAGGCGATCGGGTTGAAGCCCTGGCAGATGTAGCCGTTGACCTTGCCGTCGCCCATCAGCTCCATGGTCTGCAGGAGGTCGTAGGGCTTGTCGAGCTTCGGCAGGTAGTCGAAGCACCAGTGGTTGTCGGCCTGCGCGGCTGCGCCGTACCAGGCCTTCATCAGGCTGACGTGGAACTTGCCGTAGTTCTGCCAGTAGCTCATCTGGTTGGGGCGAAGCGGCTTCTTCGCGCGCGCGGCGATGTAGGCGTCGTAGTCCTGCTCCGCCTCGTTCGGCAGGGTCAGGTAACCCGGCAGCAGGTTCGACATCAGGCCGAGGTCGGTCAGTCCCTGGATGTTCGAATGGCCGCGCAGCGCATTCATGCCACCGCCGGCGATGCCGATGTTGCCGAGCAGGAGCTGCACCATGGCGCCGGCGCGGACGTTCTGCGAGCCGATCGAGTGCTGCGTCCAGCCGAGCGCATAGAGGATCGTCGCTGCCCGGTTCGGGGTCGAGCAGGTGGCGAGGATCTTGCACACCTCGAGGAACTTGTCCCGCGGCGAGCCGCAGACCCGCTCGACGAGCTCGGGCGTGTAGGCCGCGTAGTGCGCCTTCATCAGGTTGAAGACGCAGCGCGGATGACTCAGCGTCGGATCGGTCCTGACGAAGCCGTCCGGGCCCTTCTCGTAGTCCCAGGTCGCCTTGTCGTACTTCTTCTTGTCCGCATCCCACCCCGAGTACAGGCCGTCGGCGAAGTGAAAGTCCTCGCGGACGATGAAGGAGAAGTCCGTGTAGGCCTTGACGTACTCGTGCTGGATCGCGTCGTTGTCCAGGAGGTACTTGACGACGCCGCCGAGGAAGGCGATGTCGGTGCCGGAGCGGATCGGGCAATAGAGATCAGCGACCGACGCGGTCCGCGTGAAGCGCGGATCGACGACGATCAGCTTCGCCTTGTTGTGCGCCTTCGCCTCGATGACCCACTTGAACCCGCAGGGATGAGCCTCGGCGGCGTTGCCACCCATGACCAGAACGACATCCGCGTTCTTGATGTCGGTCCAGTGATTCGTCATCGCTCCACGGCCAAACGTCGGGGCAAGACCTGCCACCGTCGGGCCGTGTCACACACGGGCCTGGTTGTCGAACGCCAGCGCGCCCAGACTGCGAACGACCTTGTGGGTCAGGTAGCCGGTCTCGTTGCTGCTGGCGGAGGCAGCCAGCATGCCGGTCGTCAACCAGCGGTTGACGGTGCGCCCGTCGGCCGACTTCGCTACGAAGTTCGCGTCGCGGTCGACCTTGATGAGTTTCGCGATCCGGTCAAGCGCCTCGTCCCAGGGGATGCGCTTCCACTCGTTGGAGTTCGGCGCCCGGTACTCCGGGTAGAGCAGGCGGCTGTCGCTGTGGATGAAATCGACGAGGCTCGCGCCTTTCGGGCACAGCGTGCCTCGGTTGACCGGATGGTCGGGGTCGCCTTCGATGTGGAACACCGAGGCCTTGGCGTTCTTGGCGCGGTCGCCGAGGCTGTACATCAGTACGCCACAGGCCACCGAGCAGTAGGGGCAGGTATTGCGGGTTTCGGTGGCGCGGGCCAGTTTGAACTGGCGCACCTCGGCGACCGCAATGGCCGGCATGAACCCGAGCGCCGTGAGGCTGGATGCCGCCAGCCCCGCGCCACTGATCTTCAGAAACTCTCGCCTCGTGACCTGCGCCATGGCCCCTCCCGGACAAGGACAATCAATGCCTTGAGTGTATGTCGCGCGGCCATGGCCCGCTACTGGCGAGAGGGGCTGAAACGGCGCAGCCCAACTCCGGCATTGCGACGCAGCATCAGACTCCGTACAGGACGGGGTGCGGCGTCTTGCCGTCAGAGCATCGAGCAGGCGACACTGACGGTCGTGCGCAGCGGCTCGATGACCGTGATCGGGCGGTTCAGGCGGGAGCAGGCGGCCTGCAGTTCGGCGCTGAGCCCGGCAAGACCGGTGCAACCGAGCAGGATCGACGCCGCACCGTCGTTCGCCATGTCCCCGACAGCCCGCTCCAGGGCCTTAAGGGTAAGCGGTCGGCAGTCGTAGAGCGTAAGGATCGGTACGTCGATCGCCCGGTACGAGACGCAGGCGGCGCCGGCCCCGTAGCGGGCCAGCAGGGACGCCATCATGGCGTGGCCCTGTTCGAGCGCCATGGGCTCGGCGAGGTTCAGCACGTCGACGATCCCGAACGGGCGTCCGAGGGCGGTTGCCACGCTCATGGCCGTCTGCGCGCAGCCGAACACCGGTACCGGGACGAGCTCCCGCAGCTCGTCGAGGCAGGGATCGTACATGCAGTTGATGACGAGTCCGGCACAGTGGCCGGCGGCCAGGCGGCGGGCCAGCGCCAAAAGGCCCGGCCGGCAGGCCGCGATGTCGGCCTCGTTGTCGATGCAGGCCGGCCCGGCTGCCAGAAAATGGTGCTCAACGGTCACGCGCGGGTCGCCAAGACCCGCCAGTGTGCCGGCCACGTCGATCGCCCCGACGTCGATAGCCGGCGTGACGACAGCGAGTCGCGCGGACGTCACCCGGCGCTGCCCGCCGCCTGCCAGGACCGGCTGCGACCGGTCCGCCGTCGCAGCATCTCGAGCCCGAGGTAGGCGACCATCGCCGAGAGGAAGGACTCAATCGTCGGCACGCCGGTCAGCGAGACACCGGTCCGGTAGAGCACGATGCCGAGGAGGGCGCCGAGCAGGCAGGCAAGGACCCCGCTGACGTTCGTCAGGGCCGCCGGCCCCTCGCCGGGCGATCCGTAGTCGCGCCGGTCGAGGACGAAGAAGTCCGCGATGTAGACGGCAGCGATCGGCGGCACGATCAGGCCCAGCACGACCAGAAAATCGATCAGGCGGTCGGCGATGCCGGTCAGCGCGAGCAGCGTACCGACGGTGCCGCAGGCGATGACGAGGCGCCCGTAGCTCACGCGCCGAAAGGCCGTCGAGGCGACGAGTCCGGTCGAATACAGGTTGACGGCGTTGATGGTCCAGGTGGAGACAACCAGCACCGAAAAGGCGACTGCCACGAGGCCTATCACGGCCATGTATTTCATCGGATCGGTCTCATGGAACGCGAGGACCGGCAACAGCGCCAGTACCAGCGCGGCCCCTCCGCCGACGCCGTTACCGGCAAAGCTGATCACGATGCAGTCGATGACCGAGCGCGAGTAACGGGTCACGTCCGGCATGAGCACGACGTTGACGATCATGCCGCCGACGACCGCCGAAATTCCGGTATCGAGATCGACATGCAGCCCGGGGATCGCGCCCATGGCCGCCCACGTCGTGTGCTGCAGCGCGCGCCAGGCGACGTATGCCGTCAGCGCGACGAGCAATGGCGCCGCTGCGAGCGACAGCCGGTCGATGGCCTTGAAGCCAAATACCGTCGTCGCGCAGACGACGACACTGCTGGCAACCGTATAGGCCGCCTGGGGCAGGTGGACGGGAAGCACGTCCGCGGCCGCAAGGTAGAACGTCCTGCCGAAGAGGGCGGCCGTCACCGCGTACCAGCCGAGGAGAACCATGGCGAGCACCACGTTGATGAGCAAGGCGCCGCCCCGGCCGAAGACATGGTTCACGATCATGTAGGTCGAGAGCCGGGTTCGCGCGCCGACGACGGCTGCCGGAACGGACATGACGGTCAGAATCAGGCTGCCAAGCACGATCGCCTGGACGGCGACGTGAAGGCCAAGCGCCGTGGCGAGCTCCGCGCCGGTATAAAGCCCGGTCAGCGTGAAGGCGATCCCCACGCTGATGAGGGCGACACGGTAGGCCGGAACCGACTCGTCGAGCGGCACGGGCACCGTCGAATGAGCGTTCGCGACGGCGTCGAGGCCCGACGGGGCGGTATCAGACGTCGTCACTTCGTACCTCGTGCTGCAAGAAGACTCCGGCGGTGGCGGCCCCGTCGGGCCCTGAAGTCTGTCGGGCAGCGCCGTCGGCTGGCAACCTAGAACGTGAAATTGGCGCCAAGCCCCACGGTCCGCGGCCGGACCGTTACACCGTAGTCGACCAGGGCCAGGTTGGGACGCTGGATCACCTTGTGCATGTTGAGCGCATTATCGAGGAAGAGCGACAGCGAGTAGCGGTCGCGTTCGACGCTCAGGCTGCCGCCCATGACGAAATACCCCTGCCGGTTGAAATCCGGGTCCGTTCGGAAAATGACGCCCTGGCTCGGCCCCGTCCACTGGCCGTTGAGGCGCGCATAGCCGCGGCTGTCGCCACCGAGCCGGGTCGCATACTCCACGTTGGTACCGATCGACCAGTCCGGAACGCCCGGGATGCGATCGCCCTTGACGATCGTCAGCGCCGCGACATCGCCGGTCATCTTCGCGTCCGTGTAGTTGCCACCCAGACTCAACGTCCAGTGGTCGCCGATCTTCTGCCGGGCCTCGAGCTCGACGCCCTTGCTCTCGGCATTGCCCGTATTGGTCTTGTAGTCGAATCCGCACGAGGTCAGCACGACGTCCTGTTGCATGTTCGACCAGCGGATGTCGAAGAGCGCCGCCGACAGGGCGAGCGTGTCGCTGAGCGCGCGCGTCTTTACGCCGAGTTCATAGCTCCAGAGCGAGTCGGCCTCGTACCCGGTCGGGCCCGAGGTGCCGCACAGGGCGGCGGGCATCGGTCGATTGGCGCCGCCCACGCGAAAGCCCTTGCCGGCCGAGGCATAGACGAGAGTCCGATCGCTCGCCTCGTAGGCGAGCGACGCCTTCGGCGTGGTGGCGCTGCCGGCAATCGACTGGGCCGACGGTGGCGTGCTGGCCGACAGGAAGCCCGCGGTGGCAAAGGCCAGCGACTCGGTCGACTTCTCGTAGCGCAGGCCGAGCGATGCCTTCAGTTTCGGCAGCACCCGGTAGGTCAGCTGGCCGAAGACCGCCTTTTCCTCGTTCACGAACTCGCTGTTGGCGTAGTACACGAGGTCGTTGGTGAACGGGTCGCCGAGCACCTGCTGCGGCGTCTGGCCGAAGGTCGACTGGAAGGTACTGGTGAAGTTGAGGATATGCTCGTTGTCCAGGAGGCCCGTACGGCCGCGCGAATAATAGAGACCCGTGATCCAGCTCAGGCGGTCATCCGGCCCAGCGGGCCGCGACGAAAGCCGCAGTTCCTGGTGGATCTGGTTGACCGTCGTAAAGAACTGGGCCGGCGCCGGTAGCGACGCAAACGTCGAGCCGTGGCCGATGCCAATGCCCCCGTCGCTCGCCGGTGTGTCAAACAGGCTGCCCAGGTACACGCTGTCGTAGAAAGTGCCGTCGACGATCCGGTGGTCCTGGCGCGAGAAGAACCCCGTGACGGAGGTCAGGTCGGCGAAGCCGGCGTCGTAGGCGACGGTCAGGCTGAACATCCCGTACTCGTCACGGCCCGTTTCCGGTACGAGTGTGGGCGACTGGAAGTCCGGCAGACCAAGGCCGAACAGGGAGTTACCGCCGTCCGACACCCGTTGCAGGAATACCGCCGGCGTCACGGACAGCGCCTCCGTCGGCTTCCAGAGCAGCGTCGCGCGCACGACCGAGGAATTGGTGTCGTTGATCTTGTGATCGACGACCTGACCCGTCGTCGGGTTGACGCGATCGATCCAGCCGCTGTCGTGGCGGTAGAGCGCGCCAAGGCGCAGCGCCGCAACGCCGTCGGACAGCGGCACGTTCAGAACGCTGTTGGCCTCGTAGTTCAGCCCGCCGCCTTCGGTACCGCCCACCTCGAGGTGCGCGGTCCCCGAGAGTGCGTGGAGGTCCGGCTTGACGCTGACAAAGTGCAGGGTCCCGCCCATGGAGCTTGAGCCGTAGATGGTTCCCTGCGGGCCGCGCAGTACCTCGACCCGATCGATGTCGAAGAACTTGGGCTCGGTCGCGCCGGCCGTGTAGATGTTGATGATGTTGATGGGGACGTCGTCGAGGTAGATGCCGGTCGTCGCCGACCCTGCCTGGGAGCTGACGCCGCGGATTTCGATGTTCGACTGGCCGGGGCCGCCGAAGCTCGTGAAGGACACGTTCGGTACGATGCGCGAGAGGTCGGCATAGTTCTGGACGCGCTGCTCGACCAGCTGGTCGCCTGACAGCACCGAAATGCTGATCGGTACCTTGCTCAGGAGCTCGGAGGTCTTCTGGGCCGTGACGACGATTTCGTCGAGCCCGGCCGCGGGCGGCTCTGCGGCCGGGGCGGCGGCGCCGGCGGCGATGCCGAGCGCACCGGCGCAGGCACGGGCGAGGTGTCGGGCGCGGGTGATGGCCATCGGGCGTCTCCTTGGTTCTGAAGGTGTCACGGCTTACGGCGGGGAACGGCGGGGTAGCGGCCGGAACGTCACCTCGCCGAGGCCGAAGGCCCCGGGGCCGACAACGGCCAGGGCCTCGGGTGTCCTCAGCAGGGGATGGCAGGGCAGGGCGAGTACGGCAACCCGCTGCCCGTAGCGCAGGATGTCGGTGGAGATGGCGTGGCCCGTATCGACGTCGAGCAGAACGATTAGGTCCGGTACGCTGACCTCGACGTCCCCGCCGCGCTCAAAGCTCAGGTATTCGTTCTGGAAGACGATGCTGGCGCGGGTGCCGGCATGACCATCGATCCCCTCGAGGGCGATTTCGCCGACCGAGAATCCGCCGCGCAGGTGGCGCCTGAGGTCGACGATCTTGCCGTCCATCAGGTGCACGCCGTTCTCCCGCTCGCAGATCAGCGGGATCGCACTGACGTGGCGGCGGTTGGCGTCGAGCACCAGCGTGCCGAGAGCAATGGCCTGGCTGACGGTACCCGGAACGGCGACCCTCTTGACGTAGCTGCCGGGCATCGGTGATTCGACGCCGGTCGCGGTGCCGCCCATCTGCACGACCGTGGCGCGGGCGAGCTTTTCGAACCACAGTTCGGAGGCCACGTGACCGAACACGACCACGTTACCGCGCTCATCGGCGATGGCCGCCGGCGTCGAATGGTGGCCGTAGATGCTGAACGTGGTCATCTGCATTTCCGGGAAGGCGCGGCCCATGCCGTCGCCGTCGACGACGCCCAGCCCGGCGGTCGCCGCCGTGATGATCGGCGCGAGGGCGTTTCCGCCACCGATTTCCCCGGCGATGAGCGCGTCAATCGGCCGTCCGCAGTATTCCTCGACGGCCCGCAGCGCCCGCAGCCCCTCATTGCCCTCCTCCAGCTTCTCGATGGAGACGATGGGTGCGCCTATGCCTCCGGTCGAGGCGATCAGCGCGTCGTCGGCGATTTCGTCCAGCGACAGGAGCGGGATCCGGGCGCCGCTCCGCAGGAGTTCTCGGCAGCGAAGCTGCCCGAGGTAGGGGCTGCCGCCGCCGCCGGTGCCGAGGATGGCGGCGCCTATCGACAGGGCATCTATGTCGGACTCGGTGAGCAACCGCATGCGTCTCAGAGCTCCATGTCGCCGACGGCCTTGACCCGGACACGCGTGGCATTGCCTTTGAGGTAGGCCAGTGGCACGTCCTCCCGCTCGGTGATCTCGATCGACTCGGCGCGGGCACCGGCCGCTATCGCCTTGCGGCGGGCTTCCGCTTCCGCATCGGCAAGCGCCGCCTCCCGCGAGATGTCATCCAGCGAGTAGATGCGATCGACAGCACCGCTCGTCTGGGCGATCGCCGCCCCGATGGCATTCGCAACCGCGTAATGCTCCGGACGGATGACGTTAAGGCCCGCCAGCTTCGGCGGCACGAGGATGCTGCCGCCGCCGACGGCGATCACCGGGGTCGGTTCCGGAGACAGCCGGCTCCGCTCCACGGCCGCGTCGAGTTTGCTGCGCACCAAGGCCATGCAGCGCTGGACGAGCGCCGGATCCAGGTCGGCGACGCTTCGGCAGTCGCCGACGGCCGCGAACCCGGCCGCTACCGCGATGTCGGTTGCCGTCAGCGTCGTGCCGCCGAAGACCCGCGCCATCTCCGGCAGGCGAAAGCCGACGCTCTGCGGGCCGATGGTGGGCGTGGCCGGATCGCCGCCGACGATCGAGCCGCCGCCGAGTCCGATGCTGAAGACGTCCGGCATGCGAAAGTTCGTGCGCACGCCGCCGATGTCGACGGTGGTGGCCGCCTGCCGCGGAAAGCCCTTGTGCAGCATGCCGACGTCGGTGGTGGTGCCGCCAACGTCGAGCACGATGGCGTCCGCGCAGCCGGTCAGGAACGCCGCGCCCCGCATGGAGTTCGTCGGGCCGCTGGCGAAAGTCAGTACCGGGAACTGCTCGGCTACCGAGGCCTCCATGAGGGTGCCGTCGTTCTGGCTGAGGAACACCGGGCAGCGCAGGCCGCAGCGGGCGACGCCCGCCTTCAGCGCGGCGACGGTTCGCCGTGCGAGGCCGAGCAGGGCGCTGTTCAGGATGGAAGCGCCTTCGCGCTCGAGAAAGCCCAGCTGCCCGATCGAGCCGGACAGCGTGATCGAGGCACCCGGAACCGCTGCGGCGAGCAGGCGCGCGGCCTCCTGTTCGAATTCATTGCGGACCGGCGCGAAGACACCGGTCACCGCGATGGCGCGGATGCCGCGGGCGTGGATGTCCGCGCCGATGCGGGTGATCTCGGCGGGATCGAAGGTCGATATCGGCTGCCCGTCGAATTCGACGCCGCCGTGCGCGAGATACGAGCAACCGCCGACCGCGGCCTTCAGGTCATCAGGCCAGTCGACCATCGGCGGGAGGCTCTGCGCCGCCGGGAGGCACAGCCGCACGACGGCGGTCGGCTCCAGGTGCTTGCGCTCGATAACGGCGTTCGTGAAATGGGTGGTGCCAATGACCACGAGTCCGATGCTGCTGCCGGGCACTCCGGCCTCGGCCAGCACTTTCTCCAGGGCACCGAACAGGCCCGTCGTGACGTCGAGAGTCGTCGGGACCTTCACCCCGGCAACGATCCGC
>CAIMCI010000181.1 GCA_903839465.1 uncultured Pseudomonadota bacterium
CGATCAGGACGGCGTGCCGGACTACGCCCCGGCAGGCGGCCGCCAGCGGGGCGAAGTCCTGGCCCTTGCCATCACCGCCGGCTATCAGCACGGCGCCGCCGTCGAGTCCGCGAATCGCGGCGATCGTCGCCCCGACATTCGTGCCCTTAGAGTCATTGATGTAGGTGACCCCGTCGCGCGTCGCGACCGTCTGCATCCGGTGCGCGAGGCCTGCAAAGGTGCGCAGGGTGTCGAGCGCGGCCTGCCGCGGGATCCCGACCGCGTCGGCAGCGGCGAGCGCGGCGAGCGCGTTGGCCACGTTGTGACGGCCACGCAGCCGCACGTCGCCGGCCGCAATCAGCGGCTCGGCGTTGGTGCCGTGAACGAGCCACTCCCGACCATCCACCTCGGCGACCCGGTAATCGGCCGACGGCGCCGACCCGAACGTACGCACCGAGGTTCCAGCGGGCACCCAGCCGGCCAGGTCCGGCTCGTCGCCATTGACCACCGCGATCGCCGCGTGGGCGAAGATCCTTGCCTTGGCGGCGCCGTACGCCGCCATGCTTGCGTAGCGATCCAGATGATCCGGCGACAGGTTCAAGAGCAGCGCCGCGTCGAGGTGCAGCGACTCGGTCGATTCCAGCTGATAGCTGGACAGCTCGAGGACGTAGAGCGCAGGGCGCGGCGGGTCCAGCAGCTCGAGCGCCGGGGGGCCGAGGTTGGCGCCGGCACGGGCGTCGATGCCCGCCGTGAGGGCCATCGCCGCGACCAGCGCCGTTACGGTGCTCTTGCCGTTCGTCCCGGTGATGCCGACCACCCTGGCGTCCGGCTGGCGGGCCACGACATCGCGCGCGAAAAGCTCGACGTCACCGATGACGGGAATCTCCCGCTCGAGTGCCGCGGCGATCAGCGGCGACCTGCGGTCGACTCCGGGCGACACGATGACGCGATCGATGCCATCCAGCACGCGCGGTTCCAGCGATCCGAGATGACGGGAGACCAGCGGCCATCGCGTGCGCAGCGTCGGCAACTCGGGCGGGTTATCCCGCGAGTCGACGACCGATACTCGCTCACCGAGGTCACTGAGGTAGCTGACGCAGCTCATGCCGGTCAGCCCAAGGCCAACGACCAGATTATGACGCTCCGCCATGGCGAGAGCGGTTGCGGGTTCTTGCTTGGCGTGGCTGGCGTGCATCAGCGGATCTTCAGCGTGGCGAGGCCGGCCAGCACAAGGACGACCGTGATGATCCAGAAACGGACGATGACCTTTGGCTCCGGCCAGCCCTTCAGCTCGAAATGATGGTGGATGGGCGCCATGCGGAAAATCCGCTTGCCCGTCAGCTTGAACGAGGCGACCTGCAGCATGACCGAGACGGTCTCCAGCACGAAGACCCCGCCCATGATGAAGAGCACGAGTTCCTGCCGTACGGACACGGCCACGGCACCCAGCGCGGCACCCAGCGCAAGTGCACCCACGTCACCCATGAATACCTGTGCGGGGTACGTGTTGAACCACAGGAAGCCGAGGCCCGCGCCGAACAACGTCCCGCAGAAGATCAGCAGCTCGCCGACACCCGGCACATGGGGAATCAGCAGGTAGGTCGCGAAATTGACGTTACCCGAGGCGTAGGCGAACACGCCCAGCGCACCGGCGACCATGACCGCCGGCATGATGGCCAGGCCGTCTAGACCGTCGGTCAGGTTTACGGCATTGCTCGCGCCGACAATGACGAGGTACGCGAGCGCGACGTAGGAGAAGACGCCCAGCGGCACGACGACGTTCTTGAAGAACGGCACGTAGAGCGCGGTCTCGCTGGGACCTCCTGCGCTGTGCCAGAACGCCAACGCGGCCGTCAGGCCCACCAGCGACTGCAACAGGTACTTGGCCCTTGCTGACAGACCCTTCGAGTTGCCGACGACCAGCTTCAGGTAATCGTCGTAGAACCCGATAAGACCGAAGCCCAGGGTCACGAGCAGCACGATCCGTACGTGACGATTGGACAGGTCGGCCCAGAGCACCGTGCCGAGCGTCATCGCCACCAGGATCAGCGCACCACCCATGGTTGGCGTGCCCTGTTTCTTCAGGTGCGACTGTGGCCCGAAGCTGCGTACGTTCTGGCCGATCTGCCCGGCCGTCAGCCAGCGGATCATTGTCGGCCCGACCAAAAGCGACACGAGCAGCGCCGTCAGCGCCGCGAGGATCGCACGCAGCGTCAGATAACCGAACACCCGGAAACCGGGGTGCAGGGTCGCCAGCAGCTCGGTCAGCCAGTAAAGCATCGACACACCTTCATGGCTGAACCGCCGGCTCACCGGCCAGAACCTCGACTACGCGCTCAAGCCGGTTGAGTCGCGATCCCTTGACGAGGACCGTGACGCCATCGCCCAGCAGCGGACGCACCTTCTCGGCGAGCGCGGCGGGGGAGGAAAACCATTCACCACCCGCACCGAAGCTGTCCACCGAATGTCCTGTCAGCGCGCCGATCGCGAACAGCCGACTGATGCCTGCCGCGCGCGCCGACCGGCCGGCGTCGGCGTGGAACTGCACTTCATCGCTGCCCAGTTCGCCCATGTCACCGAGAACCAGCCACTTCTCGCCGGGTAGTGTCTTCAGAAGTGCGAAGCCCGCATCGAGGCTGCTCGGGTTGGCGTTGTAGGAGTCGTCAATCAGGCGCGCGCCACCGGCAGCCATCTTCAGCTGCAGCCGGCCCTTGACCGGCTCGACGCGGCCGAGACCCGCGCGGATGTCGTCGACGCCGGCGCCAACCGCATAAGCCGCCGCCGCCGCGCCAAGCGCATTGACCACGTTGTGAGCACCACCCAGACGCAGCTCGACCGCGATCTCGCCGAGCGGGCAGGCGAGGATGAATGACTGGCGAAAGGCGGGCCCCTCGGCGGTGGAGCGCGCACCGACGGCACGGAAATCCGCCGCCGGGTCGAGGCCGAAGGTCAGCACCTGACGCCTGCCTGCCAGGCGCCGCCAGAGGCCGGCATAGGCATCGTCGGCATTGACGACCGCCACGGCATCGCCGGCCATCGTCTCGTACAGCTCGCCCTCGCCGGCGGCGACGCCGTCGAGGTCACCGAAACCCTCCAGGTGCTCCGCGCCGGCATTGGTGACGATGCCGACGGTCGGGTCGACCCAGGGAGTCAGCTGCGCGATGTCGCCGCGGGCATTGGCCCCCATCTCGACAACCGCGGCCGTGTGCTCGGGCCGGATGCGCATCAGCGTCAGCGGCACGCCGATGTGGTTGTTCAGGTTGCCGCGCGTGGCCAGGCACGAGCCGCGGACCGACAGCACCGAGGCGATCAGCTCCTTGGTCGTCGTCTTGCCGTTGCTGCCACCTACCCCGACGATCGGCAGTGAGTGGCCCGCACGCCAGGCGGTGGCCGCACGCTGCAGTGCCTTCAGCGAGTCGTCGACGATGATCTGCGAGATGTTCAGCGCCAGGCGCCGGCCGACCACGACGCCCGCGGCGCCGCGCTCGGCCGCGGCAAGCGCGTAGTCGTGACCGTCAAACTTCGGACCCGACAGCGCTATGAACAGCTCGCCGGCACCAATCGTGCGCGAGTCCGTGGACAGCGCCGAGTACGCCCGGTCACCACCCTGCAGCAGGCCGCCTGACAATCTGGCGAATTCGGCCAGCGTGCAGATCATGATGACGCACCCGCCAGCCTGGCGACCGTGGCCCGGTCACTGTAGGGGCGGCGAACTCCGCCGTAGGTCTGCCCTTCCTCGTGGCCCATGCCGGCGACCAGCACGACGTCGCCCGGGCCGGCAGCCGAGCAGGCGAATGCGATCGCGCTGCGACGATCGGCCTCGCGGCGGACACGGTCCGGATGGGCCATGCCGGCGGCGACGTCGGCCATGATCGCCGCCGAGTCCTCGCTGCGCGGATTGTCGTCCGTGAGCACGATTCGGTCGGCCAGACGCTCGGCGGCGGCACCCATCTCGGGCCGCTTGCCGCGGTCACGGTCGCCACCGCAGCCGAAGACGCACCAGAGAACGCCACTGCAGTGAAGGCGCAGGCTGCGCAGCGCATGGGCGAGTGCATCGGGGGTATGGGCGTAGTCGACGACGGCGACGGCGCCGGATGGCAGCTGCCATATTTCCATCCGCCCCGGCGGTGCCCTGACGCCCGCCAGCGCCGTGACGGCCGCCTCCTGCGGCAGGTCGGCTGCCAGCAGCAGACCCAGCGCAACCATGAGGTTCTCGGCATTGAAGTCGCCGACGAGTGCGCTGTGCAGGCAGAAAGGTCCCTCGTGCGATTCACCGCGCACGACGAGGCCGGAGATTTCGGGCTTCACATCGACCGCGAGGACGTATCGCCCGCCGACGGCCGAGCGCGCACCCACCGTCGTCAACTGGATGCCTGATGCCAGACTGCTGGCGAAGACGGCGCCGGCGGCGTCACGCACGTTCACGACGGCATGGCGCAGGTCGCGCGCAGCGAACAGCTTGGCCTTCGCGGCCACGTACGCCTCCATCGTGCCGTGATAGTCGAGATGATCGCGCGTCAGGTTGGTGAAGCCCGCGGCGTAGATGCGGACGCCATCAGTCCGGCCCTGATCGAGGCCCTGCGAGGACACCTCCAGGGCCACGTGCCTCGCGCCTTGGTCCACCAGGTCGCGCAGGGTGCCCTGCAGGGAAAACACGTCAGGAGTCGTGTGGGTGGCCGGTTCGACGGCGGGCAGCACGCCACGACCGACCGTGCCGATATAGCCGCCGGCCTCGCCGCGCGCTGCGAATGCGGAGGCGACGAGCCAGGCGGTCGTCGTCTTGCCATTGGTACCGGTGATACCCAAGACCCGCGCCGCCGCCGACGGCTCGCCGTAGGCACGATCCGCCAGCAGCGGGAAATCGCGATCAAGGCCCGGGACGGCCAACGCACGGCCCGGCCCCAGTTCCGACGGCCGGTCGCCGCGCGCGGCATCGTAGAGCACGACGGCAGCGCCGGCCGCGACAGCCGCCGCGGCGTGCCGCAGTCCGTGCCCCACACGGCCCGGCAGGGCGACAAAGGCGTCACCGGGCCGAACCGTACGGCTGTCCATCGTCAGTCCGCGCACGGCCAGCGAGCCGATGGCCAGGCGGTCGGCCAGCACATGCGCCAGGTCGATGGAACGGTCGGCGAGAGCGGGGCTCACGGCGCAGGCACTCATGGCTCGGGCGCCGCCTGCACCAGGGTCGCCGCCGGGACGTGAGCAAGATCGTCCGGGGGAACGGCCATCAGTCGCAGCGCGCCCGAGAGGATTCCGGAAAATACCGGCGCCGACACCTGGCCACCCTGGTGCAGCCCGGCGCTGGGCTCGTCGATAACGACGACGGCCGCGAGTCGCGGGTTGGTCGCCGGCACGACGCCAGCAAAGACCGCCATGAACTTGTCCTGCGAATAGCCGCCGACCGTGGACTTCCAGGCCGTACCAGTCTTGCCGGCGACACGATAGCCTCGCACCGCGGCGCGCAGCGCCGTGCCGTCCGCGCTCACGACCGACTCCAGCATGTGCACGAGATCGCGGCAGGCGTCGGCAGGCAACACCCGTTCGCCCGCCACGGGGCCATCGACCTTGTGGAAGGTCACCGGTCGACGGACGCCCATAGCGCCGATCGTTGCGTAGGCCTGCGCCAGCTGCAGCGGCGTCACGGACAGGCCGTAGCCGTAGGCCAGCGTCGCAACCGAAATTTCCCGCCAGTGCGAGTAATGGGGCAGCAGACCCGCCGATTCCCCTGGAAACCCGCTCGGCGTCACCTGGCCGAAACCGACCCCGGCGAGCGTGTTGTAGATCGCCGCCTTGTCGAGCGTCACCGCGACATGGGCGATGCCCACGTTGGACGACTTCGCCAGTATCGTCGCGAAGTCGGCGACCCCGATGTTGACGTGATCGGTGATCGTCTTGTTGCCGACCTGAAACGAACCCGGATTGGTGTCGACGACGGAGGTCTTCGTGTACTTGCCGCTGGCCAGTGCCGTCGCGACGATGAACGGCTTCATCGATGAGCCGGGCTCGAAAATGTCCGTGGCGCTCCGATTCCGGTAGCTGTTGACGTCGAGCTTGAGCCGGTCGTTGGGATTGAACGACGGCTGGTTGACCATCGCCAGAATCTCGCCCGTAGCGACATCAAGGACGACGACCGATCCGGCGCGCGCCTGGAACTCGCGGATCGCGCTCTTCAGCTCCCGGTAGGCGAGGTACTGGATGCGCAGATCGATGCTGGTGACGATTTCCTCGCCGGAGCGGGGCGGCTTGACGATTTCGACACTGTCGACGACCTGGCCCATGCGGTCCTGGAGCACGCGCTTGACGCCGTCTTCTCCGCCCAGCACCTGCTCGTAGGCCAGTTCCAGTCCTTCCTGGCCCTGGTCCTCCGAGCCGGTGAACCCAAGTACGTGGCTTGTGACCTCGCCGGCCGGATAGTAGCGGCGGTATTCGCGGCGCAGGTTGACTCCCGGAATATGCAGCGCACGCACCCGTTCGGCATCCTCGGGCTGCAGCTGCTTCTCGAGGATCAGATACTGCAGACCGAGATTGCTCGTCACCCGCCGGGTCAGCCAAGCGGAATCCCGGTTGAGCACCTTGGCAAGCCTCGGTATCTGGTCGACCTCGGCCGCCAGCACCTGAGGATTCACCCAGACGGTATCCACCGGCGTGCTCACCGCCAGCGGCTCGCCGAACCGGTCGAGGATGGAGCCGCGATGGGCAGGCATCGCGAGGTTGCGCACGAAGCGGGCGTTGCCCTGGTCGACGAGAAAGTCGCGCTTCAGGAACTGCAGATCGACGGCGCGGCCCAGCAGGCCCACCGCACACAACCCAAGCGTCGCGAGCACGAACCGACCCCGCACGCGGAATTGCGCGCTGTCGTCCTTCGCCTTGTCATTGGGCTTCTTCCACTTCATTGCTGGACGATCTTCACTTCATTGGCCTGCGGCATCGTCATGTGCAGCTGTCGCGTGGCGACCTGCTCGACGAAGCCGTGCGCCGACCACGTGCTCTGCTCGAGCTGCAGGCGGCCCCATTCGATGTTCAGGCGGTCGCGCTCGTTAGCCAGCCGCTCCAGCTCGACAAAAAGCGTCCGCTGGCGGTGCTTCATGTGCACTACTGCGGCGGCCGACCCGAGCACTGCCACCCAGAGGACGGCGACGACGAGGCCAAGGCTCTTCGCGTTCACGGCCGCACCCGTTCGGCAATCCGCAGCGTTGCGCTGCGCGCTCGCGGGTTGGCGTCGATTTCGGCCTGGCCGGCGTGGATGGCGCGGCCGACGAGCCCGAGCTTTGGCAGCGCCGACTCCGGCACGCCCGGCAGGCCGCGCCAGACCGGATCCTCCTGTGCCGCATCGCGCAGGAAGCGCTTGACCAGGCGATCCTCGAGAGAATGGAAGCTGATCACGGCGAGACGCCCGCCAGTCGCCAGCGCACCGACCGCCGCGCGCAGCGCCCGGCCGATCAGGTCGAGCTCGCCGTTGACGTGCATGCGCAGCGCCTGAAAGGTTCGCGTGGCGGGATTCTTCGAGCGCTCCCGGGTTGGCACGGCGCGCGCGACCAGCTCGGCGAGCTGCGCCGTCGTCGCGATCGGCGCGACAGCACGCGCAAGCTCGATGGCACGCGCGATTCGCCGTGCGAAGCGGTCCTCTCCGTACTCGAATATCACGCGGGCGATCTCCGCGGCGGGGGCGGTTGCGATGAAATCGGCCGCGCTTGCGCCGCGGCTCGGATCCATGCGCATGTCGAGGGGACCGTCACGCATGAAGCTGAAGCCCCGCGCCGGATCGTCGAGCTGGGGCGAGGACACACCGAGGTCGAACAGGATGCCGTTGGCGGAGAGCGGCGCGGCGAACGAGCCGATGCGGTCGAAGGTGGAGTGTTCGATGCGCACGCGAGGGTCGCTGCCGTGCGCGGCATGGGCGTGACCGATGGCCTGCGGATCGCGGTCGACGACGAGCAGGGACCCGGTCGGCCCCAAGCGTTCGAGAATGGCCTGCGCGTGTCCACCACGCCCATAGGTGGCATCGATGTAGTTCCCCCCAGGTCGCACCGCCAGACCCTCGACAGCCTCCGCGAGCAGCACCGGCGCATGAGCGTTGATAACGGAGCTGACCAACGATCTGCTGCCTTGTTGCCCGCGGTAGTCACCGCTGTTCGGTGCGGCCCCGCGACCGCACCAACGTTAAAGCGATAGGGATTCGAGGTCGCCCGACAGACCTGACGACAGGTCTTCTTCCTGGAGCCAGGCGTCGCGACGCTCGTTCCAGCGAACCTCATCCCACAGTTCAAAACGATTGCCCTGGCCGATCAGCATCGCGTCGCGCGTCAGGGCGCCAAACTCGCGCAGCTGCGGCGGCAGCAGGACTCGACCGTGCCCGTCGAGCTCCAGTTCCGTCGCGTGACCCACCATCAGCCGCTGCAGGCGTCGCGCCTGCGGATTGAGGGTGGGCAGGCGCATCAACTTGCGCTCGATCTCTTCCCAGTCCGGCAGCGGGTAGAGCAGGAGGCACTGGTCGCGGTCGATCGTCACCACCAGACGCCCCTGCGACCGGTCGGCAAGCCGATCCCGGTACCGGGTGGGCATGACCATCCGGCCCTTGGCATCGAGCGTGACTTTGTTGGCGCCTCTGAACACGGTCCAGGATGGGACAGAGTCCCATTTTCCCCCACTTTCCCCCACTTGCGGCCACTATAGGGACCGAGGCTGCGCAGGTCAACGTCAAAAGTGATTATTTTTCCTGTGAGTACAGGCACTTACCGGGTGGGAGGATGGTTGGATTTCAGCCACCAACACGACCATAAATCAACGTGTTACGAACGAGAGTTTGCGCGTTTACTCAGGAGTGTCCCGGGCGGGGCACGGGCCGGCGCCGGGGCGGGCAGAGCCGCCCGTCGACCGTTGTCGGCCGCCTGACTGGCGGCTCTTATTGCTTTTTAGTGCCCGTGAACCGGAGGCTGGCGGGCCGGCGGCGAAGAAATTGGGAGTCGGCCGATAAGCCGGGTTTTGTCGTGGACAATCATTCCTCTGGGACGCGCGTCGCCGCGCGCCTCAAGCGACCTACCCGGAAGCACGCGCGGGCCGCGCGCCGCAGCTTCGAACTGCCTGCTTCCCTATTTGGTCTTGCTCCGAGCGGGGTTTGCCGTGCCGTCCCTGTTACCAGGTCCGCGGTGCGCTCTTACCGCACCCTTTCACCCTTACCGGCCTGCCGGCTTGCGCCGGCCGACGTTGGCGGTTTGCTTTCTGTTGCACTTTCCGTGGGCTCTCGCCCCCCAGGCGTTACCTGGCGCCCTGCCCTATGGAGCCCGGACTTTCCTCACCCGACATCACCCGCATCCATGCCAGGTGGTGTGCCGGGCGCGATTGCCTAGCCGACTCCCGCGAGCACCTTAAGCCGAATCCACGGCCGCCTCAAGCGCCGTCCGGTGCGTCGTCACCGCGGCCGGCGCCGTCGAGGCGCAGCGCCGCCTTGTAGGCCACGTTGCGGCGGGCGCCGCTGATTTCGACCGCGATGTCGACTGCCCGTGAGACCGGCAGGTCGGCCAACAGCGCGCGGAGCAGCCGTTCGAGCTCCGCCGCGCCGTCATCCGCCGCCTCCGCCGCGCCGTCCACGACCACCACGATCTCGCCGCGACGCAGATCGGGGTCGACCTCGGCCTGCG